>NZ_JCAFSU010000010.1:0-145219 GCF_059369555.1 Stenotrophomonas sp. YJH_SMC_21
CAGGAGCGCATCAAACTGAAACTGAAAGGTCTGAGCCCGGTAGAGTACCGGGAGCGGGCCCAATCGGCCGCCTGACCCCGTCCAAGTCTCGGGGGTCACTTCACCATGGGGGCTTGGCCGCGGCATCCATGCCGCGGACACCCCCGCCCCGCCTACCCACCCGGCCTTGGACAGATCTCTGCAGCTGATCCACCACGGAAAATCACAAACAAGAGCAAAAGCGGGTCGCTTCGCTCGCAAAGCCGAGGCCGAGGCCGCCAGCCAATCGCCGTTGTTTTTGTTTTTGCTTTTGCTTTTGCCTTTTTTCTTGATCTTCCCGTGGTGCGTGCCGGAGGCAGGAAACTGTCCAAGGCCGGGTGGGGAGGCAGGGCAGGGGCGTGAGCCGCATGGATGCGGCGACCGAGCTTACATGGACGTACTTGCAGCGTCCCCTGCCCTGCCTCCCCACCCGGCCAAACCCATGAACCCGAGCTTTCAGCGACCAACCCAACCCCACCACGGAGGGGCTCCGCCGTTCGCCGACCTCCGCCGAAGGCGCGCTTTCCGCGCAAGAAAAAAATTTCCAACAGACGTGTCGATTCCCAGCCCCCTGGTTCGTTGTACCCAATGAAGGGAACGCACCACGCGTCCCCACGGGAGACCGCAATGAAAGTGATGGTGATCGTGAAGGCCAACGCCGACTCCGAAGCCGGCCGCATGCCCAGTGAACAGGAATTGTCCGAAATGGGCGCCTTCAACGAGCAACTCGTGGCCGCCGGCATCATGCTGGCCGGTGAAGGCCTGCACGCCACCCAGCGCGGCCGTCGCATTCATTTCGGCGGCGGGGCACCCAAGGTCGAGGCCGGTCCGTTCGGTCCTGCCAGCGAACAGATCGCCGGCTTCTGGCTGTGGGAGGTGCGGTCGCTGGAGGAGGCCGTTGAATGGGCCAGCCGTGCGCCGTTCAACAGTGGCGGCACGCTGGAGCTGCGTCCGCTGATTTCAGCCGAAGACTTCGGTGAAGCCTTCACCCCCGACTTACAGCAGCAGGAACAGCGTCTGCGTGCACAGCTGGAAGGTTGACCCGATTCATCTCCCTGCCGGGCACGACCCGGCACTACTGCCCTAGAACCGCACAACGGAGTATTGCCATGAAACTGATTCCCTTCCTCGGCTTCAGCGGCCAGGCCCATGAGGCGATGGCGTTCTACGCCAAGGCGCTGGGTGGCCAGGTCACCTCGGAAATGAAGTACCGCGACATGCCGCCCTCCGACGGCTCGCCGGGCTGCAACGAAATGCCGCCGGAAACCCTCGACCACGTCGCGCACAGCCAGCTGGAGATCGGCAGCGCCATCGTGATGGCGGCCGACGGTCCCGGCGGCGGCGAGGGTGGCTCGACCACCATCAATGTCGACGTCGACAGCATCGAAGAAGCCGAACGCGTGTTCGCTGCACTGGCCGAGGGTGGCCAGGTGCAGATGCCGATTGCCGAAACGTTCTGGGCCCACCGCTGGGGCATGCTGATCGACCGCTACGGCAAGCCGTGGATGGTCAACTGCATGAAGCAGCCCTGATCCCCCTTTTTGTCATCCACAAGGAGCTTCACCGATGAGCGCACCACAACCGCAGATGATCTTCGTCAACCTGCCCGTGCAGGACCTGGGGAAGTCGAAGGCGTTCTTCACCGCGTTGGGCTACAGCTTCAATCCCACCTACACCAATGACGATGCGGCTGGCATGGTCATCAGCGAGAGCATCTACGTGATGCTGCTGACCCAACCTTTTTTCCAGCAGTTCACCAACAAGCCGATTGCCGATGCACACACTCACACGGAAGTGATCAATGCGCTCTCGGCCCCCAGTCGCAAGGCAGTTGACGAGTTGGTGGACAAGGCACTGGCTGCAGGTGCCAGCGAACCGCAGCCGGCGCGCGACTACGGCTTCATGTACCAGCGCGGCTTCCAGGACCTGGATGGCCATCTCTGGGAAATCGCACACATGGACGGCGAGCCGGGCTGACGGCCGCCGCAAGGGAGAACCCTCATGGCTTACGTGGATGCTTACGTGCTGCCGTGCCCACAGGACAAGGTGGCGGCCTACCGCCGCCTTGCCCGCAAGGCCGGTGCGGTGTGGAAGGACCATGGCGCGCTGCAGTACATGGAATGCGTGGCTGACGATGTGGAACCGGGCAAGAGCACCTCGTTCCCGCGTGCGGTCAAGGCAAAGCCGGGCGAAACGGTGATCGTCGCCTTCGTGGTGTTCCGTTCGCGCGCGGCGCGCGACCGCATCAACGCCAGGGTAATGGCCGACCCGCGGCTGGCGTCGCTGGGCCCGAAGGACATGCCGTTCGATACCAGGCGCATGTTCTGGGGTGGCTTCAAGCCGATTGTTGAAGCGTGAGCTGCGGCGCTTGTGCGGGCCGGGCGTGCGTGCTGTGATCGGCGCATGCCCGATCCCGCACTGACGCAGCGTCTGGAAACCCTCTGGCGGATGGAGTCGCCGGTGTTGATCGCGCGCCTGGCGCGGCTGCTCGGGGGCGATGTCGGCCGTGCCGAGGAGCTGGCCCAGGACACCTGGCTGGCCGCGCTGGAGCGCTGGCCGGAACAGGGCATCCCGGACAACCCCGGAGCCTGGCTGATGACCACTGCGCGCAACCGTGCCATCGATGTGCTGCGCCAACACCAGCGGGTGGCGCAGCAGCATGCGCAGTGGGGCGAGGAACTGCACCCAGCGGCGCTGCCGGCACCGGATGACAGCCAGGCGCTGGAGGATGACCTGGGTGACGATCTGCTGCGGTTGATGTTCGTGGCCTGTCATCCGGTGCTGCCGGCCGATGCGCGGGTGGCACTGACCCTGCGCCTGCTCGGTGGCCTGACCACCGTCGAGATCGCACGTGCGTTCCTGCAGCCCGAGCCGACCATCGCCCAGCGCATCGTGCGCGCCAAGCGCACCTTGGCGCAGAAGCAGGTGCCCTATGAGGTGCCGCGCGCGGACGCGATGCCCGAGCGGCTGGCTTCGGTGCTGGAGGCGATCTACCTGGTCTTCAATGAAGGTTACGCGGCCAGCGCCGGCGATGACTGGATGCGTCCGGCGCTGTGCGAGGAGGCACTGCGGCTCGCACGCATCCTGGCGCACCGGCTGCCGGTGCCGCCGGTGCTGGGCCTGCTGGCACTGATGGAACTGCAGGCATCGCGTGCTGCGGCACGGACCGACGCGCAGGGCGCGCCGGTGCTGCTGGACCAGCAGAACCGCGCGCGCTGGGACTGGCTGCAGATCGAACGCGGGCAGCAGGTGCTGGCCCGCGCGCTGGCCGCCGGTGGTGCTGATGATCCCTATGTACTGCAGGCGCGCATCGCCGCCTGCCATGCGGCTGCGCGTCGGGCTGAAGCCACCGACTGGCCACGTATCGCTTCGCTCTATACCCAGTTGCTGCGGGTGATGCCTTCGCCGGTTGTCGCTTTGAATCGGGTCGTGGCGGTGCTGCGCAGCGAGGGCGCGTTCGCTGCGTGGGCACAACTGCAGCCGCTGCTGGTGGATGCACGCCTGCGCGAGTACGCGCCCCTGCAGGTGGTGCGCGCGGAGATACTACAGGCGCTGGGGCGCGACCTCGACGCGCGTCAGGCTTTTGCCGAAGCCGCCAGACTCAGCCAGAACCAGGCGGAGCGGGGCCTGCTGCGCCAACGGGCCGGACTGCCGCCCCAGGAGTGACTGCGACGAACGCAGCACTTGTCGGCAGGCGCCTGAGCGGCTATGTTTCGCGCCCAGCGGACGCATCAGCGTCCGCATTCCGTGCGTATTGACCGAGGAGCGGTTGGATGTATTCAAGGACGAAGAGCGCATCGCGCGCTTTTGCGCGCCTGCTTGCCTGTGCCCTGTGCCTGGCCGTGTGGCCGATGGCCGCGCAGGCGGCTGACAAATCGCAGCAGGCCTACTGGGCCGGTTTTGCCTATACCGCGGATGCCGCTGCCGTGCAGGCGACCACGCCGCATGCGCATGCCGTGCTGGAAAAGCGCGGCCTGATCCCGCTGAACCAGACCCTGGCGCAGGCGCTCAAGCGCCGGCCGCCGGCGAACCTGGAGCTGATCGACCAGCCGGTGGCGATGCTCGACGGCACCACCAGCGCGACGGTGCTGGCCGCCGCACTGGACCGCGAACTGGTCTCGGTCGAGCCGATCGGCAACCAGTACAAAGTGCTGGTGGAAGTGGCCCTGCAGGCACTGTTCTTCGATTTCCGCGAGCGCCAGGTGATCGCGTCCTATCCGCTGACCCTGCAGCGCATCGACGTGCAGGATTACCGGCCGGACAACGACGATATCGACGCGATCGTCGCCGATCTGCTGTACGGCAGCGCCGATACCAGCCTGTCGCAGGTGCTGGCCGCCAGTCTCGCCCAGGCCAAGCTGCCCGATGCCGCCGTGCGTCGCCTGCAGGTCGGTGGCGTAACCCTGTCCGACGCGGTCCGCGCCAAGCTGCCCGACCCGAAGTGGGAAACCCCGCTGCGCGCCACGCTGGCCCATGAACTGTCCAAGACGCTGTCGTCCAATACCGGCATCGGCCTGCTGCCGCCGGCCTCGGGCCAGGCGATCGGTGGTGCGATGGCCGCCCGCTTTGCCGACGGCAAGGTCTACCAGCTGAAGATTCCCGAGCCGGACTACGTCATCACTGTGCAGGTCGATGCGCTGAAGAACGGCGTCATCAATGAAACCCCGGCGATGAAGACGATGCTGTTCGGCGCATTCTTCACCGCCAAAGTGACCGAACCGTTCTCCGGCAAGGTCTATTTCGAACAGCCGCTGCGCAAGGGCGCCACCAAGGTGGTGCCGGTCACGCAGTGGCAGGTCGACCAGTGGTCGGCCAGCTACGAAACCCTGCTGGCCGGCTTCGATGCCTTCGCCGGCGCCGCCGCCAAGCGTGCCGATTCGCGCGCATGGCTGGACGAACAGAAGCCGGGCGGACGCCCGTTGCAGCAGCAGACCCAAGCCCTCCAGGAGTTGATCAAGTCATGTCGTTGATGCGTACCATCCTGCTCATCCTCATCGCGCTGGTGGTGGCCTCGCCGGTCGCCGCGCAGACCGCGAGTTCGCGCGGTACCGGTTCGGCCAGCTACGGCCTGCGCCTGAGCGCCGACACCCGCGCCCAGGCCCTGAACAAGGCCAAGGTCAATGCACTGGAGGCGTACATCGCTGAAACCGGTGCGGCCAAGCTGCGCCTGTTCGAAGCCCGCCGCGCCGAGTTCATCGGCGAGATCGACCGTTATGTGCTCAGTGCCGTACCGCTGTCGGACACCGAAGACAAGAAGGCCAAGACCTACACCGTCACTGTCCGCGCCGAGATCAACACCACGCTGCTGCAGACCAAGCTGGACGCAGGTTCGGCCGTGGCCGGTGCCACCGCCGCGCAGCGTTCGCTGCTGACCTTCCTGTTCATGGCACGCTCGCAGGACACCGTGCAGTCGTTCCAGGACAAGGAATACCGCCGCGTCGACGCCAGCAGCAGCTACAGCGAGAACACCCGTGAAGGCGACAGCTTCCGTGGCAACTCGGTGAGCACCAACGGCAGCATCAACCAGAACGGTTCGGTGTCGGTCACCAGCGGTGGCAGCACCACCCAGCGCAGCGACAACATCAGCTGGAAGGTGGCCAACGCCGCTGAAGTGAACACTGCGATGACCGGTGCCTTCAGCGCCGCCGGCTACGAAGTGGTTGAAGCCGAGTACGTGGAAGGCGAATCGCGCGGCCTGCTGAGCATCGAGCGCATCCGCAAGGACTTCAGCACCGGCAACGACCTGTCTGCCGCCACCCTGCGCGATACCGCCAACGGCATCCGTGCGGCCAACATCCCCTACATCGCCGTCGGTACCCTCGACGTCGGCATGCGCGACCGCGATCCGGCCAGCGGCAACACCCGCGTGTTCGTCACGGTCACCGGCAAGGTGCTGGATGTGACCGGCCGTTTCCCGCGCACCGTGTCGTCGGTGGGCCCGGTGCAGTTCTCCGGCACCGGCCCGAATGAAACCGTGGCCCGTACCAATGCCCTGCAGCTGGCTGCCGAGAAGGCCGCCCAGCAGATGATCAACGAACTGAACGTCAAGGCAGTCCGCTGATCCGCCACCCGGTGGGTGCCGAGCTCGCTCGGCATCGCGCTGGGGTTACCGATTCCCACGTGCCGCTTCGCGGCCGTCTCTCCCAAAGGACACTCATATGATCCGCAATACCGCTCTTGTCGTGGCCATCGCTGCCGCCACCCTGTCGATGCCGGCCCACGCGGGCCTGGGCAAGCTGAAGGACCTGGCCGGTGCCGCCACCGGCACCTCCAGCAGCAGCGCCTCCAGCGCCGCCGCTCCGGATGAAGCCGCGCAGGAAGCGCTGGTGCGTCGTTTCGTCAGCTCGCAGTCGCACTCGCTGCAGGCCCAGACTTCGTTCGCCCGCGCCTTCGGCCTGGCCGAGCAGGTGCAGCTGCTGGAAGCCGAGCGCCAGGCGCTGTCGTCGGGTTCGGTCAGCGTCGATGCGATGAAGAAGTCGGTGTCGGTCAGCGAAGCTGCGCAGGCCGCGATCAACGAGCGCCAGGCCGCTCAGCCGGAACTGAACGCTGAATCCAAGCAGCACTACGCCGAAGGCCTGGTCTCGCTGCTGGCGTCGGCAGCCGAAGCACAGAAGCTGGGCGGCGAAGCCAGCAGCTTCACCGCCGGCATGAAGAACCTGGGCGCGACCCAGCTGGCCACCGTTGGCCGCAAGCTGGCAGCGGGCGCATGGGTGGCCAAGGAATCGCCGGGCTTCATCCAGGGCTTGTACGGTTCGACCAAGTCGGCCGTGACCTTCGCCAGGAAGAGCAAGGTGAAGGTGCCGTCCAACGCCGACTCGATGCTCGACTCGATCTGATCCGAGGCGAATCTCCATGCGTATGACAACCCGTTTGATCGGCCTGGGCCTGGCCGCCGCGCTGCTTGCAGCCTGCGGCAAGCAGGACACCCCGGCCGCCGCGCCCGCCAAGGACAAGGCAACCAGTGCACTGGCCAGCAATGCGCCAGTGGAAGCAGCGCCCCTGCGTGGCACGCCGGATTTCGGCGGCACCACCCAGGTCGCGCGCGAAGCGGACGGCATCGGCAGCACCCCGGAACTGGCGGTGCTGGCGGCGCTGCAGTCGGCCGTGGCGCAGGTCAACGGCGTACGCGTGGCCAGCCAGATGCAGGGCCTGCGCGCAGGCCTGCATGTGGATGTGGATGGCGAACACGTCGGCGATATCCGCGCCGACGCGTTCACCCAGCAGATGATCGCCGGCTCGCAGGGCGCGGTGCTGGGCTATGAAATCCTGTCGCAGGATGAAGTGCGGCAGCTGGACGAGGAAACCATCGCCCGCGTGCGCGCCAGCGATGAAGGCTGGAGCTTCAAGGGCTCGGCGTCGGCCAATGCGTCCGGCGAAGCCTCGGCCAAGAGCGGTTCGGCCTCGGCCAGCGTCAGGGAAAGCTACGACGAGAAGGTCAGCGTCGATGCCAAGCGTGGTGCAAGCTCGTTCGATTCCGACGTGACCCACCGCAGCATGCGCAGCTACTGGAAGGTGCGCGTGCGTGCACAGATCGCCCAGTACCGCGCACCGGACGAGCAGGGCAAGCCGAAGATCGTGGTTGCACTGCCGCGCACCAAGGCCGGCAGCTACGCCGTAGGCGATGGCCGCGTGGATGCCGATGAAGTGGCCGACGCGATCCGTGCGCGCCTGTCCGACACGCTGACCCAGACCCAGCGCTTCATCGTGCTGGACCGCGAATTCGGCGACGAACTGCAGGCCGAGATCGACCACATCAACAGCGGCAACGTGCGCCTGCAGGACACCGCGCGCGTGGGCCAGCAGCTGGCGACCGACCTGATCCTGATACCGACCATCGAACGCTTCGAGTACCCGCGCAGCGTGCGCAACCTGCGCATGTCCGACCGCCAGGTGACCTCGTACTCCGGTGGCGGCCGCATCACCCTGCGCCTGATCAACGCCACTACCGGCCAGGTGGTGATGTCCGACAGCTTCGACCACCAGCTGGCCTCGACCGGCCCCAGCACCCTGCCACGCGTGGTCAACGGCCGCAACATGGCCGCGGCGATGATGGAATCGCTGTCGGGCCAGATCGGCACCAGCATCGTCACCACGCTGTTTCCGGTGTCGGTGGTCTCGGTGGACGGTGACCAGGTGGTGCTGAGCCAGGGCGGTGACACCGTGCAGGCCGGCCAGCGCTGGCAGGCCGTGCGCCTGGGCGAAGAACTGAAGGACCCGCAGACCGGCCGCTCGCTGGGCCGCAGCGAACACCCGTGCTGCACCATCCGCATCGACCGCGTCGCTGCACAGACCTCGTACGGCACCATCGAAGACGGCGTCGACGCGATGCGCGGCGGTTTCCGTCCGGGCCAGATCGAACTGCGCCAGAAGCTGGGCAGCAAGCCGGCCGCCGCCGACGCAGGTGCGACTGCCTCGGCCGCTCCCGCAGCTGCCGCACGCCCGGCCGCCAAGCCGAAGCCCAAGGCGGCCGCCGCCCCGGCAGAAGACCCGAACTGGTAACAGGTTCAAGCAACACACCGATGGGGTCAGAGCCCTTTCCCGCCGGGAAAGGGATCTGACCCCTTCGTGTTTTCCATGCGTGTCGACCAAGGTCGACACCTACCAACAGCACCGGGAAGCTGTCGAAGGCGGGGTGGGTCCGGTTGCGGGGGTGTCCGCGGCATGGATGCCGCGGCCAAGCCCCCAAGGACGGGTTTGCGGCGTCCCCCGCAACCGGACCCACCCCGCCATCCCACCGAATGCCTGCTTCTGCTGTTGCTGTTGCTTCGGCTGATGCTGTTGCCCTGGCATCGGCAGGTGCAGGGCGCAGCCCTGCCGAATCCCATTACACTCCAGAAGGATTTCCTGCTGGAGAGAGCAATGAAACGAGTAGTACTGGGCCTGCTGGCCCTGTCGGTGTCGAGCGCACTGATGGCGGCCACCCCGAAATTCGACGGCGCGCGGATCTCCGCCGACGTCAAGGAACTGGCCTCCGACGCCTACGAAGGCCGCTCCCCGGCCACCGCCGGCGAAGAAAAGACCATCGCCTTCCTCAGCAAGCAGTTCGCCGACGCCGGCCTGCAGCCGGGCGGTGACCTCAAGGACGGCAAGCGCCTGTGGACCCAGGCCGTGCCGCTGCGCAAGGGCGACATCGTCGGCGCGCCGCAGTTGGCATTGCACCAGGGCGGCAAGACCCTGCCGCTGGAACAGGGCAAGCAGATTGCCGTGCGCGCCGCCATGAACGGGGCCAGCAACGTCGACATCAGCATGGCCCCGCTGGTGTTCCTCGGTTACGGCGTGAAGGCCCCGGAGCGCAACTGGGACGACTTCAAGGGCGTGGACCTGAAGGGCAAGATCGCCGTCGTGCTGATCAACGACCCGGACTTCGAGACCGGCCAGGGTGACTTCGACGGCAAGGGCATGACCTACTACGGCCGTTGGACCTACAAGTACGAAGAAGGCGCCCGACAGGGTGCGCTGGGCGTGCTGATCGTGCACGAGACCGCACCGGCGTCGTACGGCTGGGCGACGGTGGCCGGCTCCAACACCAACACCATGTTCGATGTGGTGCGCGACAACCCGGCCGACAGCCACCCGCTGCTGGAAGGCTGGATCCAGCGCGACCTGGCCGTGGAGCTGTTCCGCTCGGCCGGGCAGGACTTCGAGGCGCTGAAGAAGAAGGCGCAGCAGCGCGACTTCACCCCGGTGCCGCTGACCGGCGCCAGCCTGGACGCGAAGTACGCGGTGAAGACCGAAGTGATCACCTCGCACAACGTGGCCGCGCGCCTGGAAGGCAGCCACCACCCGGACGAGACCATCGTCTACAGCGCGCATTGGGACCACATCGGCGTGGGCGAGCCCGACGCACGTGGCGACCGCATCTTCAATGGCGCACTGGACAACGCCAGCGGCACCGCCTCGCTGATCGAACTGGCCCGTGGCTTCGCCAAGGCCAAGCGTCCGGAGAGGTCAGTGCTGTTCCTGGCGGTCACCGCCGAGGAAAAGGGCCTGCTGGGTTCGGAGTACTACGCCACCCATCCGCTGTATCCGCTGGAAAAGACCGTGGCGGTGATCAACATGGACGGCATGGCGCCGTTCGGGCCGTCGCGCGACTTCGGCATCTACGGTGCCGCGCGTTTCGAGCTGCTGGACCAGCTGAAGGACGTGGCCAAGGGCTGGGATATCCGCTACACCCCGGACCCGAAGCCGGAAGCCGGCCTGTTCTTCCGCTCCGATCACTTCCCGTTCGCCAAGCGTGGCGTGCCGGCGCTGTCGTGGTCGGCCGGCCAGGACTGGGTGAACGGTGGCGTGGCCGCAGGCAAGAAGGCCTCCGAGGACTACACCGCCAAGCGCTACCACCAGCAGGGCGACGAATGGCAGCCGGACTGGGTGTTCGCCGGTGCCGCCCGCGACCTGGAAGTGCTGTACACGCTCGGCAACCAGCTGGCCAACACGCGCAGCTGGCCGAACTGGAGCAAGGACGAATCGTTCCGCGCCGTTCGTGATGCCAGCGCCGACCAGCGCAAGTAAGGGCATGCGCCGGGTTCGCCCGGCGCCTCCCGGGTAGTGCCGGCCGCTGGCCGGCATCCCTGTGATGCATGCGGAGAAAGTGGGGAGCCGGCCAGCGGCCGGCACTACCAGATGGCTTTCCATCCCCACTTTTCCGGCCTTCGTCGCAGCCCGCTTGTTTGCCCGGCGGGCCGCCCTATGCTCGGCTCACCCCCTTCCTCCAAGGCGCCGCCGTGTTCGCCAGCCTCTCTCTCCTGATCCGCCACCTGCTGGCCTGGGCCGCCGCGCTGGTTGTCGCCGGCATGGTCTGGAGCGGCATCTTCAGCGGCATGAACGATGGCCCGGGCTGGGTGTTCGGCCTGCTGGCGATGTTCCTGATGATCTCCGCGCTGGGCAGCGCGATCACCCATGTGCGCCGGGTCTGGCTGGTGGCCGGCCGATTGGATTCGACCACGTTGTCCGGGCGCCAGCGCCGCCAGGTGGAACTGCCGATGGATGCCGGCCAGGCCTATGCGGTGGTGGAAGCGGCGATTGCCGAACTTCCGCGCGTGGAAGATGTGGAAAGCTCGGCCGGCAGCCTGCAGGTGCGCGCCTACGTGCGCCGGGTCGACCTCTGGAATGGCCGCCAGCCCTCGCGCTGGAACCTGCCGGCGCGGCTGGCGATCAAGCGCAACAGCGTGCTGGCGACGGTCACGCCGGGGCAGGGCACCAGTACCGTCACTCTGCTGTTCGAACCGGATGCCGGCTGGTGGGCCGATCTGCTGGCGCTGGATGAGGGCAGCAACTTCGAGAACGCCGAAGCGGTTACCCGCGCGATCAGCCGCCGCGTGGCCGACCAGCGCCGCGATGAGCAGGCCGCCGCCGAACAGACCCAGGTGGAAAAGGAATTGTCGGTCGCGCGCTTGAACCTGCTGCATGCGCAGGTGGAGCCGCACTTCCTCTACAACACGCTGGCCAACGCGCAGGTGCTGACCCGCACCGACCCGGCACGTGCCGAGCAGATGCTGGGCCACCTGATCCAGTACCTGCGCAGCTCGTTGCCGCAGGTGGACGAGTCGGTGTCGACGCTGGGCGTGGAGCTGGAACGCACGCGCGCCTACCTGGAGATCCTGCGTATCCGCATGGGCGCACGGTTGGCGGTGGAAGTGCAGGTACCGAATGAGCTGCATGGCGTGCACCTGCCGGCGATGGCACTGCAGACGCTGGTGGAGAACGCGATCAAGCACGGCCTGGAACCCAAGCCCGGCGGTGGCACGATCTGGATCCTGGCGCGTGGGTTCGATGACCATGTGACGGTGACGGTGGCCGACGATGGGCTCGGTTTCGGCCAGGGCACCAGCGGCACCGGCATCGGCCTGAAGAACCTGCGCGAACGCCTGCGCCTGACCTGTGGCGAGCAGGCCGGCGTGGCGATCGTTGCCAACTTCCCCAGCGGTGTGGCCGCAACCATGACCTTGCCGCAGACACACAAGGAGCGCAGCCATGCCGCTTGAAGCCCTCATTGCCGAAGACGAGGAACTGCTGCGGCAGTCACTGGTGGAACAGCTGCGCCGGTTGTGGCCGGAGCTGAAGCTGGTGGCCGAGTGCGAGGACGGCGCCAGTGCGCTGGAGCAGCTGGCCGAGACGCAGCCGGACATCGCGTTCCTCGACATCCGCATGCCCGGCATCAGTGGCATCGAAGTTGCGCGCTCGCTGTCCGAGCTGAGCCCGCGCACCCAGGTGGTGTTCGTCACCGCCTATGACCAGTACGCCATCGACGCGTTCGAGCAGGGCGCGATGGATTACCTTCTGAAGCCGGTCAGTGACGAACGCCTGCTGGCGACGCGTGAGCGCATCCTGTCGCGGCTGCCATCGACGCGCCAGGATGACGCCGTGCTTGAACGCCTGCTGCAGCGGCTGGGTCCATCGCAGGGTGCTGCCGAGCGCCCGCCGCTGGCCTGGATCACCGCCAGCAACGGCCGCGAGACGCAGCTGATCATGCTGGAAGATGTCGCCTACTTCCGTGCCGACAACAAGTACACCACCGTGGTCACCGCTGCCGGCGAGAGCCTGTTGCGCACACCGTTGCGCGAACTGCTGGAAGTACTCGACCCGCAGCACTTCCGCCAGATCCACCGCTCGACCATCGTCAACATGAAGGCGGTGGCGGCGGTCAGCCGCGACGATACCGGGCGCGGCGTGCTGCGGCTGCGGGGCCGGACGGAAACACTGGTGGTCAGCCAACCATTCATGAGCCTGTTCCGCGGCATGTAGCCGCACCGCACCTTTCCGCTACCAGGAGCATTGCATGCGTCCTTTCCTGCTTGCAGCCCTCGCTGCACTGGCGCTTGCCGGTTGCCAGAAGTCCACCGAAACCGCGATCACCCGCACCACTGCCAATGGCGTGGACACGCTGTACAGCAAGCGCACGGTAGTGGACGGCGTGGCGCGTTTTGAGTGCATGGCCAGCCGCAGCGGTCAGTGCCATTACCTGTTGCTGGACCCGGCCTGTCGTCCGGACGCGGCGTGTGCGAAAGCGCCGATACGGTCGTTCGCGTTGGCGGTCGGCACCACCCAGGAGTTCAGGGACCTGCCGAAGGGCTTCGCCCAGTGCGTCAGCGAGGATCGGAAAGAACAATGCCACCGTGAGTGATCACGGCGGCATTGTGGGTCCCCCCGCTTCCCTGAAGGGTCAGTAGGCAGGCTGCAGTGTCAGGTCGTGGTGGTGCTCGTTCTCGCCCACGTGGTTGAGGCGGCCGACCAGTTCGGAGTGCTGCTTCATGCGCCCGATCTCGGTCATGATGCGGATGTCCTCGTGGCGCAGCTCGCGCTTGGCGGTGACCGCCTGCTTGTAATCGAGCACTTCCGGGTAATGCTCGGCCAGGTCCAGTGCCTCGGCCACGTGCTCGACGCTGTCGGCCTTGGAGCTGATGCGTGCGCGACTGTTGAACGCCTTCATCCAGCGCTCGAAACCGGCCTGCTGATCGAACATGTTGGCCATGAACCAGATCACGAACAGGATCGAGACCCACGAGCCGAACACGACTACCACGCGGGTGAACGTGATATGGAAGTCGTCACGCCACAGGTAGTTGGCGATCAGGCCAAGAATCAGCAGCGAGGCCGCCTGCCAGCCGACGATCGAGGCGATCAGCCATTGGCACTTGGCCTGGGCCAGCACGGCTACTTCATCGCGGATCTGCTGCTCGCTGAGATTGCGCCAATGCGCAACCTGTTTATCGAACGGGCTGCTGTAGAGCTCGTTGTCGCGAAGCAGAATTCCCAAACCCTTGAACAAAGCAATCATGGCTGGCTCCTTGTGGAACGTGCGTCGATCAGCATTGGACGGTGTGGCGGGTCCAGTTCTAGCACTTCCAGCGAGCCGTGCAATGGGCGCCATGCCAAGCCGCGTAAGGGCCTTCTCTGAATCGGTGAATGTTGCTGCATCGCAGCATCGAGGCCGGAGCCTGCGACAGGATGTCGCAGGGTGAAATGTGCTGCGGCCGCACATGAAACCGTGGCTGCGTGCGAAGACTCGCCGCCGGCGTCGTGATCGCCCAGAATCGGGGCCGACCGCGCAACTCGCGGCCACCCTTTCGCTTTTCCTGGACCTGTGATGCCGGCTCTGCTGCAGCGACTCTCCCGCCCCGTCACCGCGCCGATCCGGCGCTGGGTACTGGAGGCCTTCCCGCGTGGCCAGAGCGGCATCGATTACGACCAGCCGCTGGGTGACCCGGGCTGGTTTGGACCTGACAGCGTGACCTGGCGCCTGCACGCGGAGTTCCCCTCGATGCTGGCCGGGGGCCTGTGTGCGCTGATGCTGCAGACCCTGCATCCGCGCGCGCTGGCCGGGGTCTACGACCACTCCAATTTCCGTCAGGACCTGGTGGGTCGCCTGCGTCGCACCACTGCGTTTGTCGCCGGTACCAGCTATGCACCCAGCGGGGAGGTAGAGGCGCTGGTGGCCAAGGTGCGCCGCATCCATGCACGGATCCGCGGCCAGACCGCGCAGGGCGAGCCCTACGCGGCGGACGATCCACAACTGCTGACATGGGTGCACGTGACTGAGGCGTTTGGTTTCCTGCAGGGCTTCCGTCGCTACGGGCGCGAGGTGCCGGCGCACATCGCCGACCGCTACTACGACGAGTACCGCCGCGTGGCCGAGGCACTGGGTGCGGTGGATGTGCCGCGCAGTGAAGCCGAGGTGGCAGCGTACTTCTGCGCGCGGCAACCGGAGCTGCGTGTGGACGAGCGCTCGCGTGAAGTGCTGGAGGTGTTGTCCGGCGTGCGCCTGCCGGTACCGGTGCCGGGGCTGTCGCGCGAGGTGTTCCTTGGCGCCGGTGCGGCACTGCTGCCGGACTGGGCCGAAGGCATGCTTGAACGCAGCGGCCGCCAGCGTGCGCAGGCGGCCGCTTCAGCGAAGTTGATGCAGGGCATGGCGCCGCTGTTCCGCCGTGCGCTGCCCGATGGCCTCGCCAGCCGCGCCTGTGCGCGCATGGGCGTGCCGGTGTCGGTGCTGCGCGAGTGGCCCACCGTTCCCCGGTAGGTGCCAATCTTGGTCGGCACGCGTTGCGCGATATAGCTTCATCCACGCATGGCGTGGATCTACTGATGCCATGGTTCTGGTTGGCACGCGCTGCGCGCGGTGCCGCAGAAGGGCCAACCAAGGTTGGCCTCTACCAGAGCGGATGCGGCAGCATATCCACGCCATGCGTGGATGGGCCTCACCCGGCCGACTTCAAGCCACGCAACAGCATTTCCAGCGCCGTCGTCGCCTGCCGCAGGCGCGCGTCGCCATCCTCGCCCTCGGCGATCCAGAACGCGGCCTCGGCCAGGCTGCCGTAGATCAGCGATGCCAGCGCCTGCGCATCCACCGGCATCGCTACGCCCTGCGCGATCAACTGTTCGATCAGGCGCTGCATCGAGTGGACGCAGTGGCGCTGCGATTCCGGTGAGGCGCCACCCAGCACCGCGCGCGCGTCACGCAGCACGATGCGCTGGATCTCCGGCTCCAGCGCCATCTCCAGATAGGCACGGCAGCGCTGTACGAAACCGTCCCAGGCATCATCCGCGCCATCGCTGATCGCCTGCAGGCGCAGGTCGGTCTCGGCATCGAGCTGGGCGACCACCGCGGCCAGCAGGCCCTTCTTGTCGCCGAAGTGGTGGTAGAGCGCACCCCGGGTCAGGCCGGCCTGGGCGGTCAGGTCATCCATCGAGGTGGCGGCATAGCCATGCTCGCTGAACACGCGGCGGGCGGTGGCCAGCAGGCTGGCACGGGTTTCTTCCATCTCGGCGCGGGTGCGACGGACCATCCGGAACTCCTTACATACGCAGTGCATGATTATTTACATACGACGCGTATGAATGTAGGCTCTTATTCATACGCTCTGTATGTATTGTCGTGGCGCCGGGAGCGCCAGGCAAGCCGCTGCCCTGGAGATCCCGATGGCCACCCCCTACCGCGACCTGTTCGCCGCCCCCGGCACCGCCGGCCTCGCCCTGGCCGGCCTGCTGGCCCGCCTGCCGCTGCCGATGACCGGCATCGGCATCATCACATTGCTGTCGCAGCTGCGCGGCAGCTATGCCTTGGCCGGTGCGGTGTCTGCCACCTTCGTGCTGACCTATGCGCTGCTGTCGCCACAGGTATCGCGCTGGGTCGACCGGCGCGGGCAGGGCAGGGTGCTGCCATGGGCTACTGCGGCCAGTGCGGCAGGGTTGTTGCTGCTGCTCGCGTGCACGCTGCTGGCTGCGCCAGACTGGGCGCTTTTCGTCGCCGCCATGCTGGCTGGATGCATGCCCAGCGTGTCCGCAATGGTGCGCGCACGCTGGACTGCGATCCATCGCGGTCGCCCGCAGCTGCAGACCGCGTATTCGCTGGAGACCGTGTTCGATGAGGTGACCTTCATCGTCGGTCCACCGTTGTCAGTGGGGCTGTCGGTGGCGGTATGGCCACAGGCCGGCGTACTGGCGGCCGCCCTGTTGCTGGTGGTCGGCGTCGCCGCATTGGTGCTGCAGCGGGGCACCGAGCCGCCGCTGCAGCAGCACGAAGGTGCAACTCCCTCGGGCTCGCTGCTGCGGCACACGGAGATCCGCCTGCTGGCGTTGCTGATGCTGGCGATGGGCGTGATTGTCGGTACGGTCGACATCACCAGCGTGGCCTTCGCCGAACAGCGGGGGCAGCCGCTTGCCGCCAGCGTGGTGCTGTCGGCCTATGCGCTGGGCAGCTGCGCGGCGGGCCTGCTGTTCGGGGCACTGAAGCTGCAGGCACCGTTGCGGCGCCTGTTGCTGGCCGGCGCAGTGGCCACCGCACTGACCACGTTGCCGCTGCCGTGGGTCGGCAGCCTGCCCGGGCTGGTCGTGGCGGTGCTGCTGGCCGGGGTGTTCTTCGCGCCGACGATGATCGTGGCGATGTCGCTGGTCGAACAACGCGTGCCCGAATCGCGCCTGACCGAGGGCATGACCTGGCTGCTGGCCGGATTGAACATCGGCGTGGCGCTGGGCGCGGCGCTGTCCGGGCAGAGCGTCGATGCGGGGGGCGTGCGTAGCGGCTTTGTCGTTGCACTGGTGGCAGGCGGGGGCGTGCTGCTGTTGGCCGTACTCGCGCGACGTGCCTTGCGCCCGTCTGCTGCATCCACCTCCCCTGAAGGCATCATCCCGTGAGCGCTTCATCGCCTGCGCATGCCGCGCCTGTGCATCGCCATCCGTGGTGGGCGGTTTCTGCGGTTGGCCTCGCCACCTTCTCGGTTGTCACCACCGAAATGCTGCCGGTGGGCCTGCTGACCCCTGTCGCCGAAGATCTCGGCGCGTCCACCGGCACCGCCGGCCTGATGATCTCGCTGCCGGCCCTGCTGGCGGCAGTGTTCGCACCGCTGGTGGTGATCGCAGCCGGCGGCATCGATCGTCGCCGCATTCTGTGCGTGCTGCTGGGGCTGCTGCTGGTCGCCAACGTTGCTTCGGCGCTTGCACCCGGCATCGGCTGGCTGCTGGCCGCGCGCGTACTGGTGGGGTTCTGCATGGGCGGGATCTGGGCCATCGCTGGTGGGCTGGCAGCACGCCTGGTGCCGGCGCATCGCATCGGCCTGGCCACCTCGATCATCTTCGGGGGCGTGGCCGCAGCATCGGTTCTGGGGGTGCCGCTGGGTGCACTGATCGGCGACGCCCTGGGCTGGCGCTTCGCGTTCGCAGCGATGGCGCTGTTCAGTGCGGCGGTGATGCTGCTGCAACTGTGGGTGGTTCCCGCGTTGCCGGTGGTGGCGTCGGTGCGCCCGGCGCAGTTCGTGCAGCTGCTCGGCCACCGTGGCCTGCAGCGCGGCCTATGCCTGACGCTGCTGCTGGTAGCAGGTCACTTCATTGCGTTCACCTATGTGCGCCCGTTGCTGACCCTGCGATCGGGCGTGGATGCCGCTTGGATCGGCGCGCTGCTGTTCGCCTATGGCATGGCGGGCATCGCGGGCAACTTCATCGCCGGACCACTGGCCGCTCGTCATCCGCGCGGCATGCTGCTGGCGATCTCTTGCGGCCTGCTGCTGACGCCGTTGTTGTTCCTGTGGCTGGGCGGCACACCCTCCGGCGGCATTGTGGTGCTGTTGCTGTGGGGCCTGGCCTATGGCGGCGTGTCGGTCGGCCTGATGAGCTGGATGATGAAGGCAGTGCCGCACGCGGTGGAGATCGCCACCGCGCTGTATGTCGGTGTGTTCAATATCGGCATCGCAATGGGCGCGTGGGGCGGTGGACGGCTGCTGGATGGCGTGGGCCTGCATGCGAATCTGTGGGTCGCGGCCGGGCTTGCCATGGTCGCCACGCTGGTGATTGCCACAACGCGCCGGTAGATCCACGCCATGCGTGGATGGCTTGTAGTCCTGTAGACCTGTAGATATGCCGACCAAGGTTGGCATCCACCCGAGCGGGGCATTCGCCAACCGAGGTTGGCAGCTACCGGGAAATGAAACGGGCGCCTCGCGGCGCCCGTTCCGGTTACATCACCACACCTTGACCCGCTTGTCCGGGGCCAGGTACAGCTTCTGGCCTTCCTTTACTTCGAACGCCGGATACCAGGCGTCGATGTTGCGCACGGTGAGTGCGCGGAACTGGCCTGGCGCATGCACATCGGTCAGCAGCGAGTTGCGCAGCGCCTGCTCGCGGCTCTTGCTGCGCCACGCCTGGGCGAAGCCCAGGAAGAAGCGCTGGTCCGGCGTGAAGCCTTCCAGGGTCTGGCCCGGCTTGCCCTGCAGCGACAGCTGGTAGGCATCGTAGGCAGTGCCCAGGCCGGCCACGTCGGCGATGTTCTCGCCCAGGGTCAGCTTGCCGTTCACATGCACGCCCGGGAACGGCTCGTAGCTGCTGAACTGCGCGGCCAGCGCATCACCGGCGGCGTTGAACTGCTTCAGGTCCTCGGCGGTCCACCAGTTGTGCAGCTTGCCGGTCTCGTCGAACAGCGCGCCGGCATTGTCGAAGCCATGGCTGATCTCATGGCCGATCACCGCGCCGATCGCACCATAGTTCACCGCGTCGTCGGCGGCACCGTCGAAGAACGGCGGCTGCAGGATCGCGGCCGGGAACACCAGGCGGTTTTCCAGCGGCACGTTCATCGCATTGATGGTCTGCGGCAGCATCGCCCACTCACTGTGGTCGACCGGCTTGCCCAGCTTGGCGATGTTGCGCTGGTATTCGAACAGCTCGGCGCGCTGTGCGTTGCCGAGCGCGTCATCGCGGCGGATCTCCAGGCCGGTGTAATCACGCCACTTCTCCGGGTAGCCCATCCCCACGGTCAGGCCGGCGACCTTGGCCTTGGCATGCGCCTTGGTCTGCGGCGACATCCACGACAGTGCGTCAATGCGCTTGGCGAAGGCGGCGATGATGTTCTTCGCCATTTCGTCCGCACGCTCCTTGGTCCTGGCGTCGAAGTGCTTCTCGACATAGCGCTTGCCGATGGCCTCGCCGACAGCATGGTTGGCATCATCCACGGCGCGCTTCCAGCGATCGCTCTGCTGCGGCGTGCCGCTCAGCGCGGTGCCATGGAAGGCGAAGCGGGCGTCAGCGAACTTCTTCGGCAGGTAGGCGGCGGCACGGTCCAGTGCGTGGAAGGCCAGGTAGTCCTTCCACACCTCCAGCGGCTCGGTGGCGACCAGCCTGGACAGGCCGGCCACGGCCTTGGGCTGCCACACGATGAAGTCCTGCTGCTCGCCCAGCGCGGCCGCATCAAGGAAGGCGTTCCAGTCCATGCCCGGTGCCTTGGCGTTGAAATCGGCCTGGGTCCACGGATTGGCACCCTTGGTCACGTCGTTGGTTTCTTCCTGGGTGGCATGCGCCTGCGCGATCTTCGTCTCCAGCGCAAGGATGCGCTGTGCCTTGCCGGCCGGGTCGGCCACGCCGGCCAGCTGCAGCATCTGCGCGATGTAGCCCTGGTACTGCTTGCGCAGTTCGGCCATGCGGCCGCCGCCCAGGTAGAAGTCGCGGTCGGGCATGCCCAGGCCGCCCTGCACGAGGTACGGCGCGGTGCGGTCCGGCTGCAGCATGTCGACCGAGACCCACAGGCCGAACAGGCGGTCGGTGTAGAAGTTGGTGGCATTGAGCAGGTCGACGTCGGCGCGCATCTCGCCGCCGAGGGCACGTGCCAGGCCAGCCTTGTCGGCGATGGTCTCGATGGCCTTCAGCTGCGGCTGCACCGGGGCGATGCCGTGCTGCTCGATGCCGGCTTCGTCCATGTAGGCGGCGTAGTAGTCGCCGATCAGCTTGTCGTCACCGCTGGCCTGCGCATTGCCGGCCGCACCCTCGAGGATGGCGCGGGTGTCGGCCAGGGTCTTTTCAGCGATGACGTTGAAGCTGCCGAAGCGCGAACGGTCGGCCGGAATCTCGGTGTTCTTCACCCAGGTGCCGTTGGCGAAGCTGAAGAAGTCATCGCCGGCCGCGATGCTGCGGTCCATGCCGCTGGCATCGAAGCCGAAGCTGCCCAGCATCGGCTTGGCGGCAGCGGGTGCAGCCTCGGCGGGCTTGGCGGTGCCAGCGGCCGGATCGGCCGGACGGTCGCAGGCAGCCAGGGACAGGCTGGCAACGATGGCCAGTGCCAGGGTGGGACGGCGCAGCTTGGACATGGACTTCTCTTGCAGCGGAAAACCCCAAGTCTAATCCGCCGCAGCCCGGCTGGCCGTCCCTGTGGCTGGCCGGTCCTGTGCAGGATCTGGCTGAACGCGCCGAAGCGATCTTCACGCCGTCACCGGGGTGGTGCATGCTGGGCCCTGGAGCCCTGCGCGGACACGGGGAGGTGGCCATGCAGGACGGGGTCAGGCGTCAAGAATGGCGTCCGCCGGCCGTTGAGGTCGGGGATGTGGAGGATTCGTTCGCGCATGAAGCCAGCCGACTGCACAAGGAAGATCGACCGATGCCCGCGTTGAAGCGGGCGTTGGCCCGTCCGTTGCGCGCCATCACCTGGGGCGGCGTGCTGCTGGGCCTGTTGCTGGTGGCCGGATTGGCCACCATGCTGGCCAACGACTATCACCGCCGCCTGGAGGCGGCGCAGCGGCAGAGCCGGGCGCTGGCGGTGGGGAGCGAGCGCCTGCTGGCGCTGGAACTGCGCAATCTGGAGCGGGCGATGACCGGCATCGCCGGCGATGCCGGTGAGTTGTTCCGCAGCGTGCCGTCACAGGCCCCGGTACTGCTGGATGCGGCCATCGGTGGCGTGCTGCGCCGCCACGCTGAACTGCACAGCATCGTGGTGCTGGACCGCCACGGGCGCGCGCTGACCGCCGGGCGCGGCGACCTGCAGCTGCCGCTGTGGACCGACCCGCTGCGCCGGGGGCAGGGCAGTGCCCTGTACATCGGCCCGCCGCAGCGGGCCAGCGATGGCGACTGGGTGGTGCCGCTGGCACTGCCGATGGCCGGTGAACGCTGGCTGTTGGCGCGGCTGCGCTGTGGTGAACTGCAGCGCATCGCCGGCGGCCTGGATGTTGGTCCCAACGGGCTGGTCTCGATCACCGACGCCGAGGGTTACATGCTGGCGCGCGTGCCCGATCCGCATGGCACGGTCGGTCGCCGCTACGACCTGCCGCGGCGTGACCTGCTCGGCAAGCAGGCGGTGGTCGAGCTCGGCAGCCTGCCCGGCGTGGTCGATGGTGTGCCGCGCATCACGACCATCAGTACGCTCGACCGCAGCCCGCTGGCGGTGCAGATCGGCCTGGCCGATGAGGACGTGCTGGCACCCTGGTGGCCGTACCTGCAGGCATCGGTGGCGATCGTGCTGGCCTACATCGTGGTGCTGCTGGTGCTGCTGTATGCGGTGCGCCGCAGTACCCGCAGCCAGCAGGCGATGGCCGAGGAACTGAAGGCGGGCCATGCCGAGCTGCGTCTGGCCCATCAGGTCGGGCGTGTCTGCACGTGGTACGTGGATGAGGACGCCGCGCTGCTGCGCTGGTCCCCCCTGGCGCGCGAGATCTTCGGCGTGCAGACCGATGCGCTGCCGGTAGCCGACTTCTTCGCTCGCGTGCATCGCGATGATGCCGCGCGCCTGCAGCAGGCTTTCGACCAGGCCTTTGCCGGCGGCGCAGTGCTCGACCAGGTGTTCCGCCTGGTGCTGCCCGGTGGTGAAGTGCGCTGGGTGGGCGCGCGCGGACAGCGGGTGGAGGTGGCCGACAGCGAACGACGCATGATCGGCGCGTTGACCGACCTGAGCGAACGCTACCAGGCGCGCGAGCAGATGAGCGAAGTGGAACGCCGCTTCCGCCTGCTGTTCGACCGCAACCCGGCGCCATTCTGGGTGTTCGACCCGGACACGCTGCGCTTCATCGAGGTCAATGACGCGGCGGTGCGCCAGTACGGCTACAGCCGCGAAGAGTTCCTGGCGATGAGCATCCTCGACATCCGCCCGCGCGAAGGCTGGGACGAGGTGCGTGGTGCCATCCAGCGCGCGCAGGTGGGCGATCCCCCCGACGCAACCGTGCGCCTGCACCGGCGCAAGGACGGCAGCGTGTTCGAGGTGCGCGCACACCTGTCCAAACTCGATTTCGACGGACAGCCCGCGTGCCTGGTGCTGGCCGAGGATGTGAGCGAACGGCTGGCCTACGAGCGCGACCTGGCCTACCAGGCACGGCACAACCCGGCCACCGGCCTGCTCAACGTGCGTGCGTTGACCGACCAGCTGGATGAGCAGGGCGAGGGCTATACCATCGCCTTCGTGCAACTGCGCGGACTGCAGCTGGTGGCCGATACGCTGGGCCGTGAGATCGGTGATGCCGTGCTGCAGTCGATGGCGACCCGCTTGGGCGGGTTGGGCGCACGCTGCGGCACGCTGGCGTTCCAGCCGGCGGAGGACTTCGTGTTCGCCATTGGTTCGGAGCACGATACCCAGCGCGTGCTGGACGACCTGCTGCAGATCGTGTCGGCACCGATGCGTGGCAAGGATTCACTGCACCAGTTCGAGCCGCGCATCGGCGTGGCGGTGCATGTGGCCGGTGACGGCCACAGCGCCGAACAGGTGATCGGCATGGCCGCGCAGGCGGCGCACGCGGCGCGTGCGGAGGGCAACGTGGTGGTCTGGTTCGACGCAGCGGTGACCACGCGGCTGGCCGACCGGTTGCGCCTGGCCGGGCGCATCCATGCGGCCATCGACAACGAGTTCCAGCTGTACTTCCAGCCGATCCGGCATGCCAGCGATGGCAGCCCGGCGGCATTGGAGGCATTGCTGCGCTGGCCGCAGGCTGATGGCAGCTTCATTCCGCCCAATGAGTTCATCCAGCTGTGCGAGGACACCGGGCTGATCCTGGCACTTGGCCGCTGGGTGATCCGAGCGGCAGCGAAGGCGCAGCGGCGGTTGGTCGAGGCCGGGTGGGGCGAGCTGCCGATTGCGGTCAACGTCTCGGCCGTGCAGTTCTTCAACAGCGACCTGGTGGCCGAGTTCACCCGCGCCCAGCAGGAGTTCGGGTTGGCGCGGGGTGCGCTGCATGTGGAACTGACCGAGAGCAGCCTGATGCGCAAGCCGGGGCAGGCGATGCAGACCATGCAGCGCCTGCACGAGCAGGGCATCAGCGTGTCGCTGGATGACTTCGGCACCGGCTATTCCAGCATGTCCTACCTGCAGCACCTGCCGCTGGACATCCTGAAGATCGACCGCAGCTTCGTGGCGGACGTGGAAACCAATCCACGCAACGCCTCGATCTGCCGCGCACTGCTGTCGCTGGGCCACAGCATGGGCCTGACCATCATCGCCGAAGGCGTGGAGACGCCGGGACAGCTGGACTGGCTGGCTGCGCACGGCTGTGACCAGGTGCAGGGCTACCTGCTGGGACGGCCGGCACCGCTGGAACGGATCATCGACGCGCTGGATGAGGTCGCCGCCTAAGTGGTAGTGCCGGCCGCTGGCCGGCATTCGCCCAGGACCGGGAGGTGTCTGATTGCCGGCCAGCGGCCGGCACTACGGCAAACGCCAGGCTCGGCTACACCCCGGCCTCCACCAGGTGGTCGATGAAGCTGCGCACCTTCGGTGCCAGGTGGCTGCGGCTGGTGTAGACCGCGAAGATGCCGATCGGCGCGGCCTCCCACTCGGGCAGGACGCGCACCAGACGGCCATCGGCCAGTGCGTCTTCCAGCAGGAAGTCCGGTTGCAGGATCACGCCCATGCCGGCGATCGCCGCTTCGCGCAGCACGTCGCCGTTGTTGGCGTGCAGCAGGCTGCTTACCGAGACCTTCACTTCGCCGCCCGGTCCCTGCAGTGGCCAATGGTCGCCAGCGGCCCAGTAGCTGTAGCTCAGGCATGCGTGTGCCTGCAGCTCCTGCGGGGTCTGCGGGGTGCCGTGTGCGGCCAGGTAGGCCGGCGCGGCGCACAGGCTCACCCGCGATTCGCCCAGGCGACGTGCGATCAGCGTGGGACCGGGCTCGCGGGTGATGCGGATGGCCACGTCGTAGCCTTCCTCGACCATGTCCACCAGCCGGTCGGACAGCGCCAGGTCCAACTCCACCTGCGGGAAGCGCTGGCGATAACTGGCTAGCAGCGGGCCGAGGCGGGCAATGCCCCAGCTCACCGGTGCGTTGATGCGCAGCGTGCCCGAGGGCTCCAGCGCCTGCGCGCCGATACTGGCCTCCAGCGCGTCGAATTCGGCCAGCAGGCGCACGCACTGGGCGTAGTAGGCGGCGCCGGCACTGGTCGGGCTGACCCGGCGCGTGGTGCGGTGGAGCAGGCGGGTGGACAGGCGCTTTTCCAGCGCCGCGACCTGGCGCGTGACGCCGGCGGTGGACATGTCCAGGGCCTGGGCGGCGGCACTGAAGCCGTTGCGCTCGACCACCGCCACGAACACGCGCATCGCCTCGAGGGTGTCCATTGTTGCGCCTTGTGAAATAAATACGGTCAAACGATCGTATTTATCGGCCAGTGAAGGCGCAATAACCTGTGCCCACTCCCTTCAAGGTGCCTTCCGATGCACACCACGACCGCTCCTGTTTCGCCGCTGGCGCCGTATGGCGCCACCCTGCTGCGCCTGGCTCTGGGCGTGCTGTTCCTGGTCCACGCACTGACCAAGCTGCTGGTGTTCACCCCGGCCGGTACGGCGGCGTTCTTCGAGTCTCTGGGCCTGCCCGGTGTGCTCGGCTACCTCACCATCGGCGTCGAACTGGTGATCACCGTCGCGCTGCTGCTGGGCATCTACGCACGCTGGGTGGGCCTGGTCGGCGTGCCACTGCTGCTGGGCACCATCGTCACCGTGCACGGCGCCAACGGCTTCGGTTTCGCCAATGCCGGCGGCGGCTGGGAATACCCGGCGTTCTGGGCATTGGCGCTGGTGGTGCTGTTCCTGCTCGGCGATGGCAAGTGGACCCTGCGTTCGCGCTGATCGCCGCCTGATCCTGCAACTGGAGAATTCCATGTCCCGCCTGCCTTCGCTGTACATCTCCCATGGTTCGCCGATGACTGCCCTGCAGCCGGGCCAGGTTGGCGTGCGCCTGGCCGAGCTGGCGCGCGATCTGCCGACGCCGCGCGCCATCGTGATGGCTTCGGCGCACTGGCTGGGCCGGCAGCCGCTGGTTGGCGCGCATCCACAGCCGCCGACCATCCACGACTTCGGTGGCTTCCCGCGCGCGCTGTTCGAACTGCAGTACCCGGCACCGGGTGATCCGGCACTGGCCGAAGAAGTGGCCGGCCGCATCGCCGCCGCAGGCCTGCCAGTGGCCATCGACCCGCAGCGTGGCCTCGACCACGGCGCGTGGGTACCGCTGCGGCTGTTGCGCCCTCAGGCGGACATCCCGGTGGTGCCGGTGTCGATCCAGCCGCTGCTCGGCCCCGAGCATCAGTTCGCGCTGGGCCGTGCGCTGGCGCCGCTGCGCGAACAGGGCGTGCTGCTGGTCGGCTCCGGCAGCATCACCCACAACCTGCACGACTGGGGCGACTACCAGGACGGCAAGGAAGCGCCGTACGTGCGGCCCTTCATCGAATGGGTGGAGCAGCGCCTGGCCGCTGATGACCGCCAGGCCCTGCTGGATTACCGCCGGCAGGCGCCGTTCGCCGAACGCGCGCACCCGACCGACGAGCACCTGCTGCCGCTGTTCTTTGCAATGGGCGCGGCCGGCGAGGGCGGTTTCGGTGCGCGCCGCATCGATGCAGGCATCGATGCCGGCTTCCTCGCCATGGATCTGTACCGCTTCGACGGGGCATGAGCCGGGGCTGACGCGCGGCGGCCCCGGCCGTCGCGGCCATGGCCGCATGTGGTAGTTTTTTCCGGGTTTCCGGCGCTGGCCTCCAAGCCTCCCCACGCGCCGCTTCCTGGAAGAAGCATGCATACCATTGAAGTCGTCCTGGCGATGCTGGTGGCCGTTGTCGCCAGCGGCTACCTGGTTCGCGTCCTGCCGTTCTCGTTGCCGCTGCCGCTGGTGCAGATCGGCCTGGGTGCGGTCATCGCCGGGGTGTTCAACCGTGGCCACGCGCTGGAGCCGGAAGTGTTCTTCCTGCTGTTCCTGCCGCCACTGCTGTTCCTCGATGGCTGGCGCATCCCCAAGCAGGGCCTGTTCCGCGACAAGGGCGCGATCCTCGAACTGGCGTTCGGCCTGGTGGTGTTCACCGTCATCGGCGCCGGCTTCCTGATCCACTGGTTGATTCCGGTGATGCCGCTGGCGGTGTGCTTCGCGCTGGCGGCCATCGTCTCGCCGACCGACCCGGTGGCGGTGGGCGCGATCGCTTCGAAGGCGCCGATTCCCAAGCGCCTGATGCACATCCTGGAAGGCGAGTCGCTGCTGAACGATGCCTCGGGCCTGGTCTGCTTCCGCTTCGCGGTGGCGGCGGTGATGACCGGCACCTTCTCGCTGGCCACGGCCTCGCTGACCTTCGTGTGGGTGGCGGTGGCGGGATTGGCGGTGGGCGTGGCGGTGACGCTGGGTGTGTCCACCTTCCAGCGCTGGCTGTGGCGCCGCTTCGGCGAAGAGCCCGGCGCGGCGATGCTGGTCAACCTGCTCATTCCGTTCGCGGCCTACCTGCTGGCCGAAGAGATCCATGCCTCGGGCATCCTCGCCGCGGTCGCCGCCGGTATCGCGATGAGCTATGTCGAGCTGACCGGTCGCGTCTCCGGCAGCATGCGCGTGCAGCGCGCCGGGGTCTGGAACATGCTGCAGTTCAGCTTCAACGGCATCATGTTCGTGCTGCTGGGCGAGCAGCTGCCGGGCATCGTCGAACGCGCCACCACCACCATGAACGAGACCGGCCACCAGAGTGCGTGGTGGCTGCTGGTGTATGTGGTGGTGATCAATCTGGCACTGGTCGTGCTGCGCCTGTTGTGGGTGTGGTTGTCGCTGCGCTGGAACCTGCTGCGCGCGCGCCGTCGCGGCCTGGAGCGGGGCGAGGCACCGAACTGGCGCATCGTGGTGGCGACCTCGGTGGCCGGCGTGCGCGGTGCGATCACCCTGGCCGGTGTGTTGACCCTGCCGCTGTTCCTGCCCGACGGCAGTGCGTTCCCGGCGCGTGACCTGGTGATCTTCCTGGCCGCATCGGTGATCCTGTTCTCGCTGCTGGGCGCCAGCATCGCGCTGCCACAGCTGCTGAAGGGCCTGCAGCTGCCGGCTGACTCGGGCGAGCGCAAGGAAGAGGACCTGGCACGCCGGCTGTCGTCGAAGGCCGCGCTGGCCGGGGTCGAGCGCATGCGCCAGCAGCTGGTGATGAACCAGAACACCGAGAACGTGCAGCTCTACAACGACGCCGCCTCGCGGGTGAGCCTGCTCTACCAGCGGCACCTGGAGCGCGACAGTGATGGGCCCGACGTTGACCCGGAGAAGGTACGGCGCATGGAAATGGGCTACCGCCAGCTGCGCAGCGCCGGCCTCAATGCCGAGCGCGAGGAGCTGTTCCGGTTGACCCGGCGCGGGGTGATCTCCGATGAGATCTCGCGGCGCCTGATCCGCAACCTGGACCTGCTGGAATCGCGCAAGCGCGAATGACCGTGTACCCCGGGTGGGTGCGGACCTCGGTCCGCGTTGATCGGGGTCAGATCCCTTTCCGCAGGAAAGGGATCTGACCCCAGGATCCGGGAGCCGTGCTTATTCCGGCTTCTGGTCCAGGAAATACACCTCGACCTTGCCCTTGACCTTGATGGTCATCGGGTTGCCGCGGCGGTCGCGGGCCTTGCCGGCCTGCACGCGGATCCAGCCTTCGCTGACCGAGTATTCCTCGACGTTGTCACGCTCGACGTCGTTGAAACGCACGCCGACGCCGCGCTCCAGCGCCTGCGCATCATGGAAGGGGCTGGCCGGGTTGATCGCCAGGTGGTCGGGAGGGGTATCGCTCATCGCTTCATTCACAGTGACGGCCACCAAGGCCGGCTTCAGCGGCACAGGATAAACCGTAGAATGCCGGCCTGCCCCAGAGGAAGTTCCGCCATGCCCGACAACAGCGACTATTTCGACTTCGAGGAAGACATCCACGACTTCGACGAAGATGGCTTCGAGGCACGGGTCTGGAACCTGCTGGTGCTGATCAACCCGGGCGACGAGGAGCTGGCCCTGCAGCAGTTCAACCGCTGGCGCGAGCACCTGGCCGAGGACGGGCAGCCGCTGGAAGCGGACAGCGACTGGCTGCCGGCCCTGTTCACGGCCATCGCCTGGCAGTCCGGTTTCGAGGTGGAACGCGACGACCTGGAATCGCTGCAGTCGGCGGTGAACGAGCTGTCGGCGCGTTTCAACCTGCAGCTGGACTGGGGCGGCGACCTGGATGACGAGGACTTCGCCGAAGACCTGGACGGCGTGCAGCTGATGTCCACCGCCTTCGACCGCCTGCGCGAGCACAACTACACGCTGTGGAGCGTGGATGCCGGCAGCGACGGCTTCACCGGCGTGATGGCGCTGACCCGCGACGACGACGCAATGCTGGCGCTGTGCTCGCTGCTGAACGTGGAAATCCGGCTGGGCAGCGACCCGTTCTGAGCGATGGGCCGATCCGCCCGGCACGACCCGACGGGGTAGAGTCGACCGCTGGTCGACCATCGCGCGCAGCGCGGGGTTCTCGCGGCCGGATGGGAGAGCAGTCGACTGACAGTCGACTCTACCCGGTCGGTGCCGGTTGGTGTCCGGCGAACCCGCGACGTGGCCTACGGCCGGTACTGCGCCTTGGCGTTGGCAATCACCGTTTTGACCAGTTCACGGTCGGTGTGCCGTGAGATCGCCCGCGCACCGAGCGCGATCGCCTGTGCGCGCAGCTCGGAAGTGACATCGTAGTGGGCACCGCTGGCCTTGTTCTGGAAGGCCCGCGGGGGAATGCCGAGCTGCGCCGCCATCGCGTGCAGCTCGGCCAGGGTGTCGGCCATCAGGTGCGCCCAGCGCTGTCCGCGCCAGGGATGCACCGCGTCATCGACGTAGACCGTCACCGCCGCGGCCGGTTCAGGCCTGCGGCTTGCTGTCGCTGTCAGCGGCCGGAGCGGCCGGAGCGGCCTCGGCAGCGGCTTCTTCGGCCACGTCGCCCTCGGCGGCTTCGCCTTCCTCGCCTTCAGCAGCGTCGACGCCTTCGAACTCGGCAACCAGCTTGTCCAGGTACTCGTCGGCGGTCTGCTCGGATTCGGCCGCCAGGGTGTCCAGCAGCTTCTGCAGCAGTTCGGAGTACTCCAGGTTGACCTTGCGGCCTTCCTTTTCCTGCACGTTGGCCAGGTGCTTGAGCATGGCCAGCATCGGCACCGGGTTCTCGGCATTGCCCATGGTCTGGCCGCCGATGGCCAGCAGCCACTCACGGCCCTGCAGGCCGATGGCCGCCACCACCTGGCCGTCTTCGTTGGTCAGCACGGCATGGTTCTGCACCTGCTGCTGGGCATTCAGGCGGAGGAACGGGCGCTTGGCCTGCTGCTTCTTGCGCTTGTCGCGCTTGGCCTTGGAGTTCTGGGACATGGGGTGGGATCACCTGGAAACGGAAAGACCGCCATTGTAGCGGGTGCGCCGGGTGATGCCCCTGGTGGGTGCAGACCTTGGTCCGCACGCTTTCCCAGATGTGCGGACCAGGGTCCGCACCCACCGTCTACTTTGCCTCACCTTGCGCGGCCTGCACGTCCGGGTCGGCGGTGGGCGCCGACAGCCCCACCTGCGGGCCGGCACCGGCCAGGGCGGCCTCCTCGGCGGCCTTGGTCATCACCACGATGCTGATGCGGCGGTTGATCGGGTTCTGCGGGTCGGTCTTGTCGAACAGCACCGACGAGGACAGGCCGACCACACGGGTGATCTTGCTGTCCTCCAGGCCGCCGTCCACCAGTGCGCGCCGTGCGGCGTTGGCACGATCGGCGCTCAGTTCCCAGTTGCCATAGCCGCGTGCGGCCGAATAGGCGGTGATGTCGGTGTGGCCGGTCAGGCTGATCCGGTTCGGCACATGGTTCAGGTACTCGGCCAGTTCGTGCAGGATCTGCTGCGTGTACGGCTTCAGCGTGGCGCTGCCAAGGTCGAACATGGGCCGGTTCTGCTTGTCCACGATCTGGATGCGCAGGCCTTCCGGGGTCAGGTCCAGCAGCAGCTGGTCCTTGAATGGCTCCAGCGCCTGGCTCCTGCTGATCGCCTCCTGCAGTTCCTTCATCAGCGCTTCCAGCTGCTGCTTGTCGCGCTGCTGCTGGTCCACCGGCTGCGGCACGGCCTCCTTCTGGTTCTGGAAGGGATCGTTGCTGTTGCCGCGCGAGATGTCGGTGGCACCGCCCAGCTTGATCATCGAGGTGCTGGCGCCGCCCGGGCCGGCCATGCCGGGCGCCGGCGTGGCGTTCTGCCCACTCAGCGGGCTGGGGTTGCGGAAGTACTCGGAAATGGCCGCACGGTCGTTCTTGTTGGTGGTGGCCATCAGCCACAGCACCAGGAAGAACGCCATCATCGCGGTCACGAAGTCGGCGTAGGCCACCTTCCACGAGCCGCCGTGGTGGGCGGCGTGGCCGGCCTTCTTGACCCGGCGAACGATGACGGTGGGCTTGTTCTCGGCCATGGCTTACTTGACCGTCTTCAGGTGCTGCTCGAAATCGGAGAAGGCCGGGCGCACGTTCGACGGCAGCGTCTTGCGGGCAAATTCCAGCGCGATCTTCGGGTTGTAGCCGCGCAGGCAGGCCAGCAGGGCGGTCTTGACCGATTCGTAGATGCGGCTGTCCTGTTCGGCGCGGGCTTCCATCGCCGCCGCCATCGGGCCGACGAAGCCGTAGCCCAGCAGGATGCCGAGGAAGGTACCGACCAGCGCACCGGCCACATGGCCGCCCACTTCGACGATATCGCCGCCGATCGAGCCCATGGTGATGACGATGCCCAGCACCGCCGCCACGATGCCGAAACCGGGCAATCCGTCGGCGACCTTGGTCAGCACCTGCGACGGCGCCATGGCTTCGGCGTGATGCTTTTCCAGCTCCAGTTCCAGCAGCGGTTCCAGCTCGTGCGGCTCGATGTTGCTGCCGATCATCAGGCGCAGGCAGTCGGTGATGAAGTCGATCAGGTGGTGGTCGGCCTGCACCTTGGGGTAGTTGCCGAACAGCGCGCTCTCGGCCGGCCGCTCGACATGGTCTTCCAGTGCCATGAAGCCTTCGCGGCGCGCCTTGTTGAGCAGTTCATAGAGCAGGCTGAGTACATCGATATAGTCCTGCTGCTTGTAGCGCGGGCCCTTGAACACGCCCACCATGGCCTGCAGGGTCTGCTTGACGGTCTTGGCCGGGGTACCGACCAGGAAGGCGCCGAGCGCGGCGCCGCCGATGATGACCAGCTCGTAGGGCTGCCAGAGGGCACCCAGGCGGCCGTGGGCACCGAGGTAGCCCCCGATCACGCTGATGATGACGACCAGGAATCCAACGATGATGAGCATGGGGCGACGCAAGGAGAGGGGATATCTCCTTGTCGGCCCGTCGCCCGGTTTTCTGAAGAGGGAATTCTGTGAAATCGGTCAGCGGGTATTTCAGCCCGCCATGCCGGCCTCGGCACCGCCACGCTGCAGTGGATCGGGCCACGGCTCACCATTGCCAGTGAATGAAAGTGAGACGGAATTCAGGCAGTGACGCTCGTAGGTGGGCGGCGGACCGTCCGGGAATACGTGGCCGAGGTGGCTGCCGCAGCGCGCACAGGTGATCTCGGTGCGCACCATGCCGTGGCTGGTATCGCGGATCTCGCGCACGTGCGCTGGGTCGAACGGAGCGAAGAAGCTGGGCCAGCCGGTGCCGGAATCGAACTTGGTGCTGGAGCGGAACAACGGCAGTGCGCACAGCCGGCAGCAGTAGACGCCCTCGCGCTTGTTGTCGAGGAATACCCCGCAGAACGGCGCTTCGGTGCCGTGCTGCAGCAGCACGCGGCGCTCCTCGCTGCTGAGGCCGGCGACCAGCGCCTCGGTCTGGGTGGCAGTGGGGGGCGTCAGATCGAAGGCGGTCATGGCGGCGCTCCGTGGGGTCGATGGCTTGGGGATGCCGGAAAACGTGGGGGTGCTGGCGCCCGCTTGCAAGTGTGATGGCCGTTCATGGGCGGCACACAGGCGCTGGCGCATGGTGAATGCGAACCACGCCGGAGCGTGCCATGAAATCGACCCTTTCCCTGCTGTTGATGGCCCTGCTGCCCTTGGTCGCGCAGGCCCAGGTACCGACATCGTCGAGCCCGACCGCCACCCGCAGTGCCACCACCGTGGCACCGCAGCCGGTGGTGCCGCCACCACAGGCCGCGCGCCCGCAGCCGCAGGTACTGCCCTCGCCACAGCCGACGCAGCCGATCAAGTCCACCGGTCCGGCCCAGGTCGCGCCGGCGCCGGTCCCGAAGCCTGCCGACAAGGTCTACGACCGCAATGGCCGCATCGTTCCCGGGGTGCGCCCGGCCGGCCCGAACCGCGTGTTCGACTCGCGCACCGGCCGCTATTACGACAGCGTGCCGGCCGGCGATGGCCAGCAGATCAAGCGTTGACCTCCAATGCGAATCCAGGTGGGCAGCGGCTGCGGGCTGTGCGGGCTGAACGCACGAAAACAACCTGCTGCAGATCACTGCTTTTTCGCCTGCGATTAACCGTTCCGGGACCAACGTGACCGTGCGCCGGCATTTCGCCGCCGCATGTCCTTTGTCCACTGGATCGCGATCATGAAAAACCAGCAGAACCGTCATCCCGGCAAGGAACCGCAGGGCCGCAACCCGCAGCAGCAACAGCAACAACAGATGGACCCGCAGCAGCCGCACAAGGGCGGCAAGCAGCAGGAACAGCGCTCGCAGAAACATCCACAGCAGCGTTGACTGTTGCCATGACCGGGGTCAGAGCCCGCTGCGCGGGATCCGACCCCTTGCCGAATCCCGACCGGGGTCGGATCCCGCAACGCGGGCTCTGACCCCGATCGCAACCGCCTCAATCCGGAATCGGCAAGCTCAGCGTTTCCTTCACTTCTTCCATCACGATGTAGCTTTTCGACTCGCGCACGTGCGGCAGTGTCAGCAACGTGCTGCCGAGCAGCTTGCGGTAGGAGGCCATTTCGCTGATCCGCGCTTTCAGCAGGTAATCGAAGTCGCCCGACACCAGATGGCACTCCAGCACGTTGGGCAGCTTCAGCGCCGCGCGCCGGAACTCCTCGAAAATGTCGCCGGACTTGTAGGCCAGGCTGATTTCCACGAACACCAGCAGGCTGGCCTTCACTGCGGCCGGGTCGAGGTGGGCGTGGTAGCCGGTGATCACCCCTTCGCGCTCCAATCGGCGCACGCGCTCCGTGCACGGCGTGGTCGACAGGCCGACCCGCTCGCCCAGTTCGGTGAAGGAAATACGGCCCTCGGCCTGCAGGATGCGCAGGATCTTGCGGTCGATCTTGTCCAGTTCGCGGGTACGGGTGGCCATGGTCGTCAACCTTGGGGAATGAATTGCAGGAGAACATCCTGCCGGTTGATTTCAAAACAGGCAAATCAACTGGGAATGGCTGTCTATACTTCCCCAATTATGGTCCCTGTGCGCTCCAGTGCAGGGAATGATCGGGTTGGAGAAATCCCATGCGAGTCCTAGTTCTCGGCAGCGGCGTGATTGGTACCACCAGTGCCTGGTACCTGCGACAGGCCGGGTTTGAAGTCACGGTCATCGACCGCCAACCCGGCCCGGCGCTGGAAACCAGCTTCGCCAATGCCGGCCAGCTATCGTTCGGCTACACCTCGCCGTGGGCGGCCCCGGGCGTGCCGAAGAAGGCCATCGGCTGGCTGTTCGAGAAGCACGCGCCGCTGGCGATCAAACCAGGCATGGACCTGGCCCAGTACCGCTGGCTGTGGCAGATGCTGCGCAACTGCACCCACGAGCGTTACGCGATCAACAAGGCGCGCATGGTGCGCATGTCCGAGTACAGCCGCGACTGTCTGAACGAGCTGCGCGCGCAGATCGGCATCGAATTCGAAGGCCGCGACCTGGGCACCACCCAGCTGTTCCGCACCCAGCAGCAGCTGGATGCCTCGGCGCAGGACATCGAGATCCTGGCCCAGTACGGCGTGCCGTACGAGGTGCTGGACCGCGCCGGCATCATCCAGGCCGAACCGGCCCTGGCGCATGTCGATGGCCTGGTCGGTGCGCTGCGCCTGCCGCGTGACCAGACCGGCGACTGCCAGCTGTTCACCCGTCGCCTGGCGCAGATGTGCGTGGATGCTGGTGTCGAGTTCCGCTTCGACCAGGACATCACCGGCCTGGAGTTCGATGGCGACCGCATCACCGGCGTGCGCATCGACGGCAAGCTGGAAACCGCCGACCGCTTCGTGGTCGCGCTCGGCAGCTATTCGCCGGCGCTGGTCGCACCGCTGGGCATGCGCCTGCCGGTGTACCCGCTGAAGGGCTATTCGCTGACCCTGCCGATCACCGACCCGGCGATGGCGCCGACCTCGACCATCCTCGACGAGAGCTACAAGGTGGCGGTCACCCGCTTCGACGACCGCATCCGCGTCGGTGGCATGGCCGAAGTGGCCGGCTTCGACCTGTCGCTGTCGCAGCGACGCCGCGAGACCCTGGAGCTGGTGGTCAGCGACCTCTACCCGAAGGGCGGCGACCTGTCGCGCGCGCAGTTCTGGACCGGCCTGCGCCCGGCCACGCCGGACGGTACGCCGGTGATCGGCGCCACGCCGTTCCGCAACCTGTACCTCAACACCGGCCACGGCACCCTGGGCTGGACCATGGCCTGCGGCTCGGGCCGCTACCTGGCTGACCTGATGAGCGCGCGCCAGCCGCAGATCAGCACCGAAGGCCTGGATATTTTCCGCTACGGCCAGTACGGTCACGCGCCGCAACAAGAGAACCGCACATGCGTCCTGCCCGCGCGCTGATCGATCTGGGCGCCCTGCGCAGCAACTACCGGCTCGCCCGTGAACTGGGCGGTGGCAAGGCCCTGGCGATCATCAAGGCCGATGCCTATGGGCATGGCGCGGTGCGCTGTGCGCAGGCGCTGGAAGGCGAGGCCGATGGCTTCGGCGTGGCCACCATCGAAGAGGCGCTGGAACTGCGCCAGGCCGGCATCCGTGCGCCGATCCTGCTGCTGGAAGGCATCTTCGAACCCAGCGACATGGCGCTGGTGGCCGAGCATGATTTCTGGTTCGCCGTGGGTTCACCGTGGCAGCTGGAGGCCGTCGCCGCCTTCGACAGCCCGCGCCCGTTGACGGTGTGGCTGAAGCTGGACAGCGGCATGCATCGCCTCGGCCTGGACGTGGACAGCTTCCGCGCGGCGCACGCGCGCCTGTCAGCGCTGCCGCAGGTCGAGCGCATCGTGCTGATGACCCACCTGGCGCGCGCCGACGAGCTGGACAGCGAACGCACCCACGAACAGGCGGCGACCTTCGCGCGCGCCATCGACGGCCTGCATGGCGAGACCAGCGTGTGCAATTCGCCGGCGCTGCTGGGCTGGCCGGACGTGCGCAGCGACTGGGTGCGCCCGGGCCTGATGCTGTATGGCGCGAACCCGCTGCCGGACGACACCACGCTGACCGAGCGCCTGCGCCCGGTGATGACGATGCAGTCGAAGGTGATCGCCGAACGCTGGATCGAAGCGGGTGAGCCGGTGGGTTATGGCGCGCGCTTCGTGGCCAAGGCGCGCACCCGCGTGGGTGTGGTTGCACTGGGCTATGCCGACGGTTATCCGCAGTTCGCCCCGAATGGCACGCCGGTATTGATCGATGGCCAGCCCGGCGCACTGATCGGGCGCGTGTCGATGGACATGCTGACGGTGGACCTGACGGCGCATCCGCAGGCCGCGGTGGGCAGCGTGGTGGAACTGTGGGGCAGTGCGCCGACGTTGGCGGAACTGGCGCCGCGCTGCGGCGTGAGCGCGTACCAGCTGCCGTGCGCGGTCAAGCGCGTGGCGAAGGTATACGTGTAGCGCCGAGCCCACGCTCGGCTTCGGTGGCGGCCGACCTCGGTCGGCGCCCTGTAATGCGTGTCGACCAGGGTCGACACCTACCGGGGGGCCTGGCGCGCAGCGGTTGCCATGCGCGGCTTCGGTGGCGGCCGACCTTGGTCGGCGCCATGAATGCGTGTCGACCAAGGTCGACACCTGCCGGGGGGCCTAGCGCGCAGCGGTGGCTTGGCTGGCGAGCTGGCGCTTCACCCAGTCATCAATCAGGCGCTTCTCGTAGCGCAGCGGATCGCTGTTGGTCAGCAACCCACTGCCCTGCAGGTAGCCGGAGTCGCTCAGGCGGGCGTCGCCTTCGCTCACAATACGGCCGTCGGCGTCCTTCAACGTGTAGTGCAGGGTGATGCGGGGCGGGTAGATATCGCGCATCACGCGGATGTCGCGCGCACGCGGGCCGTGCCACGGCTCGTAGTCACCGGCACGCTTGATGTCCACCAGGGTGACATCGAGGGTCTGCCCAGGCTGCAGCGGCTTGGCAGCGGTGGTCTGCAGGTAGCGGGCCAGCTGCTGTACCCAGTCACCGCGTTCGGCCTCGAAGCGGTTGGTGCTCTGGCGGATCTCGGTGAACGTGGCCGGATCCTCCCATTTCACGCTGACCGGGCCATTGGCCTGCAACGCACGCGGCGCGTCCGTACCGGTTACGTTGCGCGCTGCAGCGTTGGCGCCGCTCACCACCAGGGCGCCTGCCAGCAGGGCAATCACGAGTGCGCGTTTCATGACGGTCTCCTGCGTCCCCGCGCTGGGGACGATGTTGATCACGGATCGAGTGTGATCCTGTGGCCGGGTCACTGCAATGGCCGGCTGCGGCGTATGCAAGGGGGGTTACCGCCAATTCATCGTCGTCAACCCTGACTGACGGCGCTTGACGCTGTGAATACGCTCTCTGGAACATGCTGTGTCTCCAATCCGGCCCGTCCAGACGCCCTTGTCCACACTGCCGCCCCTAGTGGAGCGCCCACCGATGATGGTGCCGGCGCCCGAACCCGACCTGCATCATGGCGTGCTTGAGCGCATCAACGCCGGTTTCTGCGTGATCCAGGTGCTGTTCGAAGGCGACCGCGCGGTGGACTATCGTTTCATCGAGGTCAACGACGCCTTCGAGCGCCATACCGGCCTGAAGGACGCACGCGGTCAGCGCATGAGTGCGTTGGAACCGAACCACGAGGAAGACTGGTTCCGCATCTACGGTGAAGTGGCCCGCAGTGGTCGCCCCGCCCAGTTCGAGATGGAAGCGCGCGCCCTGGGCCGCTCGTTCGCGGTTGATGCGGTGCGCGTTGGTCGTCCGGGCGAAGACAAGGTCGGCATCCTGTTCTTCGACATCACCGCGCGCAAGCAGATGGAAGTGGAGCTGGGCGAAAGCGAAGCCCGCTTCAGCGCACTGGCCGATGGCCTGCCGATGCCGGTATGGGTGCTCGACGAGCGCGGCCACGCCCGCTTCGTCAACAGCGCCTTCAGCGAGTTTTTCGGTGGCGACGAAACGCGCGTTCCGGAAGATGTCTGGCGCGGCCTGGTACATCCAGACGATGCGTCCGTATTCGAGTACGAGCTGCAGGAAGCATTGAAGGCGCAGCGTTCGATGCATGCGCTGGTACGTGCGCGGCGCGCCGACGGCCAGTGGCGCTGGCTGGAGATGAACGCGCGGCCGCGCTTCTCGCGCATGGGCCGCTTCATCGGCCTGGCTGGCAGCAGTCCGGACGTGACCGAGCGCCGCGAGATCGAACTGGCACGCGAGGAACTGCTGCAGTCCGAACGCGCCGCGCGCAGCGCCGCCGAGAACATGGCGCGGCTGAAGGACGAGTTCCTGGCCACGCTGTCGCACGAGCTGCGCACGCCGCTGACCACCATCCTCGGTTGGAGCGAGCTGCTGCTGCAGCGCGTGGACAACACCAGCCCGCTGTACAAGGGCCTGAACGTGATCGCCAACAGCGCCGGTGCGCAGAAGCGGCTGATCTCGGACATGCTCGACCTCAGCAGCATGCTGCTGGGCAAGGTACAGCTGGAGGTGGAAGTGCTGGACCTGCGCACGCTGCTTGGCGAAGCCATCGGCGCGCAGGAACTGGTGGCCGAAGGCAAGGCGCTGGACGTGCACCTGCAGCTGCCCGAGCAGCCCAGCCTGGTATTGGGCGATGCCACGCGCCTCCAGCAGGTGTTCTGGAACCTGCTCTCGAATGCGATCAAGTTCACCCCGGCCGAGGGCCGCATCGACGTTCAGCTGCAGGCCGACGGCACCCACTGGGTGATTACGGTGCGCGATACCGGCGATGGCATCGCACCGGAGTTCCTCAACCACCTGTTCAGCCGCTTCCGCCAGGCCGATGGCACCACCACGCGCCGCCATGGCGGCCTCGGCCTGGGCCTGGCGATCGTGCAGCAGCTGGTCGAACTGCACGGCGGCACCGTCGCCGCCGCCAGCGAAGGCCATGGCCACGGCGCCACGTTCACCGTGCGCCTGCCCCAGCACCTGCCGGATGCCGAGCGCCGGCCGCTGCGCGAAGTCATCAGCGGGCCGATCCTGGAGCCGGTGATCGTCGAACCGTATCCGCTGCGGGGCATGCATGTGCTGGCGGTGGAAGACCAGCCGGAGGTGCTGGAGTACCTGCGGCGCATGCTGGAAGAGCAGGGCGCCAGCGTGTCGGCGGCCAGCTCGGCCGGCGAGGCACTGGCACTGCTGGCCGACACCGGCCATCTGCAGTACCACGTGATGCTGACCGACATCGGCATGCCGGGCATGGATGGCTATGGGCTGGTGCGCACCTTGCGCGAGGACATGGGCGTGGACGCGGCAACCTTGCCTGCGGTGGCGGTGACTGCACTGGCGCGTGCCGATGACCGCCGCCGCGCGCTGGCGTCGGGCTTCCAGGAGCATGTGGCCAAGCCGTACTCGGTGGCGCAGCTGGTGGCTGCCGTACGCAAGGTGCAGGTGCCGCGCGCGGACAGCGCGCTGCACTGAACATTCACGGCCGATCGGCGACCCTGCAATCAGGAGGTCGCCGATGTCCCGTATAGCTCCACGTATCCACACCGATCCGGCGCAGATCGCGCGCCTAGAAGCCCTGCTGCCGCAGCTGGATGGCGAAACGCAGGTGGAACTGATTCTTCACGATGGCCGCCGTCTGCTCGGCACGGTGGCCGTGAGGCCAACCGTGCAGCAATACCGCAACGTCGCTGGTGATGAAGGCAGCAACGGCCAGCTGCGCCTGGATGACTACGACACGCCGGTGCAGCAGCACCATGTGTGGTTGGACGAGATCGCCAGCATCCGCAGGTTGCCGCCGAGGGTTTGACGGCAACCTGCCGGGTCCATCCCCGCTTGGCGTGGATCTACCAGAGGTTGCAGTAGAGCCACGCCATGCGTGGCTGCTGCGCTCAGTGCTCGAACAGGGTCGGCGTCGCCTCGAACCGGCGTGCATACGCCCGCTCCTCCGCAACCCTCGCCACCTCGTCATCGGCCAGGTCCGGCGCGCCATACACCGCATAGGCCACGCTGCCGTCGGCACCATGACCGACCTGGTGCAGCCGGTAGCGCGAGTGGCCGCCGCCGGTGTCCTCGGGGTAATGCACGGGCGGATGGCTGCCTTCCAGGTCCATTTCACTGTTGTCGACCACGCCACCGACGAACAAGGCTCGCATGCAGGTTCTCCTGGGTTTCCGGGGGAGCCTCTACCCTGAACGTTCCAATGTTGCTGGCAGATCAAGGCCCCGTTCGGGTTTCGCAAAGCGGCTGCCGGGGCCGGCCCGGTCAAGCCGGTACAATGGACGGCCCTCACGCTTGAAGTACCCGCGCCGATGGCCTCCAGCGACGACGCCCCCCTGCAGACCCTGTTCCTGCCGTTCTCCCAAGGCGCCCTGCGCTGGCCGGAAGGCCCCGTGGCTTTCCTGCGGGCCCGCGACGGCTGGCCGCTGCGCGAAGTGGCCGGCAACCGCGAGGTGCATTGCGAGCAGAGCTTCGCCCCGTTCGCGCAGCCGCTGCAGCAGGCCGCCGGCTGGACCGTCAGCGGCCAGCTGGATGATGTGGCCGGCAAGGGCCGCTACCCGCTGGTGCTGGTGCTGCCGCCGCGCCAGCGTGAAGAAGCCCGCGCGCTGTTCGCCCGCGCGCTGGCGCTGGTCGCCGACGGCGGCCGCATCGTTGCCTGCCAGTCCAACAACGAAGGCGCACGCTCGGGCGAGGGTGACCTCAAGCAGCTGACCGGCCTCGGCGGCAGCCTGACCAAGAACCACTGCCGCGTGTACTGGACCGCGCCGATGCAGGGCCAGCACGACGCCGACCTGGCCAAGCGCTGGTCGGCGCTGGATGCAGTGCGCCCGATTGTCGGGGGCCGTTTCCTCAGCCGCCCGGGCGTGTTCGCCTGGGATCGCATCGACCCGGCGTCGGCGCTGTTGGCCGAACACCTGCCGGCCGACCTGGCCGGGCGTGCCGCCGACCTCGGCGCGGGTTACGGCTACCTGTCGCGCGAGCTGCTGGAACGCTGCCCGAAGATCACCGCGCTGGACCTGTACGAAGCCGAGCAGCGCGCGCTGGCACTGGCCGAACTCAATCTGGCGCCGCCGCCGCGCCCGCTGCCGCTGCGCTTCCTGTGGCAGGACGTCACCGCGGGTATCGAACCGGGCTACGACGTCATCATCAGCAACCCGCCGTTCCACACGCCGTCGCGCGCCGATCGCCCGGACATCGGCCAGCGCTTCATCGCCGTGGCCGCGCAGGCGCTGCGCCCGGGCGGACGCCTGTACGTGGTGGCCAACCGCCACCTGCCGTACGAGTACACGCTCAACGAGAGCTTTGGCGCGGTGCGCGTGATCGCCGAGCGTGATGGCTTCAAGCTGGTGGAAGCGGTGAAGGGGAAGGGCAAGTGAAGCTGGTCAAGCTCATCGCCAACCTGGGCTATGGCAGCCGCAAGCAGGTGCAGTGGATGTTCCGCGAAGGCCGCGTCACCGACGCCGACGGCGAGGTGCTGTATGCCGACGACCAGGTGCCGCACGAGGCGATCCGTGTCGACGGCGAGCCGCTGGACCCGCCGGTGGGCCTGTCGATCGCGCTGCACAAGCCGGCCGGCTACACCTGCTCGACCAAGGACACCGGCCGCCTGATCTACGATCTGCTGCCGCCGCGCTTCCGCGACCGCGATCCGGTGCTGTCCACGGTGGGCCGCCTCGACCGCGAGACCAGTGGCCTGCTGCTGCTGACCGACGATGGCGGCCTGCTGCACCGGATCATCTCGCCGAAGTCGAAGCTGCCGAAAGTCTATGAGGTCGAGTTGAGCGACGACCTGCGCGGCGACGAGGTAGCGTTGTTCGCCAGCGGTACGCTGATGCTGGAGTCCGAGAAGACGCCCCTGCTGCCGGCTGAACTGGAAGTGCTGGATGCGCGCCGCGCGCGCCTGGTGCTGCACGAAGGCCGCTACCATCAGGTACGCCGCATGTTCGCCGCCACCGGCAACCACGTGCAGGCCCTGCACCGCAGCCGCGTCGGCGGGCTGGATCTGCAGGGGCTGGACGAAGGGCAATGGCGGCAGCTCACCTCCACCGACCTGGATACGCTGTTCGCTCCATGACCACCATCGCTGCGCTGCCGTTCCTCCCCGACGCCGTCATCTTCGACATGGACGGCCTGATGATCGACAGCGAGCGGGTTTCGCTGGCCTGCTGGAGCCAGGCCGCCGACGAGTTCGGACTGGGCCTGGACGAGGCGGTGTTCCTGCGCATGGTCGGCCTCGGTGACCGTGACACGCACGCGCTGCTGCGTGCGCAGGGCATCGAGGACAGCGTGATCGAGGCGGTGGCCGCGCGCTGCCACGACCTGTATGAAGCACGCACGCAGACCGGCCTGCCGTTGCGGCCGGGCATCCTGGAGCTGCTGGAGTTGTTGAAGGCGCACGCGGTACCGCGTGCGGTGGCAACCACCACGCGGCAGCCGCGCGCCAACCGCAAGCTGGCCGCTGCCGGCCTGCTGCCGTATTTCGATGCGGTGATCACCAGTGGCGACGTGGCGCGGCCGAAGCCGGCGCCGGACATCTACCTGCTGGCCGCGCAGCGGCTGGGCCAGGCGCCGGAACGCTGCCTGGCGCTGGAAGACTCACCGGCCGGTACGCGTGCGGCGCTGGCGGCCGGCATGACCGTGATCCAGGTGCCTGACCTGGTGCATCCGGATGAAGAGTTGCGTGCCCTGGGCCACCGCATCGTTGGATCGCTGGTGGACGCGCACGCGCTGCTGCTGCCGCTGCTGCCGAAGTAAGGTGGGCGCCGACCGTTGGTCGGCACTCTTTACTGCGTTGGTGGGTGCCAACCTTGGTTGGCACTCTTTACTGCCCTGGTGGGTGCCGACCGTTGGTCGGCACACCTGTCCACATCACACCCGCCCGAACACCAGCGCGGCGTTGGTGCCACCGAAGCCGAAGCTGTTGGACATCACCGTATCCAGCTTCTGCTCGCGGCTTTCGCGCAGGATCGGGAAGCTCTCCACCTTCGGGTCCAGCTCGCCGATGTTGGCCGAACCGGCAACGAAGCCATCGCGCATCATCAGCAGGCAGTAGATCGCCTCGTGCACGCTGGCCGCACCGAGCGAATGGCCGGACAGCGCCTTGGTCGAGGACAGCGGCGGCACCGCATCGCCGAACACTTCGCGGATCGCATTGAGCTCGGTGACGTCGCCCAGCGGCGTGGAGGTGCCGTGGGTATTGAGGTAGTCCAGCGGGCGATCGACGCCCTGCAGCGCCATCTTCATGCAGCGCACCGCGCCTTCGCCGGACGGAGCGACCATGTCGGCGCCGTCGGAGGTCACGCCATAGCCGATCAGTTCGGCGTGGATGTGCGCGCCGCGCGCAACGGCGTGGTCGTAGTCCTCCAGCACCAGCATGCCGCCACCACCGGCGATGACGAAGCCGTCGCGGTCCTTGTCGTACGGACGCGAGGCGCTGGCCGGGGTTTCGTTGAAGCTGGTCGACAGCGCGCCCATCGCATCGAACATCACGCTCATCGACCAGTGCAGGTCTTCACCGCCACCGGCGAACATGATGTCCTGCGCGCCATGGCGGATCATGTCCGCGGCCGCGCCGATACAGTGCGCCGAGGTCGCGCAGGCGGCCGACAGCGAATAGCTGACGCCCTTGATCTGGTAGGCCGTGGCCAGGCAGGCCGAGACCGTCGAGCACATCGTGCGCGGCACCATGTACGGGCCGACCTTGCGCACACCACGTTCGCGCAGCAGGTCGACCGCGCCGATCTGCCATTCGCTGGAGCCGCCACCGGAACCGGCGATCAGGCCGGTGCGCAGGCTGCTGACCTGCTCGGCGCTGAGCCCGGCATCGGCGATGGCATCGCGCATGGCCAGATAGGCGAAGGCTGCCGCATCGCTCATGAAGCGCTTCTGCTTGCGGTCGATCAGTGCCTCCAGATCGAGGTCGACACGACCGCCGACCTGGCTGCGCAGGCCCGCTTCGGCGTGGTCGGCCAGGGCAGTGATGCCCGAGCGCCCTTCGCGCAGCGCGGCCGAAACGGTATCCAGATCATTGCCGAGGCAGGACGTGATGCCCATGCCGGTGATGACGACGCGACGCATCAGAAGCTCCCGGTTTCGGTGAACAGGCCGACGCGCAGGTCGCGCGCGCTGTAGATTTCGCGGTCATCCACGTACATGCGGGCGTCCGACTGGGCCATCACCAGCTTGCGGTTGATGACGCGGCTGATGTCGATCTCGTAACGCACGAGCTTGGCTTCCGGCAGCACCTGGCCGGTGAACTTCACTTCGCCACAGCCCAGCGCGCGGCCCTTGCCGGGGGCGCCCAGCCAGGTCAGGAAGAAGCCGGTCAGCTGCCACATGGCGTCCAGGCCCAGGCAGCCGGGCATCACCGGGTCGCCGATGAAATGGCAGCCGAAGAACCACAGGTCCGGGCGGATATCCAGTTCGGCGCGTACCATGCCTTTGCCATGCGGTCCGCCGTCCTCGCGGATGTCGGTGATGCGGTCGAACATCAGCATCGGGTCGTTGGGCAGACGGCCGGCAGCGGTGCCGAACAGTTCACCGCGTGCGCTGGCCAGCAGCTGTTCGCGGTTGAACGCGTGGAGACGGGTCATGAAGCACAATCCTGGAAGCGAAGAACAGGGAAACAAGCGCCCGAGAATGCCCGTGGAAACTGCGCCGATCAAACATTTCAACCGTACGCAACCGTAGTGTTTTCAAGGGAATACGCGCATCCTGTTGATGTGCAACGACCATACTTCGGCGTGTGGCCCACCCGGCCCGGCCCCGCCTTTCCCACCTGACATGACCCGACTGCGCAAGATCATCCACGTTGACATGGACGCGTTCTACGCGTCGGTGGAGCAGCGCGACGATCCGTCACTGCGCGGCAAGCCGGTGGTCGTGGCATGGCGTGGCGCCCGCTCGGTGGTGTGTGCGGCGTCTTACGAGGCGCGCGTGTTCGGCGTGCGTTCGGCGATGCCCGCCGTGCGTGCCGAGCGCCTGTGCCCGGACGCGATCTTCGTGCCGCCGGACTTCGCGCGTTACAAGGCGGTGTCACAGCAGGTACGCGCGATCTTCCTGCGCCATACCGACCTGGTCGAGCCGCTGTCGCTGGACGAGGCCTACCTGGACGTGACCGAGCCGAAGAGTGGCATCGAACTGGCCACCGACATCGCCCGCACCATCCGCGCGCAGATCCGCGAGGAAACGAACCTGACTGCTTCAGCCGGGATCGCGCCGAACAAGTTCCTGGCCAAGATCGCCTCGGACTGGCGCAAGCCCGACGGCCAGTTCGTGATTCCGCCGCAGCGCGTGGATGCGTTCCTGGCGCCGCTGCCGGTGAACCGCGTGCCCGGCGTCGGCAAGGTCATGGAAGGCAAGCTGGCCGCGCGCGGCATCGTCACCTGCGGCGACCTGCGGCAGTGGGCCTTGATCGATCTGGAAGAGGCATTCGGCAGCTTCGGCCGCAGCCTGTACAACCGCGCACGTGGCATCGACGAGCGGCCGGTGGAACCGGACCAGCAGGTGCAGTCGATCTCCTCGGAGGACACCTTCGCCGAAGACCTGCTGCTGGAAGACCTGACAGAGGCGATCGTGCAGCTGGCAGGGAAGACCTGGAACGCCACGCGCAAGACCGATCGCATCGGCCACACCGTGGTGCTGAAACTGAAGACCGCGCAGTTCCGCATCCTCACCCGTAGCTTCACCCCGGAGCGCCCGCCGGAATCGATGGAAGAGCTGCGCGACATCGCGCTGGCCCTGCGCGCCCGCGTCGATCTGCCGGCCGAGACGCGCTACCGCCTGGTCGGCGTCGGGCTGGGTGGCTTCCGCGAAAAGGAGCCGGTGGTGCAGGGGGAATTGTTCGAGCACGACATGATCAATCCCACAGATACCTAATCATCAAACAGTGGGGTCAGAGCCCGTTGCGCAGCAACGGGATCCGACCCCGTGCCGACCAACGGTCGGCACCCACCAACAGCAGCAGGTTCCATCAGCAGCAGGAAACTGTCGAAGGCGGGGTGGGTCCGGTTGCGGGGGCGTGAGCCGCATGGGCCCGAGGCATGCCTCGGGCGGGTTGGGCAGGACGCCCAACCCCGGTCTTGCCGTGTGCGCAGGACAGCGCACACGAGCAAGCCGCGATCGAGCTTACATGGACGTACTTGCAGCGTCCCCCGCAACCGGACCCACCCCGCCATCCCACGGATAGCCAGCTGTTGCTGTTGCCTCTGCGGGTGCAGGGCGCAGCCCTGCAAAAAGAAAACTCCCTACCTCACGGCCACTGCATCTCGCCCTTGGCCACCTTCGCACTCAGTTCCAGCGACGCCACGCCCGCCAGCTTCGGATAGCGCGCCTGCATCGCCTTCACCAGCGCCGCACTGTCCTTGGCCTTTGCCGTCTCGGCATCGAACGCGCGGATGTAGTCCGCCGTGAACACCAGCGCACTGGCATCTAGTGCGGCACCCGGCGCGTAATGCCCCGGCACCACCACCTTCGGCTTCAACGCCTGCAACTGCTGCAGGGTCTGCAGCCAGTCGGCATGCGACTTCGGCGTCTGCGTGTCGGCCATCCACACGTGTTCACCGGCCACCACCGGAATGCCGCCGACGATCGCGCGCAGCGACGGCACCCACAGCACTGTGCGGTCCGGGGTCGGGCCATCCAGGCCGATCAGCGGCAGGCGCTGGCCTTCCAGCTGCAGGGCATCGCCATCCAGCACCTGCGGCACCACGATGCGCGACGGCACGTCGGCACCCATCTTCGGCCCCCAGTAGGCCAGCTTGCCGGCCTGGGTCTGCTGGATGTGGGCAACGGTCTGCGCAGTGGCGACGATGCGTGCCTGCGGGAACGCGTCCTGCAGGGTAGCCAGGCCGAAGTAGTAGTCCGGATCACCGTGGCTGATGTAGATCGTTGTCAGCTGCTTGCCGCTGGCGCGGATCAGCTCGACCAGCTTGCGCGCATCGCTGGCGCCGAACTGCGCGTTGACCAGGATCGCATCGCGGCGGCCTTCGATCAGCACCGAGGACACCGAGAACATCGCCTGCGGACCGGGATGGAAGGTCTGCAGGTGCAGCTGGGATCTTGTCGCTGCCGCGGGCGCCGCGGTGGCCGTTGCGGCCAGCAGCGGCGCACTGGTGAAGCTGGCGGCCAGGGCGAGGGGAAGCAGCAGGGCAGCGGTGCGCATGGGAAATTCCTTGTGTCGAATGGGGAGCCGAACGTGGGCTATGCCGGGCGTCCTTGCCCGGGCCTCTGCGGGCCGTCGCAAGCGACGCTGGCAACGGCTCCTGCCGTTGCCTTCGGCTCTACAGCTGGGTAGCGCCGGGCCATGCCCGGCGGACGCCATGATCAGTACGCCGCGGTGATGATCTGCTTCGGGTACTGCTGCGCTTCCAGCTCGGCGACGAACGCGGCGCCGTAGTCGGCGTAGCTGATGCGGCTGTGGCCGCTGGCATCAGCGAGGAAGGCCTTGGGCTGCACGCGGTACTGGCCGCGCTCTTCGCCCGGGCCGATTTCGGCGGCCGGCGAGAAGAAGGTCCAGTCCAGGTCGTCCACCGCCTGCAGGCGATTGAAGGCTTCACGATGGGCCAGCGCGTACGGCTTGTAGGCCTCCGGAAAGTTGGGGGTATCGACCAGCTGCACGCCCGGCGCGACTTCCAGGCTGCCGGCGCCACCGACCACCACCAGGCGCGGTACACCGGCCTTGCGCGCGGCGGCGGCCAGCTGCGCGGCCACTTCGCCGACGCGGCCGATGTCATCGCCCGGACGCGGGCCATAGGCGCTGGCCAGCACGTCGTGGCCGGCGATGGCGGCGACCAGGGCATCCTGGTCATCCAGCGAGGCGATCACCGGATGGGCACCGGCCAGTTCGGCCGGAAGATCCTGCGCGCTGCGCACGATGACGGTGAGTTCGTGGCCGTTGGCCAGCGCGTGGCGGGCGATCTGGCGGCCGATGTTGCCGGTGGAACCAACGAGGGCGATCTTCATGGCAGGACTCCGTGGGGTGGTATGGGGGGGGAATGGCGCCACTCTAGGCCGCTGCAGTCGCTCGAAAAACAGCGTATAACGCGCTTGTTTGTTGCATGGATCGAGCATATGGACCGATTGACCGCCATGACCGTGTTCGTCGAGGTGGCCGAGCGCGGCAGCCTCACCGCCGCCGCCGAGGTGCTGGACATGTCACGGGCGATGGTCACCCGCTACCTGGCCGAGGTCGAGGGTTGGCTGGGCGCGCGCCTGCTGCACCGGACCACGCGCCGGGTCAGCCTGACCGGCCCCGGCGAGGCGGCGCTGGTGCGCTTCCGGCAGATGCTGGCCATCGGCGAGGAACTGCACGGTGAGCTGGCCAGCGACGATCCCGAACCGCACGGCACGTTGCGGGTGACCGCCAGCGTGTCGTTCGGGCAGAGCCACCTGGCGCGGGCGGTGGCCGCTTTTGTCGCACGCCACCCGGCGGCGCGCATCGAACTGCTGCTGGTCGACCGCACCGTGAACCTGGTGGAGGAGCGCGTGGACCTTGCGGTGCGCATCGCCCGCCAGATCGATCCCAGCCTGATTGCACGACGGTTGGCCACCTGCCGCTCGGTGCTGTGCGCGACGCCGTCGTACCTGCACGCGCGCGGTACGCCTACCGCCCCGGAACACCTGGCCGGGCACAACTGCCTGACCCATCACTACGTGGGCAAGAGCCTGTGGCAGCTGCACCGCGATGGCCGTTCGCTGTCGGTGGCTGTGGGCGGCAACATCAGCGCCAACGAAGCGTCGCTGTTGCTGGAAGCGGTGCGTGCGGGCGCCGGCATCGCGATGCTGCCGACCTACCAGGTGGCGCCACTGCTGCGCAGTGGCGAGCTGATCGAACTGCTGCCCGAGTTCAGTCTGGACGAACTCGGCATTCATGCCGTGTACGCATCACGGCGCCAGCAGCCCGCTATCATGCGGCGATTCCTGGACTTCCTGGCCGAGTGTTTCGCCAGCCCGGCCTTCCAGGATCTGGATTGGCGCCCACCGGGCAAGGAGAACACATGAACCACGGACAGGCCTTGATCGACCACAACCGTGCTGCCTGGGACCGCCAGGCCAGCGAAGTGCGCGAATGGTCGCGCCCGGTGGAAAGCTCAACGATTGCCGCCGCGCGCGATGGCCGCTGGCAGGTGCACCTGACCCCGCGCGCGCTGCCGCTGGACTGGCTGGGTGATGTGCGCGGCCGCCGCATCCTGTGCCTGGCCTCGGGCGGTGGCCAGCAGGCACCGGTGCTGGCGGCGGCCGGTGCGGAGGTGACCGTGTTCGATCTGTCCGATGGCCAGCTCGAGCAGGACCGCAGGGTCGCGGCACGTGATGGACTGCACCTGCGCACGGTGCAGGGCGACATGCGCGATCTGCACGCCTTCGCCAACGACAGCTTCGATGTGGTCTTCCACCCGATCTCCAACCTGTACGTGCCCGACGTCCGGCCGGTGTGGACCGAATGCCGCCGCGTGCTGGCGCGCGATGGCATGCTGATGGCCAGCTTCTACAACCCGGTGCTGTTCGTCGGTGCGCGCGATCCACAGCTGGATGCCCAGGGCCTGATCCGGCCGCAGTACGCCATTCCCTATTCGGATCTGGAAGACCTGCCACCGGCCGAGCGCGAGGCGAAGCTGGCGCGGGGCGATGCGCTGACCTTTGGCCACAGCCTGACCGAACTGATCGGTGGCCAGCTCGATGCCGGCTTCGTCATCGATCGCTTCATGGAAGACTGGCAGCCACAGCCCCGCTTCCTGATCGACCGTTACCTGCCCACGTTCCTGGCCACGCGCGCGCGCCGGATCGGTTGAGGCAGGCCGGCCCAAAACACCGCGGCGTACAATGGACGGCCCCACGTCATGCAGGTGCCGTCCCTTGTCGTATCCGTATCCGCTGGTCGTGTTCGACCTCGATGGCACGCTGGTCGACAGCGCTGCCGATATTGCCGAAGCGCTGAACCGCACGCTGGAGGACATCGGCGTGGCGCGCGTGCCGGAAGCCACCGTGCTGGGCTGGATCGGCGACGGCGTGCGCAGGCTGGTCGAACAGGCGGTGCAGGCCGCCGGCCGCGAGGTGGACCTGGCCGAGGTGATGCCGGTGTTCATGGTGCACTACCGTGAGTGCCTGCTGCGCAGCCCGCGCCTGTTCGATGGCGTGGGCGAAGCGCTGGCGCAACTGCGAGCGCGCAATGTGCCGCTGGCGATCTGCACCAACAAGCCCGAAGCACTGGTGCCACCACTGCTGCAGCACCTGGGCATCGGCGAGGCGTTCGCGCTGGTGCTGGGCGGCGACTCGCTGCCGCAGCGCAAGCCCAGCGGTGAGCCACTGCGGCACATCGCCGCGCATTTCGGGCTGCCGGTGGAGTCCTGCCTGATGGTGGGTGATTCGTTGACCGACTACCGCGCCGCCGAAGATGCCGGCATGCCGATCGCACTGGTGCGCTACGGCTATCCGCGCGGCCTGGACCTGGCCACCGCGCATGCGGTGGCGGTGATCGACGACCTGCGTGAACTGCCGGGGTTGTGGGGCTGAAGCAGGGGGTAGTGCCGGCCGCTGGCCGGCAACCCGGGATGCGTTGCCGAAGGTCATGATGTTGCCGGCCAGCGGCCGGCACTACCATGAACGTTGCGCTCACTTCGGCTGGTAACGCACGCTCAACTGGTACTCGCGGCCGGGCTGGTTGAACCATGCCACCGTTTCGTAGCGACGGTCGAAGACGTTGGCGGCACGTGCCAGCAGCGACCACGATGGCGTCAGTGCGTACTCAGCGCGCAGGTCCAGCGTGCCGTAGCCTCCCACCTTCACCGTGTTGGCGGCATCGTCGTAGCGCTTGCCGGCACCCTGCACGGTCAGGCCTGCGCGGAAATCGCCGAAGCGACGGTCGATGTCCAGGCGCGCGGTCTGCTGCGCGCGGCGTGGCAGCCAGTTGTCGAACTGGGTGCTGCCGCCGGTGCGGTTGCGCGGGTCGGTGTAGCTCAGCTGCGCGTTGATGTCGAAGCCGGCCAGCAGCACGCCACCGGTCAGCTCGGCACCGCGGATGCGGGCCTTCTCCACCTGCTGCATCTTGAAGGTTGCCGCATCGTAGGTGATCAGATCATCGATGCGGGTTTCATACACATCCAGGCCCCAGTGCCAGCCCTGGCCCTGCTGCGAAAAGCCGAGGTTGGCGCTCTTGGACTTCTCCGGCTTCAACGTCGGCACGCCGCTCCACGGGTCGTACAGATCGCTGAAGGTCGGTGCCTTGAACGCCGTGCCATAGCTGGCGTTGAGGCGCAGGCCGTGGCCCAGCTCCATCGCCCAGCCAACGCTGCCGGTGGCGTGGTTGCCGAACTGCTGGTTGTCGTCGTTGCGTGCGCTGGCCTGCAGCTGGTGGCGTCCGAAGCGGCCCTGGTACTGCACGAACACGCCGGTGTTGCGGCGACTGTCGACGAGGTAACCCGCGCTGCTGCCATCCAGGTTGTCTTCGCTCCAGTCCACGCCTGCGCTCAGCAGCTGGCCCTCGGCCACGCCGAAATCGCCCTGCAGCGAGGCGCTGTCGCGATGGGTCTGTGCGCTGCCACGTGCACCGAAGTCGCCGAAGTTGTCCGACTCGTTGTCACTGCGGCCGACGTTGGCGGTGAATGCCAGGCGCTCGGACGGGGTGTAGCGCACCTTGCCGGCCAGCACCTGCTGGCGGGTTTCCGAATAGTTGTAGTAGCCGTCGTAGTGGTTCTTGCCGTCGGCGCGCAATGCGCTGCCTTCCACGTTCCACTGCTCGTTGAAGATGTAGCCACCGCGCAGGCTCTTGGACAGGTTGCGGTAGCCGTCGCGATCGGGCTCGTCGGCGAAACAGCCGGTGAACAGCGTGGCCGAGCCGCGGCAGGCATCGATGCCATCGGAATGCTGGTAGGCGATGTCGGCACCGAACCAGCCGCGCTCGGTACCACCGCCAATGCCACCGCTGGCTTCACGCAGGCCGTTGCTGCCACCGCCAAGCTGGAAGTGCGGGGCGAAATCGCCCTGGTTGCGGCGGGTGAAGATCTGGATCACGCCACCGATGGCGTCGGCGCCGTACAGGCTCGACTGCGGGCCGCGCACGATTTCCACGCGCTCGATCTGCGCCAGCGGCAGGTCCTGGTACATGGCCAGGCCGAGGTCGGCGCTGTTGATGCGCACGCCGTCCACCAGCACTACGGTGTGGCCGGAATTGGTACCGCGCAGGAACAGCGAGCTCTGCTTGCCGAGGCCGCCGGCATTGGCCAGGTTGATGCCGGCGCGACCGCGCAGCAGTTCCTGCAGCGAAGTGGCCTGGCTGGATTCGATCTGGGCGCGGTCGATCACCTGCGCCGGCGCGATGCTGTCCTGCAGGGCGATCGGGGTGCGGGTGGCAGTGACCAGGATCTGGTCGAGCGCGGTGGTGTCATTGGCGGCCTGGGCCAGCGCGGGCAGGGCGGCCAGCACGGCCAGGGACAGCATTCGGGACTGCAGCTTCATGGGGGACTCCGGGTGCCACGCACGCCCGCGTGGCGAAGGGGAGGAGCCGCGAAGGCAGGCGTGCGCCGATGCCGCAGCGCACGCCACGGTCATCCAGCGCCATGCCCACCGCATCGCGACCTGAGGCTTCCGGGCCGGTCTCCGGGCTTGCCGCCGGGTGGCGCGAGGCCACCGTCCAGGCGCCTTCCCATGCCTGCGGCACAGTGGCGGTGTTGCCTGGAACTGACGTGCTTACCGTTGCGGGGGCAGCGCCGGCCTGACGTGGAATCACGCGTCACCGGCTTCCCGTTTCAACCTGCCGGCCATGGCCGCAGGTCACCTGGAAGTGCGCGCAGTCTACGGCATCGCAGGCCGTCCCGTTGCGTCGCGCCTGCGCGACTGCCTTTGCTGTGCCTTTAGAATGGTTGCTCGATCCCGTGGTGCCGTTGCCGATGTCCGCCCGTTTTCCGCTGTACCTGCGTCGCCCGTCCGGGACGCGCGCATGATCCTCGACCTGGTCCGCCATGCCGGCAACGGTCGCGATGAGTTCCTCGATGGCCGCAGCGATCCACCGCAGCTGGCCCGCCTGCCGCAGGAACTGGTCGAGGCCTATGCCGGGCAACGCTGGGAGCGGGTGATCAGTTCGCCGCGGCTGCGTTCGCTGCACACGGCAATGGCCCTGGCCACCCCGCGCGGACTGGACGTGGAAGCGGACGAGGAATGGGAAGAACTGGACTTCGGCGATTGGGACGGGCGGTCGCTGTTCGACCTGCCGGAGGATGCACTGGCGGCCTTCCATGCCGACCCGCACGCGTTCCCGCCGCCCAATGGCGAGAGCTGGGGCCACTTCGAGCGGCGCATCGCGCGCGCGCTGGATCGCCTGCTCGATGATGACGATCCGGTGCCGACGCTGGTGGTCAGCCATGGCGGCCCGTTGCGCATGGTGCTGTCGCAGGTCTGCGGCCTGCCCATGTCGCTGTGCTGGGCGCTGCGTATCGACCACGGCACGCGCCTGCGGGTGTGGCTGGAGCGCGGCGAGATCGGGCTGGTGGGTGAGCTCCTGGAGCTGCAGCAGCCCTGAGCGCACTCGCCGGGCATGGCCCGGCGCTACCGATCCCCGCATCACACTGGTAGTGCCGGCCGCTGGCCGGCATCCCCAGGAACGCGGAGGCCTCAATCCTCGTCCGCGCCCTCGGCCACGCTGTCCTCAGCGTCATCGTCGGCATCGAAGCGCTGCTCATGCACCGGGCCCGACGCCGGGCCGGCTGCCTTCAGCGGATGCGCAGCAATGCGTGCTTCGTAATCCTGCACCAGTGCTTCACGCTGTGGCTCGCTCAGCTCCTGCCAATGGCAGTCCAGCAACGCGCCTTCCAGCGAGTACAGCAGGTTCAGGCTGGGCTTGAAGCCGGCGCGCTTGACCTTGACGAAGGCGCCGACGGCTCCGATCGCGACCAGGTCGTCGCGGCTGCGCAGGCCGACCTGGCGCAGCCACGCCGCACTTTTCGGGCCGATGTTGCGCAGCTTCGGTGCGCTCATCCCAGCGCCTCGACGAACACGCGGGCGATGGCTTCCAGGCCAGCCTGGTCGTCGGCATCGAAGCGGCCGACCTTCGGGCTGTCGATGTCGAACACGCCGATCAGTTCATCGCCGCGCAGCAGCGGCACCACCAGTTCCGAGCGCGAGGCCGAATCGCAGGCGATGTGGCCGGGGAAGGCGTCGACGTCCTCTACGCGCTGGGTCACGCGCTGGCTGGCGGCGGCACCGCACACGCCCTTGTCCAGCGGGATGCGCACGCAGGCCGGCAGGCCCTGGAACGGGCCAACCACCAGTTCCTTGCCGTCGTACAGGTAGAAGCCCACCCAGTTCAGGTCGGGCAGGGCGTGGTAGACCAGGGCCGAGAGGTTGGCCGCGTTGGCGATGCGGTCGGACTCGGCGTAGACCAGGCCACGGGCCTGTTCCAGCAGCTGGGCGTATTGTTCCGGCTTGCTGCCGGTGAGCGAGGCATTGGCGAACATGCCAGCAGTCTAGCAAGCGTGCCGGGCCAGCGATAATGCACACACTGTTGCCCTGTTGGAGCCCGTCGATGCCGTTGCCCGCCACGCTGCCGCCCGCCCTGTTCGTCACCGGCACCGATACCGAGATCGGCAAGACCGCGGCCAGCACCGCGCTGCTGCACGCACTGCGCCGGCGCGGCCTGCGCGCGGTGGGCATGAAGCCGGTGGCCAGCGGCAGCGAAGACCTGGGCCAGGGCCTGCGCAACGAAGACGGATTGGCGCTGCGGGCGGCCAGCTGGCCGGTACCGGACTATGCCGATCTGAACCCATATGCGTTGCGCCAGCCGCTGGCACCGGAGCTGGCCGCTGCCGAGGACGGCGTGCAGGTGGAGCTGGCGCCGATCATGGCAGCGTTCGAGCGGCTGCGCGCGCAGGCCGATGTCGTGGTGGTCGAGGGGGTTGGCGGTTGGCTGGCACCAGTCTCGGCCACGCTCGACCAGCTCGACCTGGTGCGCGCATTGCGGTTGCCGGTGTTGCTGGTGGTGGGCATGCGGCTGGGCTGCGTCAACCACGCGCGTCTGACCGCGCAGTCGTTGCAGGCCAGCGGCGTGGAGTGCTTGGGCTGGATCGGCAACCACATCGACCCGGCGATGCAGCGCCAGGATGAGAACATCGCAACGCTGCAGCAGCGCCTGCCGATGCCGTGCTGGGGGCGGCTGCCACATCTGCCGGGAGCGGATGGCCAGATCCTGAGCACGCATCTGCTCGATTGACCTGGGGTAGTGCCGGCCGCTGGCCGGCAACCTCGATGTATCCACCTGCGTGCAGTTGCCGGCCAGCGGCCGGCACTACCGTGCTGCGGCCGCCAGCTCCCGCGCGATCGTACCCAACCGCTCCACCGCGCCGATGAAACGTGCATCCAGCGTCTGGCAGCACGATAGCCGCAGGCAATGGCGATACCGCGCGCCGCGTGAATACACCTGGCCGGGCATGAACACGATGTCCTCCTGCAGTGCACGCTCGAACAGCTCGCGCGTGTCCACGCCCGGCAGTTCCAGCCACAGCAGGAAGCCACCCTGCGGTTCGGTGGCGCGGGTGCCGGCCGGGAAGTGTTCGGCCACCAGCTGGCGCAGCCGTCCGACCTGTTCGCGGTACAGGCGGCGCATGCGATGCAGGTGGTGCTCGTAGCTGCCCGCCTCCAGATAGGCCGCCACCGCGTCGCCCAGCAGCTGCGGCTCGCCGCCGGTGGACTGGAATTTCAGCAGCGCGATGCGCTCGGCGAAGCGGCCGCCATCGAGCCAGCCGATGCGGTAATCCGGCGCCAGCGTCTTGGAAAAGCCGCCGACCACCATCACCCAGCCATCGCGATCGAAGGCCTTCAGGAGCGGTGCCGGCGGTTCGCAGAACTGCAGTTCGGCATACACCGCATCTTCGATGAGCGGCAGCTGGCGTGCGTTGACCAGTTCGGCCAGGCGTTGCTTGGCGGCGGTCGGCATGGTGCAGCCGAGCGGGTTATGCACGGTCGGCATCACCACCAGTGCGGCCAGCGGCGTGTGCTCCAGCAGCGCGTCCAGCGCATCCACATCCAGGCCGAGCTGCGGATGGGTGGGCAGTTCGATGGCCTGCAGGCCGAGGTTGGCCAGCAACGGGTAGAGGTTGAAGTAGGACGGCGCCTCGATGCCGACCGCATCACCGGGCTGGGTGACCGCGCGTAGCGCCAGCTGCAGCCCTTCCATCGCACCGTGGGTCAGCAGCAGGCGTTCGCTGTGGGTATGCAGGCCCATGCGCGGGCCGCGGCGCACGATCTGCGCCAGCAGCCGTGGCGAGCCGTTGGGGCGAGCGTAGGTCTCCACGGTCAGCTGGCCATGGCGCAGTACCTGCGCCGTGTGCTTGGCCAGCTGCGCGCCGGGGTAGAACTGGCGACCGCGCGGGCCGGCAAAGGCCAGGTCGATCACGCCGGGGCGGCGCTGTGCTTCCAGCACGCGGGCCATCAGTACCTGCTGCAGCGGCGCGGTGGGCGCAGAAGGTGTGTCGCGCAGCGAACGTTCCGGCACCGACAGCCGCGGGGCGACCTCGAAGCCGGCCTTGGGCCGCGGAATGACCAGACCAGCGTCTTCCAGCTGGCGGTAGGCGGCGATCACCGTGTTCAGGCTGAGCCGGCGCTGCAGGGCCATCTGCCGCAGCGAGGGCAGGCGGCTGCCTACCGGAAGCCGGCCGCCATGGATGGCCTCGGCCAGTTCGTCGGACAGCCGTTGGTAGCGGGGGGGGATCATTGCGCTCTGATCATCTGTATCCATCGAGTTTCCCGCCATCTGGTGCTGTACCCATGATGACGGCGAGCCTAGCATGTCGTTGTCGGCCGGGCCTGATCGGGGCACGGCCGGTACTTTCCAAGCGCACGGCTGGATGGCCGTGCGTCTTTTTTTGGTAGTGCCGGCCGCTGGCCGGCAATCCCTGGAACCGCAGGAGCCGGCCAGCGGCCGGCACTACCCGGATCGTTACCGCATTGGCAGGAGCGTCACCGAGCGCCAGCCGGCCCCACGGAAATGCCGTCAGCGCATCGGCACCAGCACCGCATCGCGCCGGTACAGCCCCGGGAACTGCCTGCCCAGCGCGGCCAGCTTCGGCGCGTCGTAGTAGCGGATGTAGGCGGCCTGCGGGTAGTTGGTCATGTAGTTCTGGTGGTAGCTCTCGGCCGGGTAGAAGCGCTGGCCGCTGACCAGCTGGGTGACGATCGGTGCGCGGTAGCTGCCGGCCTGTCCGAGCTGGGCGATGTAGGCGCGGCCGGCTGCCTGCTGGCGGGCGTCATCAGTGAAGATCGCCGACCGGTACTGGCTGCCGTGGTCGGGCCCCTGGCGGTTGAGTTGGGTCGGGTCGTGCACCACCGAGAAGAACACCTGCATCAACTGCCCATAGCTGACCTGGCGTGGGTCGTAGTCGACCTTCACCGCTTCGGCATGACCGGTCTGACCGCTGCTGACCCGCTCATAGCGGGCATTGGCAGCGCTGCCACCGATGTAGCCGGACACCGCATTACTCACGCCTTTGACATGCTGGAACACGCCCTGCACGCCCCAGAAGCAACCGCCGGCGAACACCACGCTGGCGTGGGTGGCGTCATCGCGGAACGCAGCGTCGCCCGTGGGTACAGGGAGTGCCTGGGTCTGCGCGCTGGCTTCGACCGGTGCCGCGATGGCGCCATGGTCAACGAGCAGCACGCCGGCGATGAGTGCCGCGGCCACCAGTCCGGCAACGCCAGCGGCAATGCCCTGTTCAAAGGAGAATTTCATCGTGTCCTCCCGGTTCAACCGAAGGTGAAGGCATAGGCCTGCACGCCCGCATCGAGGAATTCGATCTCGAAGCGGTGCGGGCTGACCGTGCCGCGTTGGCGCACCAGCTGGTAGAGGCGGTGCTCGTCGACCACGCCGCTGCCATCGGCGCCGACATCAGTGCCGGCATCGGTGGCGGGCAATGGCTTGCCATCCAGCAGGACGCGGAAGCGCACCGGCTTTCCTTCCTGGCCCGGTGCCAGCACCAGGTGCAGGTCGCGCGCATGGAACTGGAAGGCGATGCGGCCACCGGCCTGCTGCAGCTGCGCAGCCTCGCCGGTAACGGTCCAGCGTCCGGACAGGCCCCACTGGTTCAACGCCAGGGTGGCCGGCAATGTGTAGTCGAACGCGGTGTCGCTGCGCTGCCCACCGGGCGAGGCGAACTGCTCGGCACGGGCGTGGCCCAGATAGGTTTCCGGCGAGCGCAGATTGCCCATGTCGGCCTGCGCAGCCACGCCCTTCAGATCGGCGGCGGCCGGATCGGCCGGCGGCGGCAGGTTCGTCTGGCCGGCCTCGGTCAGCAAGCGACGGATCACCTGTTCCGAGCGCGCATAGTTGCCCTCGCCGAACTGGTGGCCGCGGATGTTGCCCTGCGCATCGACGAAGTACTGCGCCGGCCAGTAGCGGTTGTTGAACGCGCGCCAGATCGTGTACTGGTTGTCCAGCGCCACCGGGTACTCAACCTTCAGCTGCTGCACCGCCTTCATGACGTTGCGCGGGTCACGCTCGAAGGCGAACTCCGGCGTGTGCACGCCGACCACTACCAGGCCGTGGTCGCGGTAGCGGCGTTCCCATTCGTGCACGAACGGCATCGCGCGCAGGCAGTTGATGCACGAGTACGTCCAGAAATCGACCAGTACCACCTTGCCGCGCAACTGCTGGGCCGTCAGCGGTGGGCTGTTGAGCCAGCCGGTGGCGCCGTCCAGCGCGGGCAGGGTGCCTTCCACTGGCAGCGGTGCATTGGCAGCGGCGTTGGCACCGGCCATCATCATCATCGGCGGAGCCGCCGGCTGCGCGCCGGGTACCGCATCCAGCAGGCCCTGCTCGATACGCGCGGTGCTGACCGTAGAAAGACGGGTCAGCAGGCCGGTATCCCAGCCCAGGCCGATCGCCACCACCGCCAGCAAGGCGGCCACGCCCAGCACCTTGCGCAGCACATCGCCAAGGCCAAGCCGCGCGTGCAGCGCACGGAACACGCGGCCGCCCACCCACACGGCCAGGGCCAGCGCCGTGATCGCGCCCAGCGCATACGCCAGCAGCAGGGCAGTGGTACCCACGCTGGCGCCATGCAGCGCGGCACCGGTCAGCACCAGGCCCAGGATCGGCCCGGCGCACGGCGCCCACAGCAGGCCGGTGGCGATACCGATCAGCAGCGAGGTCCATGCGCCGCCACGCCCCGCTGCGTCGGCCGCATCGGCACGCGCGCTCAAGCGGGCACCCACGCGCTGGAACGGCGCCAGCAGGTGGTCGGCCAGTCGTGGCCAGAGCAATGCCAGTGCGAACAGCGCCATCAGCAGCAGGGCGATCCAGCGTCCGACCTGGTTGGCCTGTGCCACCCATTGGCTGCCCACCGCAGCCAGGCTGGCGACCACGGTGAAGGTGAGTGCCATGCCCAGCAGCAGCGGCAGCGTGCTGCGCAGGAAGGGGCGGTCGGCACGGGCGAACACGAACGGCAGCACCGGGAGGATGCAGGGACTGAGCAGGGTCAGCGCGCCCCCCAGGTAGGCAAGCAGCAACAGCAGCATCGTCAGGCTCCGGAAGCAGGGGAAGAACCGACCGGCACCCGCCAGCCATCGGCGGTACCGCCCTCAGCGGCACCGGGAACGAACACCATCGCTGCGCCGTTCATGCAGTAGCGAAGTCCGGTTGGGCGAGGCCCGTCGTTGAACACATGACCGAGGTGGCCACCGCAGCGGCGGCAGTGCACCTCCACCCGCAGCATGCCGAAGGTGACGTCGCGGTCTTCGCCGATGGCGTTGTGCAGCGGCGCCCAGAAGCTGGGCCAGCCGGTGCCGCTCTCGAACTTGGTGGAGGAGGAGAACAGCGGCAGCGCACAGCCGGCGCAGGCAAACGTGCCCTGCCGGTGTTCCTTGTTGAGCGGGCTGCTGTACGGGCGCTCGGTCGCCTGCTGGCGCAGCACTGCGTACTGCGCCGGGGTCAGGCGCTGGCGCCAGTCGGCATCGCTGCGCATGACCTCGAACTGTCGCGACGGGCGCGCTTCAGCGGCGGCCGGGGCGGCACGGCTGCAGGCCCCCAGGCCGAGCAGGCCGGCGGCGGTGGCAACACCGCCCAGGCCCAGCAGATGGCGTCGGGTAAGGGACATGGCGGACTCCGGGAAGGGGCGACGGGGCCATGCTGCGCCCGCCCGGGTCAACGAATCCTCACGCAGGATTCAATTTTTCGTGAGGTATCGGCGTCCATCCCGCGCCACAATGCAGCCAGCCTCCCCACTGGCCCCGAGCTGCCGATGTCCACCAAACGCGTGCTGATCGTTGAAGACGATGCCCACATCGCCGACCTGCTGCGCATGCATCTGGGCGATGAGGGCTACGACGTCGCCCATGCCGCCAGCGGCGATGCCGGCCTGCGCCTGCTGGAGCAGGAAGGGCCATGGGATGCGCTGGTGCTGGACGTGATGCTGCCCGGCGTGGACGGCCTGCAGGTGTGCCAGCGTGCACGCGCGATGGCGCGCTATGTGCCGATCATCATCATCAGTGCGCGTGGCAGCGAAACGCAGCGCATCGTCGGCCTGGAACTGGGGGCGGATGATTACCTGGCCAAGCCCTTCTCGATGCCGGAACTGGTGGCCCGCGTGCGTGCGCTGCTGCGCCGGGCCGAGGCGATGGCGCAGAGCGCGCGCATCGATGCCGGCGCGATCGAGCTGGGTGGTCTGCAGCTGGACCCGGTCGCGCGCACCGCGTCGGTGGATGGCAACGCACTGGAGTTGACCCCGCGCGAGTTCGACCTGCTGCTGTTCTTCGCCCGTCATCCGGACCAGGTGTTCGCGCGCATGGAACTGCTCAACCAGGTCTGGGGCTACCAGCACGATGGCTACGAGCACACGGTCAACACCCACATCAATCGCCTGCGCAGCAAGATCGAGCCGGACCCGGCCAACCCGCGGCGGCTGCTGACGGTGTGGGGCCGTGGCTACAAGCTGGTCGATCCGGCCGGGGCGGCGGCATGATCAAGCCGAACCTGTGGCAGAAGCTGGCGGCGGTGATCGCTGCGCTGATGCTGATGTGCTGCATGGCGCTGCTGGCGCTGCAGATGCGCGCCAACACCCGCCACGAGCAGGAAGTGGTGCAGCGGTTGTCGCTGGGCCTGGCCGAGCACATTGCCCAGCGCAGCGAACTGATGGACACCAGCGGCATGCGTGATGCCGCGGTGCGCGCGCTGTTCGGCCAGCTGATGGCGGTCAACCCCAGCGTCGAGGTCTACCTGCTGGACGACCAGGGCCGCATCCTCGGCCACGATGCGCCGACAGGCCATCTGGTGCGCAACCGGGTGGACGTGGCAGCGCTGCGTCGGCTGCTGGCCGGTGCGCCGTTGCCGATCCTGGGCGATGACCCGCGCAGCACGGACGGCCGCAAGGTGTTCAGTGCCGCGCCGCTGATCGTGCAGGGTCGCCAGGCCGGTTATGTGTACGTGGTGCTGGTCGGCGAACACCGTCAGATGCTGTCCGACGACCTTGCCGCCGGCAGCCAGTGGAACACCACGCTGTGGTCGGTGATGCTGGTCGGCAGCCTGGGCCTGCTGGCCGGGCTGGTGGCCTTCTACTGGGTGACGCGCCCGCTGCGGCGGCTGACCCGGCGCATCCAGGCCTTCGACATCGACGCACCCACGCCGTTGCCGCCGCCGGAGCCGCTGCGTCCCGGTGAGCGCGACGAGCTGGTGATCCTCGAACACGCACACGCGCAGATGGCGCAGCGGCTGGGCGAGCAGTGGCAGCAGCTGCGCCAGCAGGACCTGCAGCGCCGCGAGCTGGTCGCCAACATCTCGCACGACCTGCGCACGCCGTTGTCATCGCTGCACGGCTATCTGGAAACGCTGGCGCTGAAGGACGCCACGCTGTCGCCGGACGAGCGCCGCCGCTACCTCGGTATCGCGCTGGCACAGAGCGCCAAGGTTGGCCGGCTGGCGCGTGCGCTGTTCGAGCTGGCGCGGCTGGAACATGGCGAAGTGCGCCTGGAGTGGGAGGTGTTCGCATTGCCGGAGCTGCTGCAGGACGTGCTGCAGAAATTCGAGCTGGCGGCGCAGGCTCGCAACCAGTACCTGCACGCGGACTTCCCGCCCGGCCTGCCGCTGGTGCGCGCCGATCTGGGCCTGGTCGAGCGGGTGCTGACCAACCTGCTCGACAACGCGCTGCGGCATGCGCCCGACGGTGGGCGGATCGAGGTGTGCCTGCGCGCGACGCCGGACAGCGTGGAGGTGAGCGTGGCCGATGATGGACCTGGTGTTGCCCCTGCACTGCGCACGCAGCTGTTCCAGGCACCGGCCGCGCTGGGCGCGCGACGTGGAGAGAACGGCGGGTTGGGCCTGCTGATCGTGCAGCGCATCGTGCAGTTGCACGGCCGTCGCATCGAACTGCGTGACAGCGAGCGCGGCGCGTTGTTCGCGTTTGCGTTGCCGCGTGCGGAACCAGCGGTCTAGCAGGCCGCATCGCACTCCACGGCAGCGCCGCTTTCCAACGGCAGGTGCAGTCGGATGCAGGCACCACCCAGCTCCGAATCGGTTACTTCGACCTGGCCGCCATGCTTGTCGGCCACCACCTGCACCAGCGCCAGTCCGAGGCCGAAACCGGGGCTACCCGGATCCAGCCGCACATAGGGTTGCAGCACCTGGCCGCGCAGTTCGGGTGCGATGCCGGGGCCATCGTCCTCCACCTGCAGGCACAGCCAGCCGTCGTTGACCGTGCTGGCGATACGGATCTGCCGCCGCGCATAGCGCAGGGCATTGCCGAGCAGGTTGCGCAGTGCCAGTTCCAGCATGTGCCGGTTGACGTTGACCAGGCCCGCCGGCGACAGCACCTGCTGTACCGGCATCGGCAGCGGTGCGAACTGGGCCACCACGCCACGTACCAGTGCCGCCAGCTGCAGGCGCTGGCGGGTCAGCTGATGGCAGCGGCCGAGCGCGGCGTACTCGACGCCGGCATCGGTGAGGTGCTGCAGCCGATCGACATCAGTGCGCAGGCCGCCCAAGGCATCACGCTGGATCTCGTCCAGCGCGGTGTCCTCCAGGTCGGCCAGGCCGAAACGCATCCGCGCCAGCGGCGTGCGGACTTCGTGCGCCACCGCCTGGGCCAGCACGCGCTGGCTTTCCAGCAGCTGCTGCAGCTGCTCGGCCATGTGATTGAAGGCATTGGCCAGCGGCCGCACCAGCGCGGTTCCGGCGCGCGGCGCGCGGGTATCCAGCTGGCCGTCGCGCATCTGCCGGGCGGCCTGGGCCAGCTGCGAGACGTCGCGCCACAGGCGGTAGACCATCACGTACATCGGCAGCGCCACGGCCACCATCAGGATCAGCAGCAGGATCGCCACGCCTGACACTTCGCTGTCCTGCCAGCCCTCGTCAGGCAGCGCTTCGTCCAACGGCCCGAGCATCACCGCGTAGTCGCTGTCGCCGATCCGCTGCAGGCTGCGCATGTGCTCCAGGTCGATCTGCACCCGGCCGTTGCTGAAGGGGGGGCGCTGGCTGGCCGGCAGCGCCTTCATCGCCTCTGCCAACGGCACCATGCGCAGGGCATAGGCGAAGTCGGCGTCCAGTTCGCGCGCCAGCGTCGGCCACTGCTCGCGCGGCGTTTCGGCGAAGCGGTGCTGCAGCAGGGCATGGGTACCGCGCATCTCGGCCAGCAGTCCGGCTTCGGTGCGGTCTTCCAGCAGCGCATCCCAGGCCCACAGGCCCAGCACGATCAGTAGCAGGTGGGCGACCAGGAAGCCGATGCCGTAGCGCAGGAAGTGGAAGGCGTGGCCGCGCATCGCCGAGGGCGTGCGCTTCATCCCCATGCCGAGCGGCTGAACAGGTAGCCGCGGCCACGCACGGTCTTGATCCGCTCCGGTTGTTCAGGGTTGTCGCCCAGCTTGCGGCGCAGGCGCGAGATGCGTGCATCGATCGAACGGTCCAGGCCGTCGAAGGCGATCCCGCGCAGGCCGCGCAGCAGCGCATCGCGGTCCAGGATCTGGCCGGCATTGCTGGCCAGCAGGAACAGCAGGTCGAACTCGGCAGTGGTGAGCTCCAGCAGCGCGCCCTGCAGGTGCACGTTGCGGGTGAACGGGTCGATGCTCAGCTCGCCGAAGCGGAGGCTGCCGTCGCGTGGTTCGACCCGGCGGTGGCGGCGCAGGTGGGCGCGCAGGCGGGCCAGCAGCACCCGTGGTTCGATCGGCTTGCCGATGTAATCATCGGCGCCCAGTTCCAGTCCCAGCACCTGGTCGATGTTGTCGGTGCGGGCGGTCAGCACGCAGATGATGCCGTCATAGTGGGGGCGGATCTGCCGACACACTTCGAAACCATCCTGGTCGGGCAGGCCGACATCGAGCAGGACCAGGGCGGGCTTGTCGGCCAGGATCCGGGCCACCGCACGCTCACCGCTGCGCTCGTGGGCCACCTGGTAGCCATGCCGCTGCAGATAGTCGCTGACCATCGTACCCAGGCGGGCATCGTCTTCGACCAGTACGATATCCAGCATTTTCAAGGCCTCCGTGGACGCACACGTACCGCCACGGCACGAGCGCGGCGATGCTATCCCAGCCTTCGGGCCGCCCGGGTCCCGGGGGCGGGCGCCATTCAGCCGGGGTTGCTGGCGCACGGGCCGGGCCTCAGGCCTGGCAACAACTTGGCGTCCAGCATAGCCTGATGCTGTTACAAAACGTTACCTTCGTGATACGCACGGTGACCATCGCTGACAGCAATGCGACTGACGCAGGGCCGGGGGCGGGCCGAGCATGGAGTCTCCTCCGCTCCGCGTGTCGCTCCCATGTCGCCCGCCGCCGCCTGCCTGCTGAACCCGTCCCGCCGCTGCCGCTGCGGAGGTGCCCGATGAGCGGCGTGGTCGGGGCCTGGCTGCCGCCCGCCGAGGACGAACACCTGCTGCAGCAGCTGGCGCCAATGCTGCGCGCCCTGCAGCAGCGCGGCCGGGGGCGCATCGGCTACTGGACCGATGCCGAGGCCGGCCTGGCGCTGGGCCACTGCCGGGCGCCAACCGATACGCCGTTGCAGCCCCTGAGTTCGGACTGTGGCCGTTACGTGCTGTGCCTGGATGGCCGGTTGTACAACCGGGCCGACCTGCAGTCGCAGCTGCGCGATCTGCCACGCAGCTGCAGCGATGCGCGGCTGCTGCTGCAGGCGATCATCGAATGGGGCGTGGAACGGGCGCTTTCCCGCATCGAGGGCGCGTTCGGTTTCAGCGTATGGGACCGCGAGTCGCGCGAACTGTGGCTGGCCCGCGACCCGGTTGGCGAGCGGCCGCTGTACTACGGCTGGTACCAGGGCCGGTTCCTGTTCGCCTCGGAAATGAAGGCACTCCAGGCCTTTGCCGGTTTCGCCCCGAGCATCGACCAGGATGCGCTGAGCCTGCTGCTGCGCCATGACTACGTGCCGGCACCGCACACCATCTACCGCGGCATCCACAAGCTGGTGGCAGGCGCGATGCTGCGCATCGATCTGAATGACCATGCGGCTGGCGGCTCCAGCCAGACCGCACAGGGTGGTTCACGCTACTGGTGCGCACGCGATGCGATGCAGAGCGCACTGCAGGAACCGCTGCTGCCGGCGCCGAGCCTGGAGCAGGCGACCGACCAGCTGGAAGCTGTGCTGCAGAAGGCCATCGCCGCACGCATGCATTCGCCGCTGGCCTGCGGCGCGTTCCTGTCCGGCGGCACCGATTCCTCGCTGGTGACGGCGATGATGCAGGCACAGTCGACGCTACCGATCGAAGCGTGGACGGTTGGCTTCGACGATCCCGGCCATGACGAGAGCGATTGGGCCTCGCAGGTCGCGCGGCATCTGGGCGTGCAGCATCATCTGCACCGGATGGACGCGCGTCAGGGCCTGGATCTGCTGCAGCGGCTGCCGCAGGTCTGGTGCGAACCGTTCGCCGATGCCTCGCAGCTGCCGACCCTGCTGGCCAGCGAACTGCTGGGCGCGCGCAAGCCGGTGGCGCTGACCGGCGACGGCGGCGATGAACTGTTCTTCGGCCACCCCAGCTATGGCCGCGCGCTGCGCAATGCACGCCTGTGCGGTGGCCTGCCGGACTGGGTGCGTGATCTGGCGCGGCGCAGCGGCAACCGCATGAATGTCGAGCGCGGCCGCCTGGGCGGCTGGCGCGCACTGGTGGCGGAAGTCGCCGCCAACGACGTGGAAGGTCACTACCTGCAGCGCGTGACGCGCTGGCGGCAGCCGGCGCAGGTGGTGCTGGGTGCACGCGAGCCGATGACGATCTTCCAGCAGCAGGACACGGCGCTGCCGGCCGAGGCCCGCATCCAGCTGCTGGATTTCCGCATGGACCTGGCCGAGGGCATTCTCGCCAAGGTCGATCGTGCGGGCATGGCGGCGGGCGTGGAGACGCGCGCGCCGCTGCTGGACATGGAGGTGGTGCGGTTGGCCTGGCGCCTGCCGCAGCACCTGAAGTACCACGATGGGGAGCACAAGCGGATCCTCAAGCATCTGCTGGCACGCTATCTGCCGGAGCCGCTGGTGTATCGCCCCAAGCGCGGCTTCGGACCGCCGATGGCGCGCTGGTTGGCGGGCCCGCTGCGCGATTGGGCGGAAGCACTGCTGGACCCGCAGCTGCTGCGCAACCAGGGCTGCTTCGATGCGGCACGCGTGCGCGGCATCTGGGAAGCGTTTCTGCGTGGCGAACGCAAGTGGCACACGCACCTGTGGAACGTGTTGATGTTCCAGGCGTGGCACCAGCACTGGCACGTCAATCGCGGGCGTTGAGATTCCTTCGCGGTTTGTTCTGCGTGGCGCAGGACGTAGGCCCTTGCGTACGAATGTCCTCCGGCGCCGGCCGTTGGCCGTCACCTCCCCCTTTACTTCGTACGCAAGGGCCTACGTCCTGCGTTCGGAGTTCGTCGACGCCTCGTTGAAAGGCGCCGCGAGCGCTGCGCTTTTCCTTTCCTGCCGCAAGCCGAGCCTCGTCGGGGGCGGGCAGGGGGTTGGGCAAAGTAAAGGAGGAGGGGACGGCCAACGGCCGGCGCCGGGGGACATTTGCCCAGGCCCCTGCTTGTCTCGGCGGGGCCCGTCAGTTCGCGGGGAATCGGGACGAAGACACGCGTGTGGCGGATTCATTCTGCGTGGCGCCGTGCGGATGCCCTTGCGTACGAATGTCCTCCGGCGCCGGCCGTTGGCCGTCACCTCCCCCTTTACTTCGTACGCAAGGGCATCCGCCCGGCGTTCGGAGTTTGTCGGCGCTTCCTTGAAAGGCGGCCGCGTGCTGCGCTTTCCTCACCGCACGCCGAGCCTCGTCGGGGCGGGCAGGGGTTTGGGCGAAGTAAAGGAGGAGGCGACGGCCAACGGCCGGCGCCGGGGGACATTTGCCCAGGCCCCTGCCTGCCCCGACGGGGCCCTTCAGCTCGCAGAGACGTCGGGCGAAGACGCACTTCGGTATCCAAACGCCAAGCAAAAAAAGACCCGGCAGAGGGAGGGATCTGCCGGGTCCGGATTGCGTGGGGGGAGGGACCCACGCAATGAGCGTTGCGTCGCGTCAGTGGTTGTTCGCGTCCGCCGTTGATTCGTTGTAGCCCTGCACCAGTTCGGACCAGGCCTTGCCGGCCTGCAGGCCGAGACCGACCACGTCCTGCTGGGCCTGGCCCAGCCGCTGCAGGTTGTCCTGCCACAGCTGTGCGCCCTTGTTGAGCATCCCGGCCGTGTCGTCACTACGGGCCAGTTCACCCAACCAGCCGCCGGTCGCGGTCAGGTTGCGCTCCATCGCCTTCAGCTGCACGCCGAACATGCTTTCCGCGTTCTCCAACGCCAACCGGTTCGCGCGGGTTGCTGCGGCGGCGAGCCGGCGGGTGGCATCACTGAAGCGATCGCTGAAGGCGGCGGCCATGGGGCATCAGGGAGTGGCTTGATGCATTGCAGCATACGCCGTTGATGCGGCAATGCAACAAAAATAACAAAGGCGCCCAAGGCGCCTTTGAAACACCTTTCAGATCAATGGGTTGATCAGGCCGTCGGGCCGCGGTAGCGACAGCCGGAGGTGCAGGTTTCGTGCACGGTGATCTCGCTCAGCGCCGGCAGGCTGGGCTTGAGTTCGTTCCAGATCCACACCGCCAGGTTCTCGCTGGTCGGGTTCTCCAGGCCGGGGATGTCATTGAGGTAGTGATGGTCCAGGCGGTCGTAGATCGGCTGGAAGGCCGCCTTCACGTCGCCGAAGTCCATGATCCAGCCGGTCTGCGCCCCCGGCTCGCCCTCGACCTTCAGTTCCACCCGGAACGAGTGGCCATGCAGGCGCGCGCACTTGTGCCCCGGCGGCACGTTGGGGAGGCGGTGCGCCGCCTCGAGCATGAAGACTTTGAAGATTTCCATGGCGCGATTGTACGCCGCAGGTGGCCGGCCATCCTGAGCGGATGTTGGGCTTTCGTGAAGTAACTCTTTCCATCCGGATGAAGAGATGATAGTTTCTCTTATATCCGTATGAAGAGATGTTATTGGCCGGACCCCGGCCAGGCATGGACTACTGCGGAACTACGTCGCCCTTTCCACCTCCCCCACATCGTCATGCCCAAGCACACCCTGCTCGTGGCGGCCCTGGCCGTCGCTCTGGCCGCGCCTTTGTCCGCCGCCGCCGAAACCTCCGCCGATGCCAGTGGCGAAGCCAGTACCCTGGCCGCCGTGCGCGTCACTGGTTCCAACATCAAGCGCGCCGATACCGAGGCCTCCAACCCGGTGCAGGTGATCGGCCGCCAACAGCTGGAACAGACCGGCAAGGCCACCGTGGCCGATGTGCTGCGTTCGATCTCGGCCAACACCGGCAACGCCAGCAACGAAACCACCAACAATGGTTGGGCGTCCGGCTCGGCCGGCATCGGCCTGCGTGGCCTGTCGCAGAAAAACACGCTGGTGCTGCTCAACGGCCGTCGCCTGGCCAACTACGGCTTCCCGGCCGGTGGCCTGTCCGACACCTTCGTCGATCTCAATGCGCTGCCGCTGGTCGCGGTCGAGCGCATTGAGGTGCTCAAGGACGGCGCCTCGGCGGTGTACGGCTCCGACGCCGTGGCCGGCGTGGTCAACATCATCACCCGGCAGAACTTCGAAGGCGCCGAGATCGGCGGCAGCTTCGGCGGTGCCGACCAGGGCGGCCTGCACGAGCAGAACCTGAAGTTCGTCGGCGGCCTGGGTGATCTCGACACCGATGGCTACAACATCCTCTTCAGCCTGCAGGGGTACAACCGCGAGCGCCTGGACCAGGACGAACGCAACCTGACCAGGAGCGGCATCTACACCGACAAGCCGGGTGGCCGCTGGAACGGCTGGTCGGCCAAGGGCGCGCGCTACCTGGTCAACGGCGTCTCGGTGCCGATGCTCGATGCCAACGGCAACTGCCCGACCGGCACCACCCGCGTCGCCAGCGCACCGATCGACGGCCTGGCCGGCGACACCTGCGGCTTCAACCAGGCACCGTTCACCACGCTGATCCCCTCGACCAAGCGCTACCAGGCCTACGCCAACGGTACCTTCCGCCTGAACGACAACGTCGAAGCGTTCGGCGAAGTGCTGTACAGCCAGATCAAGAGTGCCGCGTGGTTCGGCAGCAGCCCGTTCTTCACCCTGGAGAGCGGCCGCTTCGCACTGAACGCGAACAGCGGCCTGGCCGAGCCGGTGTCGTCGCTGCTGCCGGCCAACAATCCGTACAACCCGTACGGCCGCGCGGTCCCGATCGAGTACACCTTCTTCGACCTGGGCGGCACGATCAAGACCAACCGTTCCACCGCCTACCGCGGTGTGTTCGGCCTGCGCGGCACCACCGCGAAGTGGGATTGGGAAGTGGCTGCATTCGGTGCGCGCAGCAGCGAGCGTGAGAGCGTGTCCGGTGGCTTCGCCAACCGCTGGGCGCTGGCCGACGCGCTGGCCACGGGCAGCTACAACCTGCTCAACCCGGCGGCCACGCCGCAGTCGGTGCGTGATTCGATCAACATCGCCACGCTGCGTCCGGCCGAATCCAAGCTGCAGGGCATCGATGCGAAGATTTCCGGCAGCCTGGGCCACACCTGGGCCGGCGAGATCGGCTTCGCCGCCGGCGCCGAGTGGCGCCGCGAAAAGCTCGACTCCAACAATCCGTGGCAGATCGATGCCGGCCTGCAGGTGCGCCCGGCCATTGCCGAAGTACACGGCAAGCGCCAGGTCAGTGCGGCCTACGCCGAAGTGAACGTGCCGCTGGCCTCGACGCTGGAGCTGTCCGCCGCCGCGCGCGCTGATCACTACGATGATTTCGGCGATGCGTTCTCGCCGAAGATCGGCCTGCGCTGGCAGCCGCTGGATGTCCTGCTGGTGCGTGCGTCGGCGTCGAAGGGCTTCCGGGCACCGTCGCTGTCGGAAAACTCCAACAGCACCAGCATCGCCTACGGCAGCGTGGTCGACCCGCGTGATCCGGACGTGCCGGGCTCGCGCCAGAACCCCACCTTCTTCACCGTCGGCAACAACGAACTCAAGCCGGAGCGCACCAGGAGCGTCAACTTCGGTGTGGTGCTGTCGCCGTGGGCCAACACCAACCTGAGCGTGGACTACTACCGCATCCAGCTGGACAACCTGGTCGGCACCAACAACACCCAGACCCTGGTCAACGACAACGTGGCCGGCGCCGTGCAGCGCGATGAGCGTGGCAAGCTGCAGGCGGTCTACAACCGCTACCAGAACCTGAGCGAGCTGAAGACCTCGGGCATCGATGTCGAGCTGCGCCAGCGCATCCCGACCGCGGCGCTGGGTGACTTCACCGTGTCCTCGGCCTACACCCACGTGCGCGACTACCGTCGCCCCACCGTGGTCGGTGGGCCGCTGGTCGACTACGCCGGCAGCAACCTGGGCGCGACCCTGCCCAAGGACAAGGCCACCACCACGCTGGACTGGAAGTACGGTGATTTCAACGCAGCCGTGACCTGGTACTACACCAGCAGCTACCGCCAGGAGGCCAGCACCGCCGCCAAAGCCGTGCAGCAGCGCGTCGGCAGCTACAGCCAGTACGACCTGTACCTGGCCTACACCGGCATCGACAAGCTGACCGTGTATGCCAAGGTGCAGAACCTGGCCGACAAGACGCCGCCGTACGACGCCTCGTTCCCGGGCATCCGCGCGCCGTACGACTTCAGCCAGTACGACCTGCGTGGCCGCTACTTCACGCTGGGCTTCGATTACCGCTTCTGATCCATCCGCCGCGGCCGGTCACCTGAGGGGACCGGCCGCGCGATCGTCTGCCGTTGTGTTCCAGGGGAGTCACCGTGTCCTTGCATCGCCGTGCCGTTCTTCCGTTGCTGCTTGCCGCCGCCACCGCACTGTCCTCGCCGCAGCCGGCGCAGGCACAGAGCGCGTACTTCTTTCCGCAGGTCACCAACGCGGCGGCGTTCGATGCAGCGGTGCCGACGCCGGAGCAGTTCCTCGGCTACCCGATCGGCAGCCGTTACACCCGGCACGACCAGCTGGTGGCATACTTCCAGGAACTGGCGAAACGCTCGGACAAGATCAGCGTGCGCGAGATCGGCCGCAGCTATGAAGGCCGCCCGCTGTTGATCGCCACCGTCACCGCTGCAGGTAATCATGCGCGGCTGGAACAGATCCGCCAGCAGCACGCGACCCTGGCCGATCCGGCGCAGCCGCGCAGCGCCGCCGGTGACAGCCCGGTGGTGGTGTGGCTGGGCTACAGCGTCCACGGCAACGAGACCTCCAGTGCCGAGGCAGCGATGCTGACGGCGTACTACCTGGTGGCCAACCGCAGCGCAGAAACCCAGCAATGGCTGCAGCAGGCGGTGGTGCTGTTCGATCCGGCGCAGAATCCGGATGGTCGTGACCGTGCTGCCAACTGGCACAACGCCTGGGCGTCCGACCCAGCTTCTGCCGACCCCGCCGACAAGGAACACGTCGAGCCGTTCCCGCAGGGTCGTACCAATCACTACTTCACCGATCTCAACCGCGACTGGCTGGCCCTGACCCAGCAGGACTCACGGCCGAAGGTGGAGGTGTTCCACCAGTGGTACCCGAACGTGCAGATCGACTTCCACGAAATGGGCAAGGACAGCACCTACTACTTCGAGCCCTCGCCGAAGAGCATGCACAGCCCGCTGATTCCGGCGGCGTCGTATGAATTCAACAAGACCCTCGCCAAGTACCACGCGCAGGCGCTGGATGCGCTGGGGTCGCTGTACTACACCGGCGAGAATTTCGACAACTTCTCGCCGGTGTACGGTTCCACCTATCCGGACTTCCATGGCGCTGTCGGCGTTACCGTCGAGCAGGCCAGCTCGCGCGGCCGCGTGCAGGAATCGGTGAATGGCCTGCTGACGTTCCCGTTCACCATCCGCAACCAGGTCGCCACCGGGCTGGGCACGGTGCGTGGCGCAGTGGCCGAGCGCAGCGGCCTGTTCGACCTGCAGAAGCAGTTCTTCCAGAGCGCGCTGAAGCAGGCTGCGCAGCAGCCGGTGAAGAGCTTCGTGTTCGGCGATGCGCATGACCCGGCCCTGACCCGTCGCCTGCTGGAACTGCTGCTGCTGCACCGGATCGAGGTGCGCGCACTGGACCGTGCAGTCACTGTCGATGGGCAGCGCTTCGATGCCGGCAGCGCCTACGTGGTGCCGGTGCAGCAGGCGCAGTTCCGCCTGGTGCATTCGATCTTTGCCGAGACGCCGCCGATCAAGGGTGATGTGTTCTACGGCAGCACCAGCTATGCGATCGCACCGGCCTACGGCGTGGCCTTTGCGGGCAGCCGCAGCCGTATCGAAGGCGGCGCACGCGTGGCCGCGCTGCCGGTGGAGCAGGGCGCGGTACTGGGCGGCGAGGCCGGATTCGCCTACGCCATCGACTGGCGCAACTACAACGCCGGGCGCGTGCTGGCCGCGCTGCAGGGCAAGGGCGTGAATGCACGCGCGGCATTCCAGCCGTTCACCACCGCGACCGCGCAGGGCGACATCAGCTTCGCCGCCGGCAGCCTGGTCATTCCGGTTGCCGGGCAATCGCTGCAGGGCGCGGCGCTGCTCGAGACAGTGACATCGGCCGCGCGCGAGGCGGGCGTACAGGTCCACGCGCTGTCCAGCGGCCGGAGCCGCGAAGGCATCGACCTCGGCAGTGACGGCGTCAAGGCGCTGCGCAAGCCTGCGGTGGCACTGGTGATGGGCGAGGGCGTGGCCGCCACCGAAATCGGATCGGCGTGGTTCCTGCTCGACCAGCAGCTGCAGTTGCCAGCCAGCAAGCTGGATCCGCAGCAGCTGGGCAAGGTACCGCTGGACCGCTACACCACGATCGTGCTGTCCGGTGGCACCTACACGGGCGTCGATGCCACGGCGGTGGCTGCACTGAAGCGCTGGGTGCAGGCCGGAGGTTCACTGGTGACCTACGGCAGTGCCTCGAAGTGGGCGATCGAGCAGAAGCTCGCCGACGGCGAAAAGCTCGGCAAGGAAGAAGACGCTGCTGACGAAAGCCGCCGTGCGTTCGGCGATCAGCGCGACATTGCCGCGATCGAGCGGGTCAGCGGCAACATTCTCAGTGCCGACGTGGATACCAGCCATCCGCTGGCATTCGGCGTGCCGCGCCGGCAGCTGGCGATCAACAAGGAGAACACGGGGACGCTGCAGCCGAGCGCGAACCCGTTCTCCACGGTGGTGCGCATCGACACGCCGCCGCGGGTGAACGGCTACCTGTCCGAGCGTAACCGCACGCGGGTGGCAGGCAGTGCATGGCTGCTGGTGTCGGCGCAGGGGCAGGGCAACGTGGTGCTGTTTGCCGATGACCCGGCACACCGCAAGTACTGGCACGGAACGGACCGACTGCTGATCAACGCGATCTTCTTCGGGAATCTGGTGAATCCGGCGAAAGCGCGGGGTTGAGGTGTTTGGCGCCGAGTTTCTGTTGTGCTTGGGAGGCAGGGGGCCTCAGCCAGGACACGCCGTAAACCCATCCATGGGGGCTCGATGGCGCCATCCTTGGCGCCAACGGTCCTGGCTGAGGCCCCCTGCCTCCCATGACAGTTTCCTGCGGGCGCGGACGCATCAGACCCCAAGGCGGGAGCAAGGGCAAATACAAAAGCAAAAGCAAAAGCAAAGCCAGGAATTGCGACTTCGGCTTTTGCCTTTGAATTTGAGTTTGAATTTGAATTTGAATTTGAATTTGATCTTTCTTCTCCCGGCTACCCGGCGGGAGAAGAAGGCGCAGGCAATGCTTGAAGCGGATGGGCATGGGGGCAGCGCAGAACCGTTGGCGCCATGGATGGCGCCATCGAGCTTACATGGACGTATTTACAGCGTGTTCTGCGCTGCCCCCATGCCCATTCGCCCTCGGTACTGCCACCGCGTGCGTTATCACCCGGTAGCCCGCAACAAAAAAGGACGGCGCGTCAGCGCCGTCCCTCGATAGCCCCCGCGTGGCGGGAAGCACCATCCATGTCAGCTGGAATCAGCCGGCGCGACCACCGCCGTTGCCACCCTGGCCACGACCGCGGCCGCCACCATTGCCGCCACCACCACGGCGCTGGCCCTGGCCGGCACCTGCACGCTGCTGGCCATTGCCACCGCCTTCGCGGCGGCCACCGCCGGCCTTCTTCGGGCCTGCGTGCGCGTGGCGCGGCGCATCACCGTGCGGACGGCGCGCATGGCTCTTGCGCGGTGCGCGCTCGCCGGTATCGTGCTCGGCCTTGCCCGGCGCACTGTTGCCCCAGCGGATCGGCGTCTGCAGCTCGAAGCCCGGTACATCGCGGATGTCCATGTCGCGGCCCAGCAGGCGCACGATCGCACGCAGCAGCTTCACTTCATCCTGTGCCACCAGCGAAATCGCCTGGCCGGTCGCGCCGTTGCGGCCGGTACGGCCGATGCGGTGCACGTAGTCCTCGGCCACCATCGGCAGGTCGAAGTTGATCACCTTCGGCAGCTCGTTGATGTCGATGCCGCGCGCAGCGATATCGGTCGCCACCAGCACGGTCACGCGGCCGGCCTTGAAGTCACCCAGTGCACGCAGGCGCTGCCCCTGGCTCTTGTTGCCGTGGATCGCCGCGGTCTTGATGCCCGACTTTTCCAGGAACGAGGCCAGCTTGTCGCTGCCGTGCTTGGTGCGGGCGAACACCAGGGTCTGCTCGCGGCTGTCCTGCGCCAGCAGGTGCAGCAGCAGGTCGCGCTTGCGACCGGCATCGACCGGGTGCACGCGGTGGGTGATGGTTTCGGCCACGGTGTTCTTCGGCGTCACCTGGATCTGTTCCGGGTTGCGCATGAACTCCAGCGCCAGCTGGCGGATGTTGTCCTCGAAGGTGGCCGAGAACAGCAGGGTCTGCCGGTTCTGCTTCGGCAGCTTGGCCAGGATGCGCTTGATCGACGGCAGGAAGCCCATGTCGAGCATGCGGTCGGCTTCGTCCAGCACCAGCAGTTCAATGCCGGACAGGTCGATGCTGCGACGCTCCAGGTGGTCGATCAGGCGGCCCGGGCAGGCCACCAGCAGGTCCACGCCACGGCGCAGGATGTCCAGCTGGTTGCCCATGCCGACGCCGCCGTAGATACAGGCGCTGGGAATGCGCAGGTACTTGCTGTAGCCGCGCAGGCTGTCGTGCACCTGGGTGGCCAGTTCGCGGGTCGGGGCCAGGATCAGCGCGCGCGGCTTGCGCGGGCCGCTGCGCACTTCCTGCGAGGCGGTGCCCAGGTGCTGCAGCAGCGGCAGGCCGAAGGCGGCGGTCTTGCCGGTGCCGGTCTGTGCGCCGGCCAGCAGGTCACGACCGGCCAGTGCCAGCGGGATCGCCTGCTGCTGGATCGGGGTCGGGTTTTCGTAGCCCTGCTCGGCAAGCGCACGCAGCAGGAAGGGCGCCAGGCCCAGCGATTCAAAAGACATTGAGTTTGCTCCAAGTACAAGAAACGCCTGTCCGAACGGACAGACGGGGGCAGATCAAACTGATCGGCTGACTCGGAGCGTTCCCGTGAACCGCGCTGCGAGAATTGGGTGCAGCCGGCACGAAGCGCAGGCTGGAATGCGTGACGAACGGCGTCGGAGTGGGGGCGGGCGAAGAGGGCGGACCCTGGTCGCCGGCGATCCCGGAGGGAAACGGACGGCCGCTGCAGACCGCGCAAGTCTAAACGATGTTTGAGACTTCACGCAAAAAGACCTGTTCAGGTAGGGGTTCTCTCTGCAGGGCTGCGCCCTGCACCCGCAGAGGCTGAAGCAACGTCAAAGGCCGGGTTCCTGTGGGAGGCGGGGTGGGTCCGGTGGCAGGGGGCGCTGCAAGTACGTCCATGTAAGCTGGGTCGCCGCTTGCTCGTGTGCGCAGTCCTGCGCACACGGCAAGACCGGGGTTGGGCGTCCTGCCCAACCCGCCCGAGGCATGCCTCGGGCCCATGCGGCTCACGCCCCTGTCACCGGACCCACCCCGCCTTCGACAGTTTTCCGCGATCTGTCGAATCTCATTCGATCAATTTCGGTGTCTGACGGATCTCGACGATGAATGATGTGGATGTTCGATCAGTCATTGGGAACCTGTCGGGGGTGCGGCGGTGTGGGTGGGCAGGACCGTTGGCGCCATGGATGGCGCCATCGAGCCCCCATGGACGGGTTTACGGCGTGTCCTGCCGGCCCACACCGCCCCGCCCAACCAGCAGAAAGCCAGAGCCGCTTTTGACGTTGCCGTTGCTGTTGCATTGAGCCGGTGCAGGGCTGCAAGCCCTGCCGAACCCCCCACTACGGTAGGGTGGGCCGATGCCGCGCTGCAGCTTGGCGCCGCCGCAGATTTGATTACACTTGAAACTTGTTTGCCCACGACTCCGGACACCCACCCATGAAGCTTGGTTCTTTGAAGGAAGGCGGCCGCGACGGCACCCTGATCGTCGTCTCGCGTGACCTGCGCCACGGCGTGCGCGCCACCGGCATTGCCGCCACCCTGCAGCAGGCTCTGGAAGACTGGAGCCACATCGCGCCGCGCCTGAACGCCCTGTACGAATCGCTCAATGCCGGCGACGCCGACGGTGTGTTCGACCTCGACCCGCAGGCCCTGGCCGCGCCGATGCCGCGCGCCTATGAATTCGTCGACGGCAGTGCCTACCTGCCGCACGTCGAGCGCGTGCGCCGCGCCCGTGGCGCCGAGGTGCCGGAGAGCTTCTACACCGATCCGCTGATGTACCAGGCCACCAGCGCCGGCTTCTACGGCCCGCGCGATGCGGTCAAGGTGGTCAGCGAGGAGTACGGTATCGACCTGGAAGCGGAGATCGTGGTGATCACCGACGACGTGCCGATGGCGGCCACCCCGGAACAGGCGGCGGGCCACATCCAGCTGGTCGGCCTGGTCAACGATGTGTCGCTGCGCAACCTGATTCCGGGCGAGCTGGCCAAGGGCTTCGGCTTCCTGCAGTCCAAGCCGCGCTCGGCGCTGTCGCCGGTGTTCGTCACCCCCGACGAATTGGGCGTTGCGTGGCAGGACAGCAAGGTGCACCTGCCGCTGCTGACCCACATCAACGGCAAGTGGTTCGGTGCACCGGAAGCGGGCGTGGACATGCAGTTCAATTTCGCCCAGTTGGTCGCGCATGCGGCCAAGACCCGTCCGTTGGGCGCCGGCACCATCGTCGGCTCGGGCACCATCGCCAATGAAGACACCAGCAAGGGTGCCTCGTGCTTCGCCGAGCAGCGCGTGGTCGAAACCCTGCGCGACGGCAAGCCGAGCACGCCGTTCATGTCGTTCGGCGACGTGGTCCGCATCGAGATGCTCGATGCCGCCGGTAACAGCATCTTCGGTGCGATCGAGCAGCGCATCGAACAGGCCGCCAAGCCCTGAGCATGGAGGCGGCCATGGAGATTCCGGTCGACGACGGCATCGTGCTGTACACCTACTGGCGATCCAGCGCCGCCTACCGCGTGCGCATCGGCCTGGAGCTGAAGGGCCTGGCCTGGGAGGCCCGGCCGGTGCATCTGGTGCGCGACGGCGGAGAGCAGCACCTGGACGCCTATCGCGCGCTCAACCCGCAGCAGCAGGTGCCGACCCTGCTGCATGAGGGGCATGTGCTGACCCAGTCGCTGGCGATCCTTGAATACCTGGACGAGCGCTTCCCGCAGGTGCCGCTGCTGCCGGCCGATGCCGCCGGCCGTGCGCGGGTGCGGGCACTGGCCCAGCTGGTGGCCTGCGACATCCACCCGATCAACAACCTGCGGGTGATGCAGTACCTGGAGCGCGACCTGCAGCTGCCGGCCGACGCCCGTATGCAGTGGACCCTGCACTGGATGGCCGAGGGCTTCGCGGCAATGGAGGCGATGCTGGCCAACAGCCGTGACACCGGCACCTTCTGCCACGGTGACCGCCCCGGGCTGGCCGACCTCTGCCTGCTGCCGCAGCTGTACAACGCCCATCGTTTCGGCCTGGACCTTGCGCCGTACCCGACCCTTCGCCGCATCGAGGCCGCCTGTCAGGCGCTGGACGCCTTCGACCGCGCGCGCCCGGAAAACCAGCCCGACGCAGCCTGAAAGTAGAGGGACGGAGGGGATCAGGTCGCAAGTGCATTCACGACTTAATCCCCTCCGTCCCCTTTTTGCAGCAGTTGCGCGAGATCATCGCGGAACAGTGCATAGGCCCGTTCGCGGCGCGCGCCATCGCCTTGCCGCAGCACCCACGCCGGGTGCACGGTGGCGTAGCCGCGGGTGCCTTCCTCCAGCGTGTGCCAGCGTCCACGGTCGCGCGACAGATTGAAATCACGGCCAAATACCGAGGCTGCCGCGGTTGCGCCCAGGCAGACGATGAGCTGCGGCCGCACGCGCGCAATCTCGCCCATCAGCCACGGCCGGCAGGCCTGGATGTGGCGGCTTTCCGGCCGCTTGTGCAGCCTTACCTTGCCGCGCCGCTCATGGTGGAAGTGCTTCACCGCGTTGGTCAGGTACAGCGTGGCGCGATCGATTCCCAGCTCGGCCAATGCGCGGTCCAGCAACTGGCCGGCAGGGCCGGCGAACGGCTGGCCGCGCAGATCCTCGGTATCGCCAGGCTGCTCGCCGATCACCATCACCCGCGCATCGGCCGGCCCCTGGCCGAACACCGTCTGTGTGGCGGTCTCCCACAGCGGGCACTGGCGGCAGGCGCTGGCCTGCTGTCGCAGCGTCTGCAGGCTGGCGGTATCTGGGCGCGCTGCCGCAGCGTCCCCACGCATGGGAATCCTGCGCTGGGGTGCCTGCGCGGGCCGGTCATGCATTTCCTGCACGCGATCGCCCGCATCGCGCACCAGGCGCGGCAGCAGCTGCGCCTCGGGCAGGTGGCGCCAGTATCTGGCCGGCATCTCCTGCATCATCATCCGGGTGTTGAGCCGGGCCGGATTGAAGATGCTGGCGTAATAGGTCTGCCACAGGGCCTCGCGCGCATCTTCGGCCGGGGCGTCCTCGCGCCGTGCGCCGGGGCCGAAGGTCAGCGCCTGTCCATCCCACGCCACGCTGCGCGAAGGAGTGAGGATCGCCCAGCGCATGCCGGTGAAGCGGCGTGCGAAGAACGGCGCGACCCGGTCGACGATGTGGTGCTGTGGCTCGAACCAGGCGATGAACGCATCAGGTTGGCCAGGCACCTCGCGGAAGCGCACGAATGCCTTCATCTTGTGCGTGTCACGGCGGACGGCCTGGGCCAATGTCATCGCACGCAGCACATCGGCATCGGCGGGATTGGTCAGCACCGCGCGTTCGCCATGGGTGATCCGCCACAGCAGCCGGTACAGCAGTGACAGGCGCTGCGGTTCGCCATGGCACAGGCAGGTGTCGGCCAGTTCCAGGAATTCGCGCGGGACGCCGGGAACGCTTGCCTGTGCCGCCACCGGTGCCTGCTGCACCGGCGGCGCATCCAGCAGCGAAGCCTCGCCGCCTTCGAGCCAGTCCAATTGCTCGGGCCGCACGCCCCGCAGCAGCGCATCACGCGCGCCGTCGCGCCAGGCCTGCAGCGACCACGGCGGATCCACCCGCTGCGACCAGCGCGGCGCGTCAGGCTGCCGGCGGTGCATCGAACAGTGATCCCTGGCGCGGCGGCGGGGCCAGTTGTGCTCGCAGCGCGGCCGGGTCATCCAGTGCCTTGCGCGGGTGATGGTCGGCCAACAGCACGAACGGTAGCAGTTTGCTCATCGGCGCCTTCAGGCGGGCGATGTCCGCCACGCGCAGGCGCCCGTGCCGGCGCGCCATCAGCACCCGGTCTGCATTGCGCACGCCCAGGCCGGGCACCCGCAGCAGCATTTCCTTCGGTGCACGGTTCAGATCGACCGGGAAGCGTTCGGGATGGCGGATCGCCCAGGCCATCTTCGGGTCGATATCCAGATCGAGCATTCCGCCCTGGGTGGTGTCGGTGATCTCGTCCACGCCGTAGCCATAGAAGCGCAACAGCCAGTCGGCCTGGTACAGCCGGTGCTCGCGTTGCAGGGGTGGGGGCTGCAGCGGCAGCTGCCGGCTGGCATCGGGAATCGGGCTGAACGCGGAGTAGTAGACCCGGCGCATCCGGTAACTGCCGTACAGGCTGTCGGCGCTGGCCAGGATCTGCTGGTCGTTGGCCCCGTCCGCGCCGACGATCATCTGCGTGCTCTGCCCGGCCGGGGCGAAACGGGGAGGGCGCGGGCGTGCGCTGCGGCTGGCCGTCGGCGCCACCGCTGCGGGGGCCTTGCGCGCCTCCTTGGCTTCCTCGATGCGCCAACGCAGTTCGCCCATCGCGCCGCGTATCGAATGCACCGTCTTCTCCGGCGCCAAGGCACTCAGCCCGGCTTCGGTGGGCAGTTCGACGTTGATCGACAGGCGGTCGGCGTAACGCCCGGCGCTGGCCAGCAGTTCCGGCGAGGCCTCGGGAATGGTCTTGAGGTGGATGTAGCCGGCGTAGCGGTGTTCTTCGCGCAGTTGCCGGGCCACCTCCACCATCTGCTCCATGGTGTAGTCCGCATTGCGGATGATGCCGCTGGAGAGGAACAGGCCCTCGATGTAGTTGCGCTTGTAGAAGTCCAGGGTGAGCGTGACCACCTCGTCCACGCTGAAGCGCGCGCGTGGCACATTGCTGGACACGCGATTGACGCAATAGGCGCAGTCGTAGACGCAGAAGTTGGTCAGCAGGATCTTCAGCAGCGATACGCAGCGGCCATCGGGCGTATAGCTGTGGCAGATGCCCATGCCCTCGGTGCTGCCGATACCGCCGCTGGCGCGCGAATCGCGCTTGCCCGAGCCGCTGGAGGCGCAGGAGGCGTCGTATTTGGCGGCATCGGCCAGAATGGCCAGCTTGCGGATGGTTTCCATTGAGGAAACCTACGGATGAGGGGTCTCATTGGATGAGACGGCCCCTGAATTTTTCAGGAAAAGGGGACGGAGGGGATCAAGTCGTAAGTGCATATACGACTTAATCCCCTCCGTCCCCTTTTTCGTGCGGTCAGAAGCCGTGGGTGATGCTGGGTGCGCCGGCCGAGAAATCCGCGTACGGGTCATGCTCGCCGCTGCTGCCTTCAGACAGGCGGAACTTCAGCGCCAGGCCGTCGCGCGAGTCGGCGGCGCGCAGCGCTTCCTCCTGCTCGATGGTGCCGGCCTTGGCCAGCCGGAACAGGCACTGGTCAAAACTCTCCATGCCCTCTTCCAGCGATGCTTCCATCGCCGCCTTGATCTCGTGCACCTGGCCGCGACGCAGCAGGTCGCGGATCATCGGCGTGTTGAGCAGCACTTCGGTGGCCGGCAGGCGACGGCCTTCCTTGTTCTTCACCAGGCGCTGGCTGATCACCGCACGCAGGTTCAGCGCCAGGTTCATCAGCACGTTCTTGTGCGCGCTTTCCGGGAAGAAGTTCAGGATGCGCTCGATGGTCTGGTCGGCGTTGTTGGAGTGCAGGGTGGCCAGGCACAGGTGGCCGGTTTCGGCAAAGGCGATCGCCGCCTCCATCGTCTCCGCATCCAGGATTTCACCGATCAGGATCACGTCCGGCGCTTCACGCATCGCGTTCTTCAGCGCGTTGTGGAAGGCATGGGTATCCAGCCCGACCTCGCGCTGGTTGACGATCGACATCTTGTGCTTGTGCAGGTACTCGATCGGGTCTTCGATGGTGAGGATGTGACCGGTGGTGGTGCTGTTGCGGTGGTCGATCATCGACGCCAGCGAGGTGGACTTGCCGGAACCGGTGGACCCCACCACCAGTACCAGCCCGCGTGGGGTCATGATGACGTCCTTCAGCACCTGCGGCAGGTTCAGCTCCTCGATGCTCGGAATCCGGCTGCGGATGGCACGGATGACCATGCCCACTTCGCCGCGCTGCTTGAACACATTGACGCGGAAGCGACCGGCATCGGGCAGGGCGATGGCCATGTTGAGTTCCAGCTCGCGCTCGAACTGCGGCACCTGGCCTTCGTCCATCAGCGAGTAGGCGATCTTCTTGACCATGCCCGGCGGCAGGCCGGTGTTGCCCAGCGGATAGAGCTTCCCCTCGATCTTGATGTAGACCGGTGCCCCGGTGGTCAGAAACATGTCCGAAGCGTTCTTTTCGGTCATCAGCTTCAGGAAGTAGCCGATATCCATTGCGAATTTTCCCCAACGAAACGGCCGACGCCCGTTGCCAGCACGGTGTCGGCTTGACGACAATGGCCGTGAACCGACAACCGGTACGGCCTCCCCAATGAAACGACTTAGCTTCGCACGAATGCGCCACAGCCTGTATGTGATGGCGTTTGCATTCGCACTGTCTGCCCCCGCCTGGGCGCAGGATGGCGCGATGGAACTGGCCCAGGCCCGGCAGGCGGTCGACAAGGCCACCCAGGCCGATGCCGACCAGTACGCCCCGGACCTGATCGGGCTGGCCCGGCAGGGGCTGGAGCAGGCCCAGCGCGCCGCCGGCGACCGCCGCGAGCGCAAGAATGCCCCGGCCATGGCCCTGCGTGCCGCCGCCGATGCCGACCTGGCCCGCGTGCGCAGCGAGGAAGCCACCGTGACCGCGCAGCTGCAGCTGCGCCGCAACGAGGTCAACCAGCTGCAACGCCAGCTGTCGACCGGGGAGGATCGCCGGTGAAGCCGATGACTGCCGCAACCTTGGCCGCGCTGCTGGCGCTGCCGACCCTGGCCGTGGCCGCCGACAACCCGATGGTGGCGCAGCTGAGCCAGCGCTTGATGGCCATCCAGGCCAACCCGGATACCGCTGAGCTGGGCGCCTTCGAGCGCATGCAGGCCCAGCAGGCCATCGCCACCCTGGACAAGGCCAAGCGCCGCGACCAGGAGCTGGCCACCTACCTGGCCGAGCGCCGGGTGGAGATCGCCGAGACGGCCGTGCGTACCGCGCTGGCCGCCCGCGAGGTCGACCGCCTGGAGCGGACCCGCAGCGACCTGCTGATCGAGGCCAGCCGCCGCGATGCCGCGCGTGCCCGCCAGGAAGCCGAACAGCTGCGCATGCAGGCACAGATGCAGGCCGAGGAGGCTGAACGCCTGCGCCAGGCCGCCGAGGCCGAGACCCTGGCCCGCCAGGACGCCGAGAACGCCCTGACCAGCGTCGCCGGCAAGCAGCAGCAGCGCCTCAGCGCCGCCCAGCAGAACGCCGCCAAGCTCGCCCGCGAGGAAGCCGAGCTGGTGTCCGGTCAGAAGCTGCCGGGCTCGAAGTTCGATGGCCGCGGCGAGGTCTTCACCTTCCGTGGCGATGCCTTTGCCGCCGGCGCCTCCAGCCTGTCCGGCGGCGCCCGCAACCAGGCCAAGGCGTTGGCCGAATACCTGAACATCGGCAAGAAGGGCCGCCTGCGCATCGAGGCTTACGACAGTGCCAATGGCGTAGGCCAGAAGCGTGCCGAGGCCCTGCGCGATGCCCTGGTTGCGGCGGGTGTCGCGAGCAACCGGATCCAGCTTGCCGGCAAGAAGGCGGCCTCCACCCAGGCACGTTCAGCCGAAGTCATCATCGCCCCGTAATTGCTTGATATTGTTTGTTTTTCGTTGTGATGAGCATTCAGCCTGAACCCCGCCCCGGCGGGGTTCGGTCTTTTTGACGCAGGGGTCTTGTACCCCGCCTTTAGCAGGCGTAGGGTCAATCGTCCGGGACGCAATGCCGCGGACCGGACGATGGGAGGGCCGGGCCGATGCAAGCAGGGCGCGAACCGCAGCAGATCGACGTGCGCAGGCCAGTGCTGCAGGTCGTTGCAGGCGTCCAGGTGGCCATCGACCGGCGCTCCTCCATGAACAACGCCCCGTGCCTTGCGGCCGGGGCGTTCGTGTATCTGTCGAAGGAGGTCCATCATGTTTGAAGATCAGCCCCAGAGCGAGATCGACGCACGTCGCGCGCGTGATCCGGAGTTCAGGGCGCTCCATGACCAGCACCGCAAGTTGAACAAGAAGTGCATGGACGCGGAGTTGGGTGTACTCCCGATCGATGATGTCACCCTGGGTCGCATGAAGCGCGAGAAGCTGCTGGCCAAGCAACGACTTCTGCGAATGTACGAAACACCGCTCCCAACGACGTCCCCCACGCTTTGACGCACCCCGTCACGCCCGGAACGGCGTGACCCGGCCATCGATGGCCCCGCCGGGCGCTCCTGCCCCGGCATCGCGGCACCGCCGATGAGGCGGCCGCGCCAAGGCACCACAGGCGGTGGTGCCTTGGCCTGCAGGCACAACTCACCGATGCGGGCGGTACCGGTCTCCTCGTCGATCCGGGGCCGTCCGCATCTCTTTCTGCGGGCTTGCGGCCCGTCTCCGCGCCGACCTGACATTCATCGCCATCCGACGGATAATCATCGGTCCGGCCCCCTGCGGCGCGAACCGAAAGTCCTCCGAATGCCCATTCATTCTTCCGTCCTCGAACTCATCGGCCAGACCCCGATCGTCAAGGCCCAGCGCCTGGACACCGGCGTCTGCGAGCTCTACCTGAAGCTCGAAAGCGCCAACCCGGGTGGATCGATCAAGGATCGCATCGGCCTGTCGATGATCGAGGCGGCGGAGCAGCGCGGCGACCTGAAGCCGGGTGCGACCCTGGTCGAGGGTACCGCCGGCAACACCGGGCTGGGCCTGGCCCTGGTCGCGCAGCAGAAGGGTTACAAGCTGATCCTGGTCGTTCCCGACAAGATGAGCCGCGAGAAGATCTTCAACCTGAAGGCGATGGGCGCCGAAGTCCGCCTGACCCGCTCGGACGTGGCCAAGGGCCATCCGGAGTACTACCAGGACCTGGCCAAGACCATCGCCGAGCAGACCCCGGGCGCCTACTTCATCAACCAGTTCGGCAACCCGGACAACCCGGCCGCGCATGAATTCGGTACCGGCCCGGAGATCCTGGAGCAGATGGGCGGCGACCTCGACGCCATCGTGTTCGGCTGCGGCAGCTCCGGCACCATGACCGGCCTGTCGCGTGCCTTCGCCAAGCTGTCGCCGAAGACCGAGCTGGTGCTGGCCGATCCGGTCGGCTCGATCCTGGCCGAATACATCAATGACGGCGTGCTCAACGACAAGTCGGGCAGCTGGCTGGTGGAGGGCATCGGCGAGGACTTCCTGCCGTCGATCTCCGACTTCAGCCGCGTCAAGAAGGCCTATGCCATCAGCGACGCCGAGAGCTTCCACACCGCGCGTGAACTGCTGGGCAAGGAAGGCATCCTCGGCGGCTCGTCCACCGGCACCCTGCTGGCCGCTGCGCTGAAGTACTGCAAGGAGCAGACCACGCCGAAGAAGGTGCTGGTGCTGGTCTGCGATACCGGCAACAAGTACCTGTCGAAGATGTACAACGACTACTGGATGCTGGACAACGGCTTCCTGGAGCGCCCGCAGCACGGTGACCTGCGCGACCTGATCCTGCGCCCGTACGGCCAGCGCGACACCGTGGTGATCGGCCCGAACGACCTGCTGACCACCGCCTACCAGCGCATGAAGCTGTACGACGTGTCGCAGCTGCCGGTGATGGACGGTGACCAGCTGGTCGGCATCGTCGACGAAAGCGACGTGCTGCTGCACGTCTATGGTGACGAAGCGCGCTTCCGCGACACCGTCGCCACCGCCATGGTCAGCAAGCTGGACCGGCTGGACGTGAAGTCGCCGATCGAGGCGCTGCTGCCGGTGTTCGACCGCGGCCAAGTGGCGATCGTGATGGACGGCAACGCCTTCCTGGGCCTGATCACCCGTATCGACCTGCTGAACTATCTGCGCCGTCGGGTGCAGTAAGCCGTTGATCGCAGACGTTCGCTGCTGAATCCCGGTTTATCCGCGTCAAAGGTCGTTAAGGCCGCGCTGGTAGACTTCCGCACCTTCGATGGCGCCGCGTGTCGGCGCCCCTCAGGAAAGAACATGTCCAACGCTACTTCCCAGGATCGCGCCCTGGCCCTGGCCACGCTGGCCATCCACGGCGGCCAATCGCCCGACCCCAGCACCGGCGCGGTGATGCCGCCGATCTACGCCACCTCGACCTATGCGCAGTCCAGCCCGGGCGAGCACCAGGGCTTCGAGTACTCGCGTACCCACAACCCGACCCGCTTCGCCTACGAGCGCTGCGTAGCGTCGCTGGAAGGTGGCACCCGCGGCTTCGCCTTCGCCTCGGGCATGGCGGCCAGCTCGACCGTGATTGAACTGCTGGATGCCGGCAGCCACGTGGTGGCGATGGACGATATCTATGGCGGCAGCTTCCGCCTGTTCGAGCGCGTGCGTCGCCGCACCGCCGGGCTGGATTTCAGCTTCGTCGACCTGACCGACCTGGCTGCGTTCGAGTCAGCCATCACGTCGAAGACGAAGATGGTCTGGATCGAGACCCCGACCAACCCGATGCTGAAGATCGTCGACATCGCCGCGGTGGCCGCCATCGCCAAGCGCCATGGCCTGATCGTGGTGGTCGACAACACCTTCGCCTCGCCGATGCTGCAGCGCCCGCTGGAGCTGGGCGCGGACCTGGTCCTGCATTCGGCTACCAAGTACCTCAACGGTCACTCGGACATGGTCGGCGGCATGGTGGTGGTGGGCGACAACGCCGAACTGGCCGAGCAGATGGTGTTCCTGCAGAACTCGGTGGGTGGCGTGCAGGGCCCGTTCGACAGCTTCCTGGCCCTGCGCGGCCTGAAGACCCTGCCGCTGCGCATGAAGGCGCATTGCGCCAACGCGCTGGCCCTGGCCCAGTGGCTGGACAAGCACCCGGCGGTGGAGAAGGTGATCTACCCGGGCCTGCCGTCGCACCCGCAGCATGAGCTGGCGGGCAGGCAGATGGCCGGCTACGGCGGCATCGTCTCGATCGTGCTGAAGGGCGGTTTCGAGGCGGCCAAGCGCTTCTGCGAGAAGACCGAGCTGTTCACCCTGGCCGAGTCGCTGGGCGGCGTGGAGAGCCTGGTGAACCATCCGGCGGTGATGACGCATGCCTCGATTCCGGTCGCGCGGCGGGAACAGCTGGGGATCAGCGATGCGCTGGTAAGGCTGAGCGTGGGCGTGGAGGAGCTGGGGGATCTGCAGGTGGATCTGGAGAGGGCGCTGGGGGCGCAGGCAGTCTGATGGGAATTCTCTCGGTCTTCGGCAAGCATCGCTCGCTGGCTTTCGAGCTGACCCAGCGCGAAGTGCTTGGCCGCTACCGGGGCGCGAGCTTCGGTCTGCTGTGGTCATTGATAAGCCCGTTCTTGATGCTCTTGGTCTACACCATGGCGTTTGGCTACATCATGAAGGGGCGTTGGCCGGGTTCGACGGGTTCCACGACTGACTTCGCCCTCATCCTCTTCGCCGGGCTGACGGTGCATGGATTCTTTGCGGAGTGCTTCACGCGCGCGCCTCAATTGATCGTGGCCAATACCAGCTATGTGAAGCGCGTGGTGTTTCCGCTGGACATCCTTGGTTGGAGCATGACCTTCTCCGCGCTGTTCCATCTGCTGATGAACATCGTGGTCCTTCTGCTGCTGCACCTGGCAGTGAAAGGCAACATTCCTCCGACGGCACTCCTGGTGCCGGTGGTGCTGTTGCCGCTGGTGATCCTCACGGTGGGTGTGAGCTGGATCGTCTCCGCGTTGGGCGTCTATCTGCGCGACATCGGTCAGATTGCCGGTGTGATCGCCACCGCGATGCTGTTCCTCTCCTCGGCCATTGTTCCGCCGGAATCCGTGCCTGCCAGTTACCGCATCGTGTTCGAACTCAATCCGCTCACCTTCATCATCAACCAAGTGCGTGAAGTGGTGATCTGGGGACGGTTGCCTGATTGGGAGGGGTTGGGCGTCTATGCGCTGATCGCCTGCGCCGTGGCACTGGTCGGGCATCGCGTGTTCAACAAACTGCGAGTGGGGTTTGCCGATGTGCTCTGATCGTGTCGATTCGGAAGTAGTGATCGACGTCCGTGGGGTCGGCAAGAGCTACCACATGTACGAGCGCCCCTCGCACCGCCTGTGGCAGGCACTGGCCGGCAAGCGCAAGGCGTACTACAAGGACTTCTGGGCGCTGCGTGATGTCAGCTTCAGCGTGCGCCGCGGGCAGACCGTCGGCATCGTCGGTCGAAACGGCTCGGGCAAGTCCACGCTGCTGCAGATGATCGCAGGCACGCTCAATCCCACCGAGGGTTCAATATCGGTGAACGGGCGCGTCGCGGCGTTGTTGGAGCTGGGCAGTGGCTTCAATCCCGAATTCACCGGCCGCGAGAACGTATTCCTCAACGCGGCGATCCTCGGTCTTTCCCGCGCGCAGATCGAGCAGCGGCTGGAGAAGATCCTTGCCTTTGCCGATATTGGCGAATTCATTGATCAGCCGGTACGCAGCTATTCCAGCGGCATGTCAGTGCGTCTTGCTTTTGCAGTGATTGCACACGTGGATGCCGACATCCTCATCATTGATGAGGCGTTGGCGGTTGGCGATGCGTTCTTCTCGCAGAAGTGCATGCGCTTCCTGCGTGAGTTCCAGAAGCACGGAACGCTGCTGTTCGTCAGTCATGACGCGGCGGCGGTCACCAACCTGTGTGAAAACGCGGTCTGGTTGCAGAACGGCCGCATGCGCCTGTCCGGCACCTCGCAGGAGGTGATCGAGGCGTACATGACCGAGCAGCACGTGGTGGGGCGACGCGAGGTGGGCTCGGAAGAGATCGTGGTGGCGCACAAGAAACCACGCAAGATGCTCGACGATGCGGCCGATTTCCGCCAGGACGCCCTTCGCGAGGCCGGCGTGCACAACCGCATGACCCTGTTCGAGTTCGATCCGGACAATGTGGGCCAGGAGTTCGGTGCGCAGGGGGCGCGGATCGTCGACGTCCGCCTCACCGATTCAGATGGCAACCGTGTGCTGGTGTTCGAAGGCGGGGAACTTGTCCGGCTCGAGCTGCAGGTTTCCCTGCAGCAGGCACTGGGCAATCTCATCGTTGGCTTCTACGTCAAGGATCGCCTTGGCCAGCGTCTGTTTGGCGACAACAGCTACTTCGCGTGCAAGGACAAGCCGGTCTCCGGTGAAGCGGGCGAGACGGTGGTGGGTACGTTTCTTTTCCGGATGCCGGTAATGCCCTCCGGCTCCTACATGATCGACGCAGCGGTTGCCTCCGGCGACCAGCATGATCATACCCAGCAACACTGGATCCACGACGCGCTGGAGTTCCGCGCGATGGACGAAACGATGCGCTTCGGGCTGCTCGGTCTGCCGATGCTGGCCATCGAAGTTTCCAAGGAGTCGAGATGATCGAGTTTACCGGTGAGCGCTTTGTTCCGACCGAACAAGGCGTGATTAGGCAGGAACACCTGCATCGCTATGCCTGGTGCCTGCCGCTGGTGAAAGGCAAGGATGTGCTGGATGTGGCCAGTGGCGAGGGCTACGGGAGTGCCATGCTGGCTGCCAATGCACGCTCGGTACGTGGCGTGGATATTTCCCATGACGCGGTGGCCCATGCGGCCGAGCGCTACGCGGCGCTGCCCAATCTCGCCTACGTGCAGGGATCTGCAGCAGCCATTCCGCTGGCCGACGACAGTGTCGATGTCGTGGTCTCCTTCGAAACCATCGAGCACCTGATGGAACAGGAGGAGATGATGGCCGAGATCCGTCGCGTGCTGCGCCCCGATGGCATACTGGTCATGTCCTCGCCGAACAAGGAGGTCTATTCCGATCGCGCCGGGTATCACAACGACTTCCATGTAAAGGAGCTTTACCGGGCGGAATTCGAGGCGCTTGTCGGGCGCTATTTCCCTGCCTCGCGCCTGTGCGGGCACCGCATGGCCGTGTGCTCGACGATCACTCCGCTGTCGGAAGTGCAGCATGCCGAGAGTTACCAGGCGCTGACCGACACTGGTTCCGGTGTCGAGGCGCGTGTGGCCAATGTCCCGGATGCTGTCTACTTCGTGATTGTGGCGGCGGCCGATGTGTCCCTGCTGCCTGATACATCTGCCTCGATCCTCTACGCCGAGGGTGAGGATCTGTATGCACAGCAGCATGATATTGCTCGCTGGGCACAGGGCTTGGACAACGAGCGTGAAAATGCCATTGGCTGGGCGCGTTCGCTGGAAGCGGAGCTTGAGAAATCCCGCGCCGATTACCACCGCCTGGAAGGCGAGTTCGATGATCGCACGCGTTGGGCGCTGGAGCTGAATCAGATCGTCCAGGCCAGAGGCGACCACACTGTCACTGCCGAAATGCGCGCACGCAACGATGCGCTGCAGGCGCAGCTGGAACAGGCGCAGGCCGGACTGGAACAGGCGCAGAGCGAGAAGGCGGACATCGAAGCCGAACTGCGACGTCACCAGGAAGCATCGCAGTACGAAGCGGCCGAGCTGCGCCGACTGCTGCAGACGGCCCATGAGACCGTTGCCAGTCGTTCGGAAGTCAGCCGCGAACTGCAGCTGCGCTCTGGTCTCGCCTTCCGGTCCGCTCCGGAAGACACCTCCGAGCTGGAAGTACAGCGCGTCATCCGCGACTACGACGAACAGTTGGAGAGCCTGAACGAGGCCTTCGCAAAGGTGCTCGCCTCCAAGTCTTGGCGCATTACCCGTCCGATGCGTTTCGCTTCGCGCCTGCTGCGTGGGGATGTGCCGGCCATCATTGCGTCGCTGCGTGCCAGCGGTCTGGCCCGCAACCGATTGCTGGCGCCGCTGGCACGCCCGGTGCGTAACTGGCTCCTGCGCCATGACAACGCCCGCGTTGAACCGCTGTCGGGTCTGGCGTTGCAGTCGGTGGTGGAAGATCCAGACGAAGTACTGAAGACCCTGTCCTTCCCGGTGCATGAATCGCCGGAAGTCAGCATCGTCATTCCCACCTACGGCAACCTGCAACACACCCTGGCCTGCCTGCGCTCCATTGCCGACCATCCGCCGGCGGTGAGCTATGAAGTACTGGTGCTGGAAGATGCCTCTGGGGATGCGGAGATCGAAAAGCTGGTCCCGGTTCCGGGTCTGCGCTTCTACCACAACCCGAAGAATCTCGGCTTCCTGCTGTCCTGCAATCAGGCGCTGGAGCTTGCACGTGGTCGCTACACCTACTTCCTGAACAATGACACGGAAGTGCGTCCGGGCTGGATGGACCAGATGCTGGATGTATTCCAGCGGATGCCCGATTGCGGCATGGTCGGTTCCAAGCTGGTCTACCCTGACGGGCGCCTGCAGGAAGCCGGTGGCATCATCTGGCGCGACGGCTCGGCCTGGAACTACGGACGCCTGAGCAACCCGGCCGACAGCCAGTACAACTACCTGCGCCCGGTGGACTACTGCAGCGGTGCCAGCCTGCTCATTCCCACCGCGCTGCTGCGTGAACTGGGCGGCTTCGATCCGGAATTCGTGCCGGCCTACTGCGAGGATTCGGATCTGGCGTTCCGCGTGCGCAAGGCAGGCTATCAGCTCTACTACTGCCCGACCTCGGAGGTCGTGCATTACGAAGGCATTTCACACGGCACCGATACCGGCAGCGGCATCAAGGCCTACCAGGTTGCCAACCAGAAGAAGCTGCGCGAGCGCTGGCAGGACGAACTGGCATGGCACGAGCCCAACGGCGAGCACGTGGTGCTGGCCCGCGATCGTGCCTGGCAGAAGGAAACGGTGCTGATCGTCGACCACTACGTGCCGCAGCCTGATCGGGATGCCGGCTCGCGGACCATGATTGCGTTCATCGACGCGCTGTTGGCACGTGGCTGCGTGGTCAAATTCTGGGCCGACAACCTGTACTTCGATCCGATCTATACCCCGCCGCTGCAGGCCCGTGGCGTGGAAGTGATGTACGGCGGCCAGTGGGTGGGCGGCTTTGCGCGCTATCTGCAGGAAAACCCGCACGTGCGCATGGTGATGCTGTCGCGCCCGCATATCGCCGGTCATTACATCGATGCCCTGCGCAAGCAGCCAGGCGTGCGCACCGTTTACTACGGCCACGACCTGCACTTCCGTCGCATGGACATGGAAGCCAAGCGGAACGGTGGCAGCGATGTCGAGGCACGTTCGATGGAACTGCTGGAGCGGCAGATGTGGAAGGCCGTCGACTGTGTCCTCTACCCATCGGCCGAAGAGGCGCAGGATGTGCACGCGCTGGAGCCCTCTGTCGATGTGCGCGCGATCCTGCCGTATGCCTTTGACCACTTCAACGATGACGCCGTGCCAGCCCAACGTGCCGGCATCCTGTTCGTGGCCGGCTTCGCCCATGGCCCCAATGTCGACGCTGCACAGTGGCTGGTCGAATCAGTGATGCCGCATGTTTGGGCGCGCCATCCCGGCGTGAAGCTGTCGCTGGTTGGGTCCAACCCGACCGACGCCGTACGTGCCCTGGCTGGCGAGCATGTCGAGGTGACAGGGTTCGTGAGCGACGATGAACTGACCGAGCGCTACGGTGCCGCGCGTGTGGCCGTCGTGCCGCTGCGGTTTGGTGCCGGCGTCAAGGGAAAGGTGGTGGAGGCCATGCAGCAGGGCTTGCCGCTGGTGACCACCGGTGTTGGCGCCCAAGGCCTGGTGGGCCTGGACGCTGTGGCTACGGTGACCGATGGCGACGAAGGCCTTGCCGCCGGGCTGGTGTCGTTGCTGGAAGATGACGCGCTGTGGCTGCAGCGTTCGCGCGCGGCAGCCCGCTACTGCCGTGGCCAGTTCTCGCGCGATGCATTGGGCCGTGCGCTGGAATCGGCATTCGCAATGGAGAAGAAGGCATGATCGTTCGTTCTCGCGCCCCCCTGCGTCTTGGCCTGGCCGGCGGTGGTACTGACGTGTCGCCGTTCTGCGACCAGTTCGGTGGCTACGTCATGAACGTGACCATCGATAAGTTCGCCTACGCGACCCTTGATGGCTCGCCCGATGGCCTGGTCGAATTCCACGCACAGGATGCCGGCGCGTGCGAGCGCCTGGATCCGGAGTCCGTCGTTGCAGACCCCGGCCCGTTGCAGCTGATGAAGGGCGTGTATCTGCGCGTCTGCAATGACTTCCTGCAGGGTGAGCGGCCGGCCATCCGTATCCGCGCGCATTCCGATGCGCCGCCGGGCTCCGGCCTGGGCTCGTCTTCGACGATGGTGGTGGCACTGGTCACGGCATTTGCCGAATACTTCTCCCTGCCGCTGGGCGAATACGAGATCGCTCAGCTGGCCTACCGCATCGAGCGCGTCGACCTGCAGTTGTCCGGTGGCAAGCAGGACCAGTACGCGGCAGCGTTCGGTGGCTTCAATTTCATGGAGTTCTACGACGCCGATCGAGTGATCGTGAACCCACTGCGCATCAAGGACTGGATCTGGTCCGAGCTCGAGGCAGGCCTGGTGCTGTATTTCACCGGCGTGTCGCGTGCATCGGCCAAGATCATCGACGAGCAGTCGCGCAACATCAAGGAAGGCAAGGCCAGTTCGCTCGATGCGATGCACCGGCTGAAGGTCGAAGCAAGCCAGATGAAGGAAGCGCTGCTGCGCGGTGATTTCGAGCGGCTGGCCCAGGTGATGCAGTCCGGTTGGGAAGCCAAGAAACTTAGTGCCAGCAGCATCTCCAACCCGATGATCGATGAGATCGAAGTGCTGGCGATGCGCCACGGCGCGCGCGCGACCAAGGTCTCCGGCGCCGGCGGTGGCGGCTTCATGATGTTCCTTTGCGATCCGGCACATCGGATCGAACTGGTGCGAGCGCTCGCGGGCGCTGGCGGCACCGTTTTTGATACACACTTCACCCACCAAGGTGCAACGGCATGGAAAATCGGATGAACGACTTCATCAAGGCCGAGTTCGGCAAGACTCTCGAGAACTTCCAGCGCATGTCGGCCGATGCGGCGCTGGCGTCGCAGATCGAGCAGGCAGTGGCACTGTGCGTGGACGCGCTGAAGGCCGGTCGCAAGATCCTCTTCGCCGGTAACGGTGGCAGTGCCGCCGATGCTCAGCACTGGGCAGGTGAACTGGTCAGCCGTTTCTACTACGACCGTCCGGGCTTGCCGGCGATTGCGCTGACCACCGACACCTCGATCCTGACCGCCATCGGCAATGACTACGGCTACGACTACACCTTCGCCCGCCAGATCGAAGCGCTCGGCCAGGAAGGCGATGTATTCGTTGCGATTTCCACCTCGGGCCGTTCGAAGAACATCATGCGCGCGCTGGACGCCTGCGAAGCCAAGGGCGCGCGCGTGATCGGCTTCACTGGCGAGCATGGCGGCGACATGAAGGATCGCTGCGACATCTGTTTCCGCGTGCCCTCCAATGAAACGCCGCGCATCCAGGAAGGCCACGAGTTCATCGGCCACCTGCTGTGTGCGCTGATCGAAAGCGAGATGTTCCCACGCTGACATGGCTGCCGACGAGATTCTGATCCTGGCCGGTGGCTTCGGCACCCGCCTGCGAAGTGAAGTGCCCGACCTGCCCAAGCCACTGGCCCCGGTGGCCGGGCGCCCGTTCCTGGCCTACCTCCTGGACCGCTATGCGGCCGCCGGCATGCGTCGTGCGATCCTGGCAACCGGCTACCTCGGTGATGTGGTGGAGCAGACCATCGGCGCCCGATGGGCGGGCATGGACGTGGTCTACTCTCGCGAGGAGACCCCGCTTGGCACCGGCGGCGCGATCGCCGCCGCGGCGCGCCTGGCGCAGGGTGAGGGGCTGCACGTCTGCAACGGCGACACCTACCTCGAGTACGCGCCGGCCGCGCTGGAAGCGGCCGCGCATGACCTGCCGATGTCGATCGCGCTTGCGCGGGTGGATGATGTCTCACGCTATGGCACGGTGGATGTGGAGCAGGGCAGGGTGCTGCGCTTCCATGAAAAGCGTCCGGGTGGTGCTGGGCTGATCAATGCCGGCAGCTATTTTCTCAGCGCGCAGGCGCTGGCCAGCCTGCCAGGCGAAGCTACGTTCTCGTTCGAGAAGCAGGTGCTGGAACCGGCGGTGGCCGCTGGCCGCGTCGGCGCGCTGGTGGAAACCGCTGCGTTCATCGACATTGGTGTGCCTGAGGATTTCCACCGGGCGCAGACGCTGTTCGGGGCCATCTGATGGCGCTGCTGCCCAACGTGCCGGGCTTCGTCGCCGGGCCAGTCGCAAGGCGGCCCGGCGCGCCGGTGCTGTTCCTCGATCGGGACGGGGTCATCAACGTCAACCACGGCTACGTGCACACCGCGGAGCGTACCGAGTGGGTCGCCGGTATCCAGCCGCTGCTGGCCCATGCCGCGCGCCGGGGTTTCCAGGTGGTGGTGGCGACCAACCAGGCCGGCATCGCACGTGGCTTCTACAGCATCGATGAATTTACCGACTACACGCACTGGCAGCACGAGCAGTTGATGCAGGCCGGCGCGCCGCTGCTGGGCACGTGGTTCTGCCCGCATCATCCGCTGGCCGGCCAGGGTGAATTCAAGATTGACTGCCTGTGCCGAAAGCCCGAACCGGGCATGCTGCTGAAGGCGATCGAGGAGTTTTCGATTGATCCGGCGCAGGCGGTATTCGTTGGCGACAAGATCTCGGATATGCAGGCGGGGGCTGCCGCAGGCATTGGGAAGCTGTTCCTGATCGCAGGCGACATCGGCAAGGGTGCTGCGCCGCAGCAGGCTATCATGGTGCCTGACCTCGCTGCGGTGCAGCGTCAGCTGTAGCGGGTTCTCCACAAGGGTAGCAATCCTGTGCTGCTAGGATGCCCTCTCCATCCTTCCAGGAGAGGGCTGTGGCGCGCTTCAGATCTGTGTCGTCGACGGGTAACTGTCTGCTTTGCAATGAGCCGGCCACTGCCTTCAGGGTGGTTGATGGCGTGCAGTATCTTGAATGTGACATCTGCGATTTCATATTCGCCGACCCGGCGCTGATAGCCTCGATCGATGCTGGCGAATCTCCCCGGGAATACGACGAGGACTACTGGCGCTCCGAACTGCAGTCGGCACGTGACCGGTCTTTCGGGTCGTCGCTGGCAAGGTTGGGGGAGGCGTTGCTCTACTGCTCCATTCCCGTCCAGCGCTTCATCGATATCGGCACGGGCCCGGGTTTTCTGCTCGATGCGGTGCAGCGCTACCTGCCGAAGAGTTCGCATTGCTTCTACGGCGTAGAGAAGTTTCCGCCCGAGCCGGCGTACCGCTCCAGCCACGCGAATTACAGGTGCGGCGATCTGGCCGACATCGGGATGACGTTCGAATGCGGTATCTGCGTGGAAGTCGTTGAACATCTGACCCCGTCGATGGCGAGTTCGTTGGCGAGTTCCCTACGCAAGGTCGCCGCTCCGGGGGCCCTGTTTCTGTTCAACACCGGACTGACCGAGTATGTACGAACCGAGGATCCGGGCTACCTGGATCCATTCCATCGCGGGCACATCACCTGCTGGTCGGAAAACGCTGCGCGCCGGCTGTTCGAGCCTCTGGGCTTCCGCGTGCTCCCGCTGCAGGGCAAGAGCTGGGCTTTCGTGGTCGAAGTCATTTCCAACGACCCGCGGCAGCAGGTTCCGCTGGCTGATCGCATCTGGTCGGCGCCGCAGGCCAACGTCGATCTTTTGACCGATGAGGACATGGGAACGGTCATGCACATCCTGGCCCGGGAGAGCGCTCGGGCATACATCTAGTCCGTCCGGCCCCTTCTGCGGTGCTGCCTCGAGGTCAGCCCCCAGGGGGGGCGCGACCACAGTGTGTCGCACTGTTACTATCTCGGTCCGGCTGCTGATGGCATCGCGGCGGAATGGCCATGTACGTGCCCGCTGTTGCCTACGGATCCTGCCGGATCGTGGGCCGCGTGGTCGCGGCGTACAGGAAGCGAGGCCTTGCGGCGGTTTGAATCAATGGAGCAGTGTGTCGATGTTTAACAAAATCCTGGCTGTAAAGCCGGTGGTGCGTCTGGTGGACCTGGCGGCCATCGCAGCGATGACGTTCGCGCTGTCCATCTACTTCTATCATCCCTATTACTTCGGCGATGAGATGTTCTCCTTCAACTTCGGAGAGCACAGCGGCAACACCCTGATAGGGGTTTTCACCGGGCTGAACAGCTACAAGCCACGCATCGTCATGAACTTCATCTGGGCGGTCATCGTCTCCCAGGATCTTCCGCGCTGGATGACCATGCTGGTCAATTGTGCGGCATTGGCAGGATGTGCCGCGCTGGTCTATGGGATCGCACGGGGGCATTTCAATGCTCGCCGAAGCGCTGCCCTGTTGGCTGCGGCGATGATGGTGGCGTGTCGTTTCAACATCATGCTGTACTTCGACTACGTTTCGGGAACGGTCGAGGCGCTCAGTCTCCTGTTCCTGCTGGCCGGTGTTGCCGTGTCCATGCCCGGTCTGGTGTTCTTGCAGCGCCAGCGCGCTTCCTGCCTGGCACTGGCGCTGCTGTTCTTCATGCTGGCGGTGTTCACCCATGAGCGCTACGCATTGGCATTGCTCGGTCTGTCCGGCGTGGCGGTGCTGCGCTGGTGGCCCATGCGCAGGACCATCGGCGCCCAGCCTCTGATCTTCGCTCTGGTCGCTGCCGTTGTCCCGCTTGGCCTGTACATCCTTGCGGTGAAAGTGCTGTCCAACCAGCCGGTGGCGATGGGGACGTCCGGACAGACCGTCAGTGTATCGATCGACACGCTGAAGGTGTCTGCGACCTATCTGGTCAATCTGTTCCTGGGCGGCAACTACGGCCCGCAGTACTTCGTTGGCATGTTCAACCATGCGGCGCCGCGCTATCTGTACGTTTTCGTGCCTCTGGCGGCAGTCTCTCTGCTGGCTTGGTGCCTGCCGTGGCTGCGTCCGCAATGGCGGTCGACGACCTTCCTGATGCCGATGCTGGCTTTCCTCGCTGCGGTTCTCGGCCTGGTTGCGATCGCGAGCTTGCCGGGTGCGGCACGGCAGGAGGCCCGTTGGATGTTCCCGGCCATGGCATTCCTGCTGCTGTTCGTCTTCGCCGGCTACCGGCACCGCGCGCAGATCATCATCCTGTCTTTGCTGGCCGTCACCCAGCTGTTCTATATGTTCTTTGGCAGCATGTGGTCGATTGCCAGCATTGCCGGTGCGCGTCTTGCTGTGTCCATCAGCGATTCACTGAGCACCCTGCGCCAGAGCGGGCACGGTGTGGTCGTGGCAGGACCCGAGCCGGATATTAGCTGGGTCCTGGGCGAGGATGGCAAGGTCTACTGCCGCCTGAACCTGCCGAAAGGCCACTGCCTGTATCCACGCGCCGAGTTCAGCAAGGGGAATGTTCGGGACTTCAGCTATGGTCTTGTCATAGGTGAGCCGAATCTTCGCGGCCGGCCGGGGTTCAGCGTGATCTCCGCTGAACAGGCGCGACGCCTGATGGACCCCGCGGCGCTGCCGGCACCGACCCGTGAACTCGGTATTGGCAAGGATTGGTCCGGTTGGGTCGGCATCGCGCCGGCGCAGGTGAGCGATGAGGGCCTGGAACTGCGGGGGTTGTCGGAAATGACTCGGCAGCAGGCTGTGACTGAACTGGACCGCCACATCGTCCTGTATACCGCACAGTCCGCGGATGGGCGGCCGGGCAAGATGCGCCTGCAGGTCAACTGGCATGGCGCGGACGGTCAGTTCATCTCCACCCAGATCGAAGTCGTGGACGTGGGGGGGGTATCCCATACCTACCCCCTTCTGGCTGTCGCCCCCAGCGGTGCGACTCAGGCCTATGTCTATGCGACGTTGCCTGATGACCACTCCGGGAAGGTGTTGCTGCGCAGCATCGGCGTGGCCGATCCCTGATCGGCCCCCGGATGGAGCTATGTTAAGATTCCAAAGCCAATGCCCTGCGCCTTGGGGGCGCGACAACCGACCGAGGCTTGGGAGCACAGCAGGTGGTGTGGAAAGTGGAGCAGGAGAAGGTTGTTCGCCTCCTCAAATCCGAGAAGCTGCGATTCCTGATCGTGGGCGCGGGCAATACCGTGATCGGCTATGCCTGCTTCTTGCTGACGTTCGCACTCATGGATCCCTGGGCAGGCCCGGTCGCCATTCTTGTCGCCGCCTATCTGGTTGCACTTCCCATTGCCTTCGTCAATCAGCGGGTGTTCGTGTTCCGTTCACGGGCGCCCTGGGTACGCGAGTTCGGCCGGTTCCTGCTGGCCAACTCCACGATCTTCGCAATCAATGTGGTAGCACTGCCGATCTGCATAAGGCTCTCTGAGGGTGACCCGCGTGTCGTCCAGGGAGTGTTCGTGATGGTTTCGACTGTCGCGAGCTATTTTGCTCACAAGTATTTCTCTTTTTCCCGGTGACCCGATGCGTCGTATTCCGTTGTTGATTCCGAGGATGCCGTCTGCGGACAAGGTGTATCCGTATCTCCGAAAGATTGACCAGAATCGGATTTACACCAACTACGGCCCTTTGAATGGCGAGTTCGAGCAACGCCTGGCCACCGAACTCGGCCAGGGGCTTGAGCCGGCCCATCTGACGACGGTCTCCAATTGCACCGTCGGCCTCGAGCTGGCCATCCAGGCGCTCGCCTTGCCTACGGGCGCGCGGGTCCTGTTACCCTCGCTCACCTTTGTCGCCACAGCCACTGCGATTGTCAGGGTGGGGGCCACCCCGCTGTTCAGCGATATCGACCCTTCCGGCTGGTGCCTGACTCCGGCCATTGCCGAAGATGCGCTGGCGCGGGGTGAGGCCTTCGACCTGGTGATGCCGGTCAGTACATTCGGCAAGCAACACGATGTCACCGCCTGGGACGACTTCAGTGCAAAGACCGGCATCCCGGTGCTGATCGACGCGGCAGGTGCCTTCGGCAACCAGCCGATCGGCCGCACGACGGACGTTGTGTTCAGCTTCCACGCGACGAAGTCCATCGGCAGCGGTGAGGGCGGATTGATCGTGTCGTTCAATGCCGAGCGCATCCGGCGCATCCGCCAGTTGGCCAACTTCGGCATCGACGCCGCCCGCGGCGAGCTGATCGGACTGGGGACCAACGGCAAGCTCAGCGAATATCACGCTGCAGTCGGGCTGGCGGCACTGGACGAGTGGCCCGACATCGTCGAGCAGCGGCGCGAGCTGCATGCCCGCTACCTGCGTACGCTGCGGCAGGCCTGCCCGAGCGTGGGGCTGCAGGATAAGGATCCCGATGGCATCTATCCGCTGCTCCCGGTGCTCCTGCCTGACGGTGTCGACGCGCTGGCCATCGGTGGCGCATTGCGCGAGCAGGGGATCGATACCCGGCGGTGGTACTGCCCGCCGTTGCACGCGCATGGCGTGCTGGCCCATTTCGACCGCTCGGGCTCGCTGGATGTTACCGCTGCCATCGGTGACCGCATTCTCGGTCTGCCGTTCTTCGCCGGTATCACTGACGAGGAGATCGGCACCGTGGTCGATTCGCTCGCACGTGCGATTTCCACCGAGTCCGCCGGAGTCGTCCAGTGAGTACGATCAGCTACGTCATTCCGGTCTATCACAATGAAGGTTCAATTGAGCTGACCTGGGCTGCGATCCGCGACCTGTTCGCCACCAGCCTGCCCGAACACGACTACGAGATTGTGTTCGTGAATGATGGCTCCAAGGATGGCTCCCATGCGGAGATGCTGCGTGTCAGTGCGCAGGATCCGCGCGTGCGATCGATCTCCTTCACGCGCAATTTCGGTCAGCTGTCGGCTACGTTGGCCGGCTTCGACGCCGCCAGCGGCGACGCGGTCATCAACATGTCCGCAGACATGCAGGATCCGGTCGAGTTGACCGCAGAGATGATCCGCAAGTGGGAACAGGGCAATGAAGTGGTCATCGCACATCGTGCGGACCGTGAGGACAACTTCACTTCATCGATGTTTTCCCGCATTGTCTACGGCATCCTGCGCATGTCCAACCCGAACATGCCGGCGGGCGGATTCGATTTCACCCTGATGAGCCGCCGTGCACTGACGCTCTTCATGAGCATGAAGGGGCGCCATCGCTTTTTCCAGGGAGACGTGCTCTGGGCCGGCTTCCCGACCGCCTACATTCCTTACGTGCGACGCAAGCGCGAGATCGGCAAGTCGCAGTACAACTTCAGCAAGAAGCTGAAACTGGCCTTCGATTTCATCATCGACGGTTCCTACCTTCCGATCCGTCTCATGTCCTTGTCCGGCACCGTACTGGCCATGTTGGGGCTTTGCTATGCCGTCGTGATCGCGGTTTCGCGCCTGTTCGACCTGACACCGTTCTCGGGATGGGCGCCGATCATGGTGGCGATCCTGGTGGTGGGCGGCATGATCATGTTGATGCTGGGTGTCATTGGCGAATACCTGTGGCGGATCCTCGACGAGATCCGTGCCAAGCCGATGTACATCGTCCGAGAAGATACAGCTGAGAAGGCTGCCATTTCCAAGAATGAGCTGGAGCAACACTGATGAGTAACAACAACGAGCGACTGGTATCGGTCTATTCGGCCGCCCTGAACATCGACGCTTCCCGCGTGGTCGATGGCCTGCTTTACAACAGCATTCCGGAATGGGATTCGATTGCCCACATGCTGCTGGTTTCTCAGCTTGAGAATGAGTTCGATGTCATGTTCGACACCGATGACATCATCGATATGAGCTCGGTCGCCAAGGCCAAGGAAATCCTGGCGAAGCACGGCGTCGAGTTCTGACATGGCCGGTTTGCTGGAAGGAAGGGTTGCGCTTATCACGGGGGCATCCCGCGGCATTGGTGAAGCAACGGTTCATGCCTACCTGCAGCAGGGCGCGCACGTTGTGGCGACCGCCCGGGACACCGCCGCCTTGCAGCCGCTGCTCGACAGCGTGCGCACGAGCATGCCTGAGGCACGGCTGGAGGCGGTTCCGCTCGACGTGACCGATCCGGTTTCCGTGCGTGATGCCTTCCAGACCGTGTTCAAGCAGCACCGCCGGCTGGACGTGCTCGTTTCCAACGCGGGCGTCCTGCAGGATGCCCTTATCGGCATGGTCACGCCCGAGCAGATCCAGCAGGTATTCTCGGTCAATACCTATGGCGTCCTGTACTGTGCCCAGTATGCGAGCCGACTGATGGCACGCAACGGTGGCGGCTCGATCATCAATCTTGCATCAATCATCGGCGTGAATGGCAACGTTGGCCAGGCGGTCTACGGTGGCAGCAAAGCGGCCGTGGTCGGCATCACCCTGTCGCTCTCCAAGGAGCTCGCGCCGAACAACATCCGCGTCAATGCGATCGCGCCAGGATTCATCGACACGGACATGGCGCGCTCCATCGGTTCGGAGAAATATGCGGAACGCGTGGCGTCCATCGCCATGGACCGGGTGGGTGCACCGGCAGAAGTGGCCAACGTGGCAGTCTTCCTCGGATCGGATCTGGCCTCCTACGTGACCGGCCAGGTGATCGGGGTCGATGGCGGGATGCTGATCTGATGTTCGCCCGCGTACTGGAGCAGCACGGCGACCAGATTGCCGTGATCCTTCCCGGCGGAGAGTCACTGGCATACCGCGAACTGGCCGCGCGCGCGGACGCTGCGTGGGCTGCTGTCGATCCGGATTGGGGCGTCATCGCCCTTGAATGCGCCAATACGTTGGACAACCTGCTGGCCTATCTGGGCGCCCTGCGTGCAGGGCAGCCCGTTCTGCTGCTGGATGCCTCGTTGAACGACACACTGCGCGAGCAGGTCATCGATCATTACAGCATCAGCCACGTGCGCCACCCCGACGGGCAGTGGCATGCAACCGGCAGGCACGCGGCCGCTGTTTCTGCTGAACTGGCGGTTCTGCTGCCGACATCGGGCAGTACGGGATCGTCGAAGCTGGTGCGTCTCTCTGCAGGAAACCTGCAGGCCAACGCCCGGTCGATCCAGGAGTATCTTGGGATCGATGGCGCGCAGCGTGCCATCACCTCGCTGCCCATGCATTACTCCTACGGTCTGTCGGTGGTCAACAGCCACCTGTTGGCGGGTGCGACGTTGCTGCTGACAGCCGAGTCCGTGGTTTCCAGGACTTTCTGGGATTTCTTCCGGCAGCACGAGGCGACGAGCCTCTCCGGTGTTCCGACTCATTACGAGATGCTGAAGCAGTTCCGCTTCGAGCGCATGTCGCTGCCTTCACTGCAGACCATGACGCAGGCCGGAGGCCGCTTGGCCGAGTCGACCATCGAGTGGTTCCACAACCTGGCCGAGCAGCGCGGCCAGCGTTTCTTCGTGATGTACGGCCAGACCGAGGCCACGGCCCGTATTGCCTATGTCCCCCATGACGTGCTGGCCAGCAAGATCGGGTCGGTTGGTGTTGCCATTCCCGGCGGAATGCTGTCATTGGTGGACGAGCAGGGGCAGGCCATCGAGCGGGCCGGTGAGGTGGGTGAGCTGCGCTATCGCGGCGCGAACGTGATGCTGGGGTACGCCGAGGGTCCTGGAGATCTGGCGTTGGGCGACATCCAGCAGGGTGTGCTCAGTACGGGTGACCTGGCGCGTTTTGACGAAGACGGGTACTACTACGTGGTTGGCCGCTTGAAGCGGATGATCAAGGTATTCGGCAACCGCTTCGGCCTGGACGAGATGGAGTCCACGCTGCGAGCCGATGGCTGGGATGTGGTCATGACCGGACGCGATGACCTTGTTGTCGCGGTCCTTGTCCGGCCCGAGGATGATGCCTGCGAGCGTCTGAGGCAGGACATCGCAGCGCGCTACAAGCTGAATCCAATCGCGGTGAGGGTGCTGCCGGTCGACGCCATTCCGCTGTCCTCGTCGGGCAAGATTCTGTATGCAGATCTCCTTCAACAGGCCGAGGCAGGCCAAGGGGCAGCCCGTGCAACGTGATTACTTCGACCTGCCTGTCTATGGCATCGGGGCTGCCGAGAAGGAAGTCCTGCTCAAGCAGCTGCTGAGCAGCTTGACCGTGCATCATGCCGAGCACTGCGCGCCCTATGCGCGCGTGCTGCAGGCCCACGGGCATGCGCCCGGCTTGGAACAAAGCGTCGACCAGATTCCTTTCCTGCCCGTACGCCTGTTCAAGGAATTCGAGCTCAGCTCGACACCGGCCGATCAGCGCTTCAAGGTCCTCACCTCGTCGGGCACGACGTCGCAGACGGTCTCCAGGATCATCCTTGATCGCGATACGGCGGCTGCGCAAACTCGCGCGTTGGTGCTGATCATGCAGCAGTTCCTCGGCAAGGCGCGCCTGCCGATGCTCATCATCGATCACCCCGGTGTGGTAAAGGATCGCGCCAATTTTTCCGCGCGTGGCGCTGGCATTCTTGGCCTGTCCAACTTTGGGCGTGACCATACCTATGCATTGAACGACGATATGTCGATCAATCTCGATGCAGTGAATGCGTTCCTGGAGCGGCATGCCGGCCAGCGCGTGTTCCTGTTCGGCTTCACCTTCATGGTCTGGAAATACTTTGTCCAGGCGTTGAAGGGGCGCAGTGATGTTCCGCGGTTCAGTGATGCCGTACTCATCCACAGTGGTGGCTGGAAGAAACTGCAGGATGAGGCGGTAAGCAATGAAGAGTTCAAGCGGTCGCTGGCCGGGGGATTCAATATCGGTGCTGTGCACAATTTCTACGGTATGGTCGAACAGGTTGGTTCGATCTTCGTCGAGTGCGAGCACGGCCGACTGCACTGTCCTGCCTTTGCTGATGTGAGAATCCGTGCGCCGAGCACGTGGGAACCACTGCCGGCGAACGTGCCAGGTCTTATCCAGGTGCTGTCGGTGCTGCCTACCAGTTACCCGGGCCATAGCCTGCTGACCGAGGACATCGGCGAGTGGACCGGCGTGGACGATTGTCCGTGTGGCCGCCTGGGCCGCACGTTCCGCGTGCATGGCCGGGTGGCGCGCGCGGAACTGCGTGGTTGCAGCGACACCCACGCTGCCGATGCCGCAACCGCCCCCTTTGATGCACGCCCATGAGTAATTACGAGTCCCTTATTGCGACGGCCCCGGACCTGGACGTCCTGGCCGAGGCCCCCCCGCTTCCCGCGTTCGCCGAGCCCTCGGTGGCATTTGTCGATGCTCTGTCTGCAGAGCTGTTCCGCATGCCGGAGGCACGGAGTTATCCCGAGCTGAGCGCGCTGGCATTCTGGATGCGGCGCTCGAGCATCGTGCGATTGAAGGAAGCCCATGATCGCCGTCACGACGGTCATCTGTCGGTGGCACGCGGAACGGTTCTGCATTTCGCGCCTTCCAACGTGGACACGATCTTTGTCTACTCGTGGTTCATTTCGCTCCTGTGTGGTAACCGCAACATCGTCAGGTTGTCGACGAAGGCATCGGTGCAGACCGACCTGCTGGTTGCTGCCATCGGGCGGGTAAGCGCGCGTCCCGAGCATGCCGAGATTGCCAGGCGCAGCCTGATGGTGCGCTACGCGGCTGACGCCCGCACCACTGCATTGTTGTCCGCTCACTGCGATACCCGTGTTATCTGGGGCGGCGACGCGACAGTTGCAGCCATCCGTCAGGTGCCCTTGCCACCGACTGCGACCGAGATTGCATTTGCAAACAAGTTCTCGCTCGGTCTCTTCGACGCGGCCGGCTGGATCTTCGCATCGCCCGAGCAGAAGGCGCGCTGGATCGATGGGTTCTTCAACGATGCCTACTGGTTCGATCAGATGGCCTGTTCGTCGCCGCGGCTGATTCTCTGGATCGGAAGCCCGGCGCAGGTGGATCAGGCACGGGACAGCTTCTGGCCCGCACTGGAACAGAAGGTGCGGGAAAAGGGTGTTTCCTTTGGCGACGTCGACTATGTAAACAAGCGAATCGCGCAGGATGTGCTTTCCATCGAGGCCGATGTCAGCATTCCGGCGGCAAGCGGCAACGATGTTGCGCGCCTTTGGCTTGAGGTTCCGGCATTGCACGCCGATGCACACTGCGGCGCGGGGCTCTTCTTCGAGTCTCGTATTGCGCATCTGGATGCGCTTCGTCCACTGCTTTCCCGCAAGGTTCAAACGGTTTCCTACCTCGGCATGCCATCGGATCAGCTGCGTTCCTTCGTGCAGCAGGCGCCGTTGGCCGGTGTTGACCGCTTTGTTCCTGTGGGAAGCGCGCTTGATTTCAGCAATGTCTGGGATGGTTTTGATCTGATGACCGTGTTCACGCGTGAAATCACGGTCGCCTGATCGAAGTTGTACGTTCCAAACGGAGAAGACGAATGCCATTGCTTAATGATCGTGCCATCGATTCGGTGGTAATTGCCGGGGCCGGTGGCTTCGGTATGGAAGTCTTCGATTACCTCAGCGTAGATGCGCACGGAGGCGGGCCGAAGATCGCCGGATTCATCGATGACGGTGTCGACAATCCGATTCCCGCCCAGCTCGGGTCGACCCATCTCGGCGCGATCGGCGACTATCAGCCTGTGGAACGACAGGCAGTCGTCGTTGCGGTTGGTTCGGTGAAGGGGCGCCGACTCATCCTGTCACGTCTCTGGGAGCGGGGCGTGTACGTTCCCCCGTTCGTGTCGACCAGTACCGTGACCTCTCCGAATGCGCAATTTGGGGATGGTGTACTGGTGTGCCCCTTCAGCGTGATCAATCGCAATGCCGTGCTCGGCCGCGGAGTGGCGGTCAACGTGCACTGCAGCGTGGGCCACGGCGCCCAGGTCGGGGAGTTCAGCATCCTCTCCCCCTACGCTGCTCTCAATGGCGATGCATCGATCGGCGACGATTGCTTTCTGGGGACGCGCGCGACGATCTACCCCAAGACCCGTCTGGGAGCGGGGTGCATTGTCGACAGCCATACCGGTGTGCGCGCGAGTGCAGGTGATCGCCAGATGATCTCCGCGCGCGGTACCTACCAGGTGATTGCGCTCCGGACCTGACGATCCGGAGCACAATTGGCGCGGGTCAGCCCAGCGCGGCTTCCAGCTCCGGCAGGATCGCAAACAGATCCCCCACCAGGCCGATATCGGCGATCTCAAAGATCGGCGCATCGCCGTCCTTGTTGATGGCCACGATCGTGCCGGCGTCCTTAATGCCGGTCAGGTGCTGGATGGCACCGCTGATGCCGACGGCCACATACAGTTCCGGCGCGATGATCTTGCCGGTCTGGCCGACCTGCAGGTCACTGGGCACGTAGCCGGCATCGACCGCGGCGCGCGAGGCACCGACAGCGGCACCGAGCTTGTCGGCCAGCTGGAAGATCACCTTGAAGTTCTCTTCCGAACCGACGCCGCGGCCACCGGAGACCACGCGCTTGGCGCTCTGCAGGTCCGGGCGGTCGCTGGCACCGGCGGCCAGGCCGATGAAGCGGGTATGGGTCGGCAGCGCGGCATCGACGCTGGCCGCTTCAATGGCGGCACTGCCACCCTGGGCGGCTTCCGGCCACGACGCGGCGCGCACGGTGGCGACCACGATCTGGTCGGCCGGGGCTTCCACGGTGATGATCGCGTTGCCGGCGTAGATCGGGCGCTTGAAGGTGTGGCTGCCTTCGACGGTCATCAGGTCGGAGACCTGGTTGACGCCGAGCAGGGCGGCCACGCACGGCATCAGGTCCTTGCCGAAGGTGGTCGACGGGCCGAACACGTGGGTGTAGCCCTTGGCCAGCTGCGCGATCTGCGGTGCCAGCACCTGGGCGATGGCCTGCGCGTTGGCGGCATTGGCCACGGTCAGGACCTTGGCGACGCCAGCGATGTGGGCGGCTTCAGCGGCGACGGCGGCCGGATCGGCGGCCAGCACGACCACGTCGATGCTGGCGCCGCTGATGGCGGCGGCGGCGCTGACGGTCTTGGCGGTGGCGGCGTTGAGCTTGCCGTCGTGGTGTTCGGCGATGACGAGAATCTTGCTCATTACAGCAGCCCCTTCTGCTTGAGTGCGGCAACCAGTTCGGCCGCGTCCTTGACCATCACGCCCTTACTGCGCTTGGACGGCGCGGCGTACTGGGTGGTCTTGAAGGTATCGGCGGCTTCAACGCCGAGGTCGGCCAGCTGCAGGGTCTCCAGCGGCTTGGCCTTGGCCTTCATGATGTCCGGCAGCTTGATGAAGCGTGGCTCGTTCAGGCGCAGGTCGGTGGTGACCACCGCCGGCAGGTCCACTTCCAGCGTTTCCAGGCCGGCGTCGACTTCACGGGTCACCGTAGCCTTGCCGTCGGCGATCTCAAGCTTGCTGGCGAAGGTCGCCTGCGGACGGCCCCACAGCGTGGCCAGCATCTGGCCGGTCTGGTTGGCGTCGTCGTCAATGGCCTGCTTGCCGAGGATCACCAGGTCCGGCTGTTCCTTCTCGATCAGCTTGAGCAGGGTGCGCGACGCGGTCAGCGGCTGGATGGCCTGGTCGGTGACGACGTGGATGGCGCGGTTGGCGCCCATGGCCAGACCGTTGCGCAGATGCGCCTGGGCATCGGCCGGGGCGATGGTGGCAACCACGACTTCGCTGGCGATGCCCTTGTCGCGCAGGCGCAGGGCTTCTTCCAGGGCGATTTCATCGAAGGGGTTGGGCGACAGCTTGACGCCGTCGGTGACCACGCCGGAACCGTCCGGCTTGACCTGAATGCGGACGTTGTAGTCCACCACGCGCTTGTATGCGACGAGGATTTTCATCTGGTACGGGGTCCTTCAATAACGGGGAGAACGTCCGGTCCTGCAAAAGCAACCGGTTCGGGGGTGGGATCCCGATTCTAGCTGGCTTGGGTCGACCATGCGAATGCGTATGGTTTTGCTGCGGCGCGGCAAAAAAATGCCCGATCCAGCGCTCCGTTCACGCCACGCAGGCAGTCGTGAAGACGAACGACATGTATCCTGTGCCGCTGTGCCGGGGCGCCTGCAGGCGCTCCGTGGATGAATTTCGATCAGGAGAACAGGTAGTGCCCACATGGCTTGTCACCGGCGGCGCCGGATTCATTGGCGGTAACTTCGTTCTCGAGGCCGTCGCGCGCGGCGTCAAGGTCATCAACCTCGATGTGCTGACCTATGCCGGCAACCTGAAGACCCTGTCCAGCCTGGACGGCAACCCGAACCACGTGTTCGTGCAGGGTGACATCGGCGACAGCGCACTGGTCACTCGCCTGCTGGCCGAGCACCAGCCCGATGCGGTGCTGAACTTCGCGGCCGAGAGCCACGTCGACCGTTCCATCGACGGGCCGGGTGCCTTCATCCAGACCAACGTGGTGGGCACCCTGGGCCTGCTGGAGGCGGTACGTGACTACTGGAAGGCGCTGCCGGCCGAGCAGGGCGCGGCCTTCCGCTTCCTGCACGTATCCACTGACGAGGTGTACGGCACCCTGGGTGAGACCGGCAAGTTCAGCGAAACCACGCCGTATGCTCCGAATTCCCCATATTCGGCGTCGAAGGCCGCTTCGGACCATCTGGTCCGTGCCTTCCACCACACCTACGGGCTGCCGGTGCTGACCACCAACTGTTCCAACAACTACGGCCCGTACCACTTCCCCGAGAAGCTGATCCCGCTGGTGATCGCCAAGGCGCTGGCCGGTGAGCCGCTGCCGGTGTACGGCGACGGCAAGCAGGTGCGCGACTGGCTGTTCGTGTCCGATCACTGCGAGGCGATCCGCACCGTGCTGGCCAAGGGCCGGGTCGGCGAGACCTACAACGTCGGCGGCAATTCGGAAAAGCAGAACATCGAAGTGGTGCAGGCCATCTGCGCACTGCTGGACCAGCGCCGCCCGCGCGCGGACGGCCAGCCGCGCAGCAGCCAGATCACCTACGTCACCGACCGCCCGGGCCATGACCGCCGTTACGCGATCGATGCCTCCAAGCTGAAGAACGACCTGGGCTGGGAACCGGCCTACACCTTCGAGCAGGGCATCACCTTCACCGTTGACTGGTACCTGGACAACCAGGAATGGGTCAACGGCGTGCTCGACGGCAGCTACCGTCTGCAGCGCATCGGCACCGCGGCCTGAACACCCAGGAGACCTCATGACCCAGCGCAAGGGCATCATCCTCGCCGGCGGCTCCGGCACCCGGCTGTATCCGATTACCAAGGGCGTAAGCAAACAGCTGCTGCCGGTGTATGACAAACCCATGATCTACTACCCGCTCAGCGTGCTGATGCTGGCGGGCATCCGTGAAGTGCTGATCATCAACACGCCGCACGAGCAGGCGCTGTTCCAGCAGCTGCTGGGCGACGGCTCGCAGTGGGGCATGGACATCCAGTACGCCGTGCAGCCCAGCCCCGATGGCCTGGCCCAGGCGTATCTGATCGGCAAGGAGTTCGTCGCCGGCAAGCCGAGCTGCCTGGTGCTGGGTGACAACATTTTCCATGGCCATGGCCTGCGTGAAGTCCTCAAGCGTGCCGATGAGCGCGTGGACGGTGCCACCGTGTTTGGCTATTGGGTGAATGATCCGGAACGCTATGGCGTGGCCGAGTTCGACAAGAGCGGCAAGGTCATCGACCTGGTGGAGAAACCGGAAAAGCCACGCTCCAACTATGCGGTCACCGGACTGTACTTCTACGACGGCAAGGCCAGCGATTACGCGGCCGAACTGAAGCCGTCGCCGCGTGGCGAACTGGAGATCACTGATCTCAACAAGCGCTACCTGGACGAAGGCAATCTGCACCTGGAGGCCCTCGGCCGTGGCTATGCATGGCTGGATACCGGCACTCACCAGTCGCTGCTGGAGGCGTCCAACTTCATCGAGACCATCCAGACCCGCCAGGGCCTGCAGGTCTGTTGCCCTGAAGAAATCGCGTTTGGCCAGGGCTGGATCACCGCCGAACAGCTGGAGGCACTGGCCGCACCGCTGATCAAGAATGGCTACGGCCAGTACCTGCACAAGCTCGCCCTGCGTGGAGTTGTTCCGTGAAAGTGATTGAAACCAAGTTGCCTGGCTGCGTGGTGATCGAGCCGGCGGTGTTCGGCGATGCCCGTGGCTACTTCTTCGAAACCTGGAATGCCGAGCGCTTCGCTGCGCTGGGCCTGCCGGATCGCTTCGTGCAGAGCAACGTCTCGACCTCGGCCAAGGGTGTCCTGCGCGGGCTGCATTACCAGTGGCCGCGCCCGCAGGGCAAGCTGGTCAGCGTGCTGGAAGGCGAGGTCTATGACGTGGCCGTCGACATCCGTCGCGGCTCGCCGACCTTCGGCCAGTGGGAAGCGGTGGTGCTGAGCGCGGAGAACAAGAAGCAGTTCTGGATTCCGGAAGGCTTCGCCCATGGCTTTGCCGTACTCTCCGAGCGCGCGCTGTTCAGTTATCTATGCACGGATGTATACGTCAAGGAAGCCGATGCAGGTATCCGCTGGAACGATGCTGATATTGCGGTGGACTGGCCGATCAGTGCGCCGGTGCTCTCGGCCAAGGACGAGAACGCCCCCTTCCTGAAGGACATTGCTGAAGACCGCCTGCCGGTCTACGTGCCATGACCGTGCTGGTGTTCGGTGGCAATGGCCAGGTCGGCCAGGAGCTGCTGCACGCGCTGGCCCCGCTGGGGGCAGTGGTTGCCACCACCCGTAGCGGCCAGCTGCCCGACGGTAGCGCCTGCGAAACCGCCGATTTCTGCCAGCCCGACAGCCTGCCTGCCTTGCTGGACCGCGTGCAGCCGTCGCTGGTGGTCAATGCGGCCGCTTACACCGCCGTTGACCGCGCAGAACAGGATGTTGATGCCGCCTTCGCCGCCAACGCGCAGGCGCCGGGCGTGATCGCGCACTGGTGTGCGGCGCATGGCGTGCCGTTCGTGCATTACTCCACCGACTACGTGTTCGATGGCCAGGGCACCGCGCCCTACCGCGAGGACGAGCCGACCGCACCGCTGGGTGTCTATGGCACCAGCAAGCGCGACGGCGAGGAGGCGGTGCGTGCCGCGGGAGGACGGCATCTGATCTTCCGTACGGCGTGGGTGTATGCCTCGCACGGCGCGAACTTCCTGCGCACCATGCTGCGCGTCGGGGCCGAGCGCGATGCGTTGCGGGTGGTGGCCGACCAGATCGGTACGCCGACGCCGGCCGCGCTGATAGCTGATGTCACCTTGCAGGCGCTGCAGCACCCGGGGCAGTTGTCGGGTACGTGGCACCTGACCGCCAGCGGCCAGACCAGCTGGCATGGGTTCGCCGAAGCGATCTTCGCCGAGGCGTTGGCCACCGGCGTGTTGACCAAGGTGCCGACCGTCGAGGCGATTCCCAGTTCCGAGTATCCGACCCCGGCCAAGCGCCCGGCCTGGTCGGTGCTGGACAACCGCAAGCTGCAGCGGGATTTCGGCATCGTGCTGCCGACCTGGCAGGACGGCCTGAAACGGGTCATGGCGGAGATGGCCTGACCCGGTAGGCGGCGTGCCGACCAACGGTCGGCACCCACCCCGACCCGCGGCCGGCAGCCTCCAGCGGGCGCTGGGTCAGTTGCGCCCGTACGTATCCTCGAAGCGCACGATGTCATCCTCGCCCAGATAACTGCCTGACTGCACTTCGATCAGTTCCAGCGGCAGTTTGCCCGGGTTGCGCAGGCGGTGGGTCACGCCCAGCGGGATGTAGGTGCTCTGGTTCTCGCTGAGCAGGATCACCTCGCTGCCACGGGTCACTTCGGCGGTGCCGCTGACCACGATCCAGTGCTCGGCGCGGTGGTGATGCATCTGCAGGCTGAGCGTACCGCCGGGCTTGACCGTGATCCGCTTGACCTGGAAACGCTCGCCGTTGTCGATCGAATCGTAGGCACCCCAGGGGCGATACACTTTGCGGTGCCAGGTGGCTTCGCTGCGGCCTTCAGCCTTCAGCTTCGCCACTATCGTCTTGACCTCCTGCATGCGGTCGGCCTTGCCGACCAGCACCGCATCGTCGGTCTCGACCACGATCACGTCATCGAGGCCGACCATGGCCACCAAGCGCTGCGCATAGGCATAGGTGTTGCGGCAGTCGATGGCGATCACATCGCCCTGATGGGCGTTGCCGTCGCCGTCCTGCTGCGAGACATCGCGCAGCGCGGTCCACGAACCGACGTCGTTCCAACCGGCATCCAGCGGGATCACGACTGCATCGGCAGTCTTCTCCATCACCGCGTAGTCGATCGAGTCCGACGGCACCGCCGTGAAGGCATCCCTGTCCAGGCGGGTGAAGTCGGCATCGCGGCGCGCCTGCTGCCAGGCCTGGCGGCTGCGGGCCAGCATTTCCGGCTGGAAGCGCTCCAGCTCCTGCAGGTAACGCGACGCCTTGAATAGGAACATGCCGCTGTTCCAGTAGTACTGGCCGCTGCTGACGTAGCCGGTGGCGGTCTCCAGGTCGGGCTTTTCGACGAAGCGTTCGACGGCACGCAGGCCCTGGCCGTTGGCAGTCTTGATATAGCCGTAGCCGGTTTCCGGGCCGGTCGGCACGATGCCGAACGTGACCAGCTTGCCGGCTTCAGCGGCACTGGCGGCGGCCTGCACCGCGTTGCGGAAGGCCACCTCGTCGGTGATCACATGATCGGAGGGCAGCACCAGCAGCAGCGCGTCGGCGCCGTCCCGGGTGGCTTCCAGCGCAGCCACGGCGATGGCCGGTGCGGTATTGCGGCCCACCGGTTCAAGGATGATCGCGGCCGGTTCGGTGCCGACCTGCTGCAGCTGTTCGGCGGCAACGAAGCGGTGTTCCTCGTTGGCAATCACCAGCGGGCCACGCGCCGCCAGTGGAGCGACGCGTTGCCAAGTGGCCTGCAGCATCGTCAGCTCGCCGGCCAGTGGCAGGAACTGCTTCGGGTAGGCCTCGCGCGAAAGCGGCCACAGGCGGGTACCGGATCCGCCGGACAGGATGACGGGCTGGATGCTGCTCATGCGGGCCTCGGTTACTGCTGGATCAGACGGGAAATTTCGTCGGTGCGCGCCTGCATCAACGCAGCGTCACCGCGCGCTTCGACGTTCAAGCGCAGCAGCGGTTCGGTGTTGGAGCTGCGCAGGTTGAAGCGCCAGTCGCCGAAGTCGGCACTGATGCCATCGGTGTGGTCCAGCCTGGGCGATTGCGCCGCGAAGTGCTCCATCACGCGCGCCACTGCGGCCTTGGCATCGTCCACCTTGAAGTTGATCTCGCCGCTGCACGGATAGGCGGCCATCCGGTCTTCCACCCAGTCGGCCAGCGAACGGCCACTTTCGGAGACCAGCTGGGCGATCAGCAGCCACGGAATCATCCCGGAGTCGGCGTAGGCGAATTCGCGGAAGTAGTGATGGGCGCTCATCTCGCCGCCATACACGGCATCCTCGGCCCGCATCTTTTCCTTGATGAACGCATGCCCGCTCTTGCACTGCACCGCGACACCGCCGGCCTGCTCGACCATGTCCACCGTGTTCCAGACCAGGCGCGGGTCATGCACGATCCTGCCGCCGGGATGGCGCGCCAGGATCGCCTTGGCCAGCAGGCCGACCAGGTAGTAGCCCTCGATGAAGCGGCCGCTGTGGTCGAAGAAGAAGCAACGGTCGAAGTCACCGTCCCAGGCGATGCCGAAGTCGGCACCGTGTTCGCGCACCGCGTCGGCGGTGGCGGCGCGGTTCTCCGGCAGCAGCGGGTTGGGAATGCCGTTGGGGAAGCTGCCGTCCGGCTCGTGGCAGATGCGGATGAACTCGAACGGCAGGTGCGGTGCCAGCAGGTCGACGATTGCGCCGGCGCCGCCATTGCCCGCATTCACCACCAGCTTCAGCGGCTTCAGTTTGCTGGCATCGACGTAGCTCAGCAGATGCTGGATGTAGGCGTGCTTGTCATGCTGGGCGGTCTGCCCGGCACGCGGCGGCTGGGCCTCGGAGGTATCGGCGGCGACCGCGTCGGAAATCGCGAACAGGCCGGTATCCGAACTGATCGGCCGCGCGTTCTCCTTCACCAGCTTCATGCCGTTGTAGTCCATCGGGTTGTGGCTGGCGGTCACCATCACGCCGCCGGCCGCGCCGAGGTGATCGGTCTGGAAGTAGACCTCTTCGGTGCCGCACAGGCCGATGTCGATCACCTCACGGCCGGTCCCACGCAGGCCTGCGGCCAGCGCATCCTGCAGTGCCGGACTGGTAAGGCGCACATCATGGCCGAGGACCACCGGGCCTGGAGCGAGCTGTGCGGCCAGGGCGACGCCGATGCGACGGGCCAGGTCCTCGTTCAGTTCTTCCGGCACACGGCCGCGGATATCGTAGGCCTTGAAAGCGGGCAGGGGCATCGAAGCAGTCCATCCGGATAGAGAAGCCTGATTATAGCGGGAGGGTCTGCAAACGGCCGGTGAGCCAGGGGCGCCCGGCCAGCAGCGTTGACTTGGGAGGGGGCAGGCCGATTCCCCGTCGATGGGCCATGGCCAGCGGGCAGTTCGCATACAATTGCGCGCTGACGACCGAGGACATGGCCCGCGTGGCCATCGCCGATTGGCCTGCTGTTCCAGAAGGATCGAGGTTTGCTTTGAAATTCACTCACGATCAGAAACGCGTGCTGGTGACCGGTGGCGCGGGCTTCCTTGGGTCGCATCTGTGCGATCGGCTCATCGCGGGCGGCCATGACGTCCTCTGCGTGGACAACTTCTACACCGGCAGCAAGGCGAACGTGGATGGGCTGCTGGGCCACCCACGGTTCGAGCTCATGCGCCATGACGTGACGTTCCCGCTCTATGTGGAAGTGGACCGGATCTTCAACCTGGCCTGCCCGGCGTCACCGATCCACTACCAGCAGGACCCGGTGCAGACCACCAAGACCAGCGTGCATGGGGCAATCAACATGCTCGGCCTGGCCAAGCGCCTGCGCGCGCGCATCCTGCAGGCCAGCACCAGCGAGGTGTACGGCGATCCGGAAATCCACCCGCAGGTGGAAGGCTACTGGGGCCGGGTCAACCCGATCGGCATCCGCAGCTGCTATGACGAGGGCAAGCGTTGCGCCGAAACGCTGTTCTTCGACTACTGGCGCCAGCATCAGCTGGAGATCAAGGTCATGCGCATCTTCAACACGTATGGCCCGCGCATGCATCCCAATGACGGCCGGGTGGTCAGCAACTTCATCGTGCAGGCGCTGAAGGGCGAGCCGATCACGATCTATGGTGATGGCAGCCAGACGCGCAGCTTCTGCTATGTCGATGACCTGATCGAGGGCATGTTGCGGCTGATGGACTCGCCGGCTGACCTCACTGGTCCGATCAATATCGGCAATCCGTCCGAGTACACCATGCTGGAACTGGCCGAGACCGTGCTCCGTCTGGTCGGCGGCGCGTCGAAGATCGAGTTCCGCCCGCTGCCCTCGGATGATCCACGCCAACGCCAGCCGGATATCAGCCTGGCCAAAGCAGATCTGGGCTGGGAGCCCAAGATCGGCCTGGAGGACGGCCTGAAGGAGACCATCGCCTACTTCCGCCATCGCTTGCAGGCCTGAGGTGGCGACGATGCGAAAGATCGTGGTGATGCCGGTCTACGAGGACCTGGAAGCCTCCTCGAAGTTGTTCGTAGAGCTCGCCCGCACCCAGGGTCCGGACACCTATGTGGTGGCCGTGGACGACGGCTCGGTGCGGCAGCCATTGCCGATCAGCGCCATTGAGGCTTCGGGGCTGGAGGGCGTGGTGATCCGCCTGCGTCGCAATGTCGGGCATCAGCGTGCGATCGCCATCGGCCTGGGCTATGTGGCCGAGCACTTCGATGGCAATGATATTGTCGTGGTGATGGATTCCGATGGCGAGGATACGCCGGAGAGCATCACCGAGCTGGTGGCGGGCCTGGATTCGGCCGATGTCGACGTGGTGGTGGCCAGCCGTCGCAGCCGGGTCGAATCGCTGAAGTTCAAGTCGTTCTACATCGTCTACAAGCTGCTGTTCTCGCTGCTCAGCGGACGCCAGATCAGCTTCGGCAACTTCATGGCGGCGAAGATGCCGGCGGTGCGCCGGTTGGCATCGATGCAGGAGCTGTGGATCCACGTTGCAGCCTGCGTACTGGGCTCGAAGCTGCGCGTGCAGACCTGTGCGCTGGATCGTGGTCCGCGCTATGCCGGCCGCAGCAAGATGAACTTCGTCGGCCTGGCCCTGCACGGATTCCGTGCACTGATGGTGTTTGCCGAGGATGTACTGGTACGCGTGGGCATCGCCTGTACCATGGTGGCGGCACTGTCGATCATCGGCGGGATCGTTGCCACCGGGCTGAAGATGCTGGGCTTTGCATCGCAGGGCTGGTTCTCGCTGGCATTCGGCATCCTGGTGCTGGTGTTCCTGCAGACCGCGGCACTGACGCTGATCATCCTGATGTTGTCGGGGATGATGCGCGGCGGTGGCGTCATGAGCGTGGGCAGCTATCGCGAATTCATCGACGAGGTCCTGCATGCCGGCCGGCGCAGTGGCTAAGGATGCGCTGGGCGGACAGGCCGTCCGCTACGTGATCAATGGCCTGGTCGCCACCGCAGTGCACTATGGAGTGCTGCACTTCAACATCGAGGTGCTGCACATCCCGCTGGCCGCGATGGCCAATGCGATTGCAGCGGTCTTCGGCATCACTGTGTCGTTCCTCGGCAGCCGCTACTTCGTTTTCCATGGCAGGCAGGGCAGCCTGGCGCGGCAGGGCTCGCTGTTCCTGCTGATCTACGCCGCGATCGCCGTCCTGCATGCGCTGGTGATGTACGTCTGGGCCGATCGATGGGGCCTGGACTACCGCGCAGGGTTCGTGCTGGCGACCGGAATGCAGATGGCCGTCAGCTTCGTCGCCAACAAGTTCCTGGTGTTCAAATGAACAAATATCTGCGTGCCGCGCTGGCAACCCTTGCATTCATTGCCGCCCTGCTGCTGGTCTACTACGTCCACATGCGCCAGTTCCGCGTGAACGTGGTGCTGTATGCCAGCATCCTCGACGCGGTGATCGCAGTGGTGGTGGTGTTTGCGGGCCTGTATGCATTGAAGTGGTTCAGGGATTTCAGCCGCCTCGAGCTGATCCAGCTGGCCGCCATCTGGTTGCTGGGAGGCTACGTGTTCGCGATCTCGGTCCCGACCGTCATCGACCGCTCGCTGTCCTTCTACATCCTGGAGAAACTGCAACAGCGTGGCGGTGGGATACGCGAAGACGCGTTCCGCCAGGTGTTCACTGAAGAGTACGTCCGCGAGCATCACCTGGTGGAAGTGCGCCTGACCGAGCAGCTGCAGTCCGGAACCGTGCAGATCCATGATGGTTGTGTGCGGTTGACCGCGCGCGGCGAGCGCCTCGCATCGTTCGGCCGCTTCTACCGGCAGAACCTGCTGCCGACCCACCGCCTGCTGATGGGGCAGTACACCGATGCGCTCACTGATCCTTTCCGCGACAGCCGGATGCCGTCCGACTACCGTTGCCAATAGCCTGGGTGCTGCTGGCGCATTGGTTTTTCCGTTGGTTCCTTGAAACGTTTCATGGATGACATGACCCCCACCTCTTCCCCCCTGCGCACTACGCGGCGGGATCTGGCGATTGCCGGGATCCTGGTGCTGCTGTTGGGCGCTTCCCTCGTATCGGTCGCCAAGCGATCGGACTATCAGACGTCGCTGCTGCGCCAGGCCTTCGCTGAGGACGCGGGATTCGACGCATCCGTACCACGTGAGGTGGTGGATGCACGTGATCTGGTGCGCGCGCAGCCGATCGCGCCTTCGCTGCTTTCGCTCGGGCAGGGGCTGAAGGACGATCCCTTGATCCAGCAACGCATGTGGGAGGCGCTGTATCCGGTCCGGTTCAGCGATACCGATACCCCACAGCGCCTGCTGAGGGCCGGTGATCCGCTGGTTGACCAGTGCCAGGTCCAGGGGAGGAGCGGAGATGTCGTTCTTGCCGACTGCCGCTGAACCAGGGCGCCGTGCGGCGCTGGCCATGCTGGTCTCCATTCTTGTCTGCTATGGCCTGGCCGCCGTAGGCCTGGCGGGCTGGCCGGTGCAGGTGGCATTCGGCGCGGTCGTGCTCAGCGCGCTGCTCGCCCTGCCAGCCGTGCGTGACCTGCGTACCGCACCTCTGGTCTTGGCCGTTCTGGTGCTGGTGCTGATCGCACTGGGAAGCCCCAGCGATGGCTGGGACCCGCGTTCGATCTGGCTCTTCCATGCCAAGCGGATCTACCTGGAGGGCACGTTGTACGCCCAGCTGGATGATTACGCGCCGTGGAGCCACAACGACTATCCCGCGCTGGTTCCGTTGTTGATGGCCTGTGCAGCAGCTTTGGCCGGGCACTGGAACGAACTGCTGCCCAAGGCGGTGGCACCGCTGCTGCTGCTGCCGGCGCTGCTGCTGATCGTCCCGAGTTTCCGATGGCGCTGGTGCGGGGTGCTGTTCGCAGTGCTGCTGCTGCGCCTGGGGCGCGACATGCTGATCAACGGCTACATGGATCCGCTGGTGGCGGTCTACGCCGTCGCTGCCGTGGCGACAGCGATGCGTCACCGCATGTCCGGGGAGCATGGTGGTGGTCGTGAGCTGGTCGCATTCACCCTGCTGGTGGCCGTGCTGTCGATGTTGAAGAACGAGGGTGCGGTGCTTGCGGCTCTGTTGACGGCCGTGGTGCTGGGCGAAGGCGTGCTGCGTGAGCGTCGCCTGGGCTGGCGCATCCTCCTGGCCGTGGTTGTGGCCCTGCTGCCACTGCTGGCATGGAAGCTGGCCGTCGGGCAGGCAGGGGTTGCCAATGACCTGGCGGGAAGCGACATGAAGGCGCAGCTGTTGGCGCGGCTTGGCAGCGAGGGCGGTGCCAAGCCGATCGTCGGGCGCCTGCTGCTGGATGTGTGGGTGCTGGTGCCGCTGCTGGTGCTGGCGGTGCTCTGGCGTCCGGTGCTGCGGGTTCCGGCGGCATCGGCCGCCGTGCTGGCGGCGCTGGCGTACGCAGCGGTGCTGTTCCTGGTCTACCTGGGAACGCCGCATGACCTGGACTGGCACCTGCGCACCAGTGTCGACCGTGTCCGCATGCCGGTGACACTGCTGCTGGGGTTTGCGGTGTTGCTGGCGCTGGAACATCGCGCCACCGCGAAGATCCCGGGCACGCGCTGAGGCGCAACGCGCCGTGGCGTCATGCTGCGGCGCATCCCAGCCGTATGCGGTCGTAGCGCTAGAATGCGCTCATTCTTCCCGTGTGGGGCTGTAGAAATGGAACACGTGACTTCGACCGACAAGCGCGGCAAGCGCTTCGCCACCGCAGCGCAGGCGCTGGAGGGCGTGGTCGCCGATGGCCAGACGCTGGCCGTGGGCGGCTTCGGCCTGTGTGGCATTCCCGAGGCATTGATCGCCGCGCTGCGCGACAGTGGTGCCAAGGGCCTGACCGTGATCTCCAACAATGCCGGCGTTGATGGTTTCGGCCTGGGCCAACTGCTGGAAACCCGGCAGATCAAGAAGATGATTTCGTCCTACGTGGGCGAGAACAAGGAGTTCGAGCGGCAGTTCCTGGCCGGCGAACTGGAGCTCGAATTCAATCCGCAGGGCACCCTTGCCGAACGACTGCGTGCTGGTGGTGCAGGCATTCCTGCGTTCTTCACCGCCACCGGCTACGGCACGGTGGTGGCCGAAGGCAAGGAAACCCGCGAGTTCGACGGCAAACACTACGTGATGGAAACCGCGCTGCGCGCCGACGTGGCACTGGTCAAGGCGTGGAAGGCCGACGAGGCCGGCAACCTCGTGTTCCGCAAGACCGCTCGGAATTTCAACCCGGCCTGTGCGATGGCCGGCAAGGTCTGCATCGCCGAGGTCGAGGAGATCGTGCCGGTTGGCGCCATCGATCCGGACCAGGTGCACCTGCCGGGCATCTACGTGCACCGCATCGTGCACAACGCGCATCCTGAAAAACGCATTGAACAGCGCACCATCCGCGCGGAGGGCAACTGACATGGCGTGGACCCGTGACGAGATGGGGGCACGCGCCGCCCGCGAACTGACCGATGGTGCGTACGTGAACCTGGGCATCGGCCTGCCGACCCTGGTCGCCAACCACATCCCTGAAGGCGTGGACGTGTGGCTGCAGTCGGAGAACGGCCTGCTCGGTATCGGCCCGTTCCCGACCGACGCGGAAGTGGACGCCGACCTGATCAATGCCGGCAAGCAGACCGTGACCGCACGCGCCGGTGCCAGCTATTTCGGCAGCCACGACAGCTTCGCGATGATCCGCGGTGGCCACGTCAACCTGGCCATCCTCGGTGCCATGCAGGTCACCGACAAGGGCGACCTGGCCAACTGGATGGTGCCCGGCAAGATGGTCAAGGGCATGGGCGGCGCGATGGACCTGGTGGCCGGGGTGCAGCGCGTGGTGGTGCTGATGGAGCACACCGCCAAGAACGGCGAGCACAAGATCCTGGCCGAATGCACGCTGCCGCTGACCGGCGTCGGCGTGGTTGATCGCATCATCACCGACCTGGCCGTGTTCGACGTCACCGATGCTGGTCTGGTGCTGGTAGAAGCGGCGCCGGGTGTCAGCGATGACGAACTGAAGGAAAAAACGGGCGTGGCATTCGCGCGCCGCTGACGTTCCGGGGCGGCCTTCGGTCGCCCCCCCTTTCCCTTGGGGCGCCCATGCTGTTCCCCCACGACCTTCCCGATGCCGACGTCCGCCACCTCCCGGCCTGGCTGTCTCCCGCCGAGGCCGATGCCTTGCAGCGCGATCTGCAAGCCGGCGTGCCGTGGGAGGTGCATCGCATCCGCATGTTCGGCAGCTGGGTGGATTCGCCACGGTTGAGCTGCTGGATAGGTGATCCGCAGGCGCGCTATCGCTACTCGGGGGCAGAATTCGTGCCGCACCCGTGGCCGCCGTCCCTGCAGGGCATGCGCGAGCGCCTGCAGGACGATGGCTTCGGCCGCTTCAACAGCGTACTGCTGAACCGCTATCGCGGCGGTGACGATTACATGGGCTGGCACAGCGACGACGAGCCCGAACTGGGCCCGGCGCCGGTGATCGCCTCGCTGAGCCTGGGCGCGGCACGGCGCTTCCTGCTGCGCCGGCGAGACGATACGGCGCGCAAGGCGGAGTATCTGCTCGGCCATGGCGACCTGCTGGTGATGGCCGGGCAGACCCAGCGCTTCTACCAGCACGCGCTGCCGAAGATGGCGCGCGTGCAGGGCGAGCGGATCAACCTGACGTTCCGCTGGATTGCGCCACGCTGATCGATCAGCGCGTGACGGTCGGCTGGTCGGCCTGCCCGCTCACCAGCGTCCAGCCCACCACGTCCTGCGCCAGCTGCTGCAGGCCACGTTCGAAGGCGGCGGTGACGGCCGGCACGTCGGTACTGCCGACCGGCTGTGCCTGACGGAAGGTACGGTCGGCGACCACGCGCTGATCGGCGACGTGGATCAGCTTGGCGTTGACCTCGATCACCACGGTCGGCGTGGCCTGGCCCTGGTAGTCCGACTCGAAGCGGCGCACGTCGGTGGACAGCTTGTAGTCGGCGCGGATGCCGGCGGTGCTGCGGGCGACGCCGTGGATGCGTCCGGAATCCTCAAAGCCGCGCAGCAAGGTGTCCTCGATCATGTCGGTGGCCGGCTGGGCCCAGCTGGCGCCCTTGTAGATCTCCAGCTGCGACGGGGTCGGCCGCACGTTGATGCGCGGGCTGTCGACCATGCGTGCGGCGCTGGGCTTGGCCAGTACCAGCTGCCAGCTGGCCTGCGGCCACGCCGGATCGGCCTTCACCTGCACGGCGGGCGAGTACAGCGTCACTGCGGTTTTCTCGCTGCTGCCAAGGATGGAGCAGCCGCCCAGCAGGGTGACCAGCGAAGCGGCCAGCAGCAGGCGCGGAAGGGGCATCGGGCTCATTTGGGTTCGAACTCCTTCGGTGCGTCGCGGCCCAGCAGGTAGCGCGCGGGATTGTTCTCGAGGCGGTCGCTGACCCGGCGCAGGTCGCGGATCAGGCCGCGCAGTTCGGTCAGCGTCGGGCCCAGCTGGCCGAGGCCATCATTGGCGAAGCTGTTGATCGCGGCGCGGTTCTCGCCAAGGATCGAATCGGCGTTGCCGGCGGCCGAGTCGAGCTTGGCCAGGGTGCCGTCCAGCTTGTCGATGATGCCCGGCAGCTGCTGCACCAGGTTCCTGTCCAGGCGCTCGATGGTGCCGTTGGTGGTCTTCAGCGTGGTGTCCAGGCTGCGGGCGGCGTCGCGCGCGCTGAGCAGCAGCGCCTGGGTACCCTGGTCACGGTCGGCCAAGCCGCCGCTGATCGTCTCCAGGTTGGCCAGCGTCGCGTTGATTGAAGCTACGTTGCGATCGCTGAGGATCTGATCCATGCGCTCGACGATGCGGTTGGCGACGTCGGTGATGTTCTGCAGCGCCGACGGCGTGGTCGGGATGATCGGCGCCGGGTCCTTGTTGACCGTGGTCAGCGCCGGCGACTGCGGCGTGCCGCCGCTGAGCTGGATGATCGACGGGCCGGTCAGGCTGGTGATCGCCAGCTTGGCACGGGTATCGGTCTTGACCGGGGTGGTCGAGTTCAGGCGGATGCGTGCGACCACCTGGCGCGGGTCGTCCGGCACCAGGTTCAGTTCGATGATCGAACCGACCGCGATGCCGTTGTACTGCACCGGGCTGCCCACCGACAGGCCGGTCACCGCCTCGCGGAACACCACGCGGTATTCCTGCCAGGTGCGGTCGGAGGAGTACTTGGCCGCCCACAGGCCGAAGGCCAGCAGGGCCAGGCCGGTGATCAGGGTGAACGCGCCGATCAGCACGTAGTTGGCTTTGGTTTCCATGGCTCAGGCACTCTCGATCTGTTCGCCGCGCGCGGCACGCGCACGCGGTCCGTGGAAGTATTCCTGGATCCACGGATGATCCAGTTTCTCGATGTCCGGCAGTGGCGCGTTGGCCACCACTTTGCGGTCGGCGATCACCGCCACCCGGTCGCAGATGGCGTACAGCGTGTCCAGGTCGTGGGTGATCAGGAACACGGTCAGCCCCAGCGCCTCCTGCAGGGTCTTGATCAGGCGGTCGAACGCGGCCGCACCGATCGGGTCGAGGCCTGCGGTCGGTTCATCCAGGAACAGCAGCGGCGGGTCCAGCGCCAGCGCGCGGGCCAGGCCGGCGCGCTTGCGCATGCCACCGGACAACTGCGATGGCAGCTTGTTGATCGCATCGGCGGGCAGGCCGGCCAGCTTCACCTTCAGCAGCGCCAGCTCGTAGTGCCAGCGCTCGGGCAATTCGCGGTGGTGTTCCTTCAAGGGCACCTGCACGTTCTCGCCCACGGTCAGTGAAGAGAACAGAGCGCCGTCCTGGAACAGCACGCCGGTATTGCGTTCGATGTGCAGGCGGCTCTCGGCGTCGTCGGCACGCGCATCGCGGCCCAGCACTTCGATCTGGCCGGCGTCGGGCGTGCGCAGGCCCAGGATCGAGCGCATCAGCACCGACTTGCCGGTGCCCGAGCCACCCACCACGCCCAGGATCTCGCCACGGCGCACGTCCAGGTCCAGGTCTTCATGCACGGTCTGGCTGCCGAAGCGGTTGACCAGCCCACGCACGCGGATAGCCAGGTCGTGGCCGTCGCCGTCCTGCATGGGTATTTCTTCGGGAGTCGGATGCGTGCTCATGTCACCAGTCCATGTGCATGAACCACAACGCCGCGAAGGCGTCGATGATGATCACCAGCGAGATCGTCTGCACCACGCTGGAGGTGGTGCGTTCACCGACCGACTGCGCCGTGCCTTCCACCTTCAGCCCTTCCAGGCAGCCGATCAGGCCGATCACCAGCGCAAACACCGGCGCCTTCGACAGGCCGACCAGCATGTGCCGCACTTCCATCGTCTCGTGCATGCGCGCGATGTACATCTGCGGCGGGATGTCGAGGTCGAACGCGCCGACAGTGATGCCGCCGGCCAGGCCCGCGATCATCGCGATGAAGGTCAGCAGGGGCAGGGTGACCAGCAGCGCCAGCAGGCGTGGCAGCACCAGCAGGTCGATCGGATCCAGACCCAGCGTGCGCATCGCGTCGATTTCCTCGCGCGCCTTCATCGCGCCGATCTGCGCGGTGAACGCACTGGCGGTGCGGCCGGCCAGCACGATCGCGGTCAGCAGCACGGCGAACTCGCGCAGGAAGGCGATGTTGACCAGCTCGACCACGTAGATCTCGGCGCCGAAGTCGCGCAGGATGGTCGAGCCGAGGAAGGCGATCACCGCGCCGACCAGGTAGGACAGCAGCGCCACCAGCGGTACTGCGTCCAGCCCGACCTGCTCCATCTGGTGGACGGTGGCGGTCAGGCGGAAACGGCGGGGCTCCTTGACCAGGCGTGCTGCCTTGACCAGGTTCTCGCCGAGGAAACTGCACAGCGCCTTGATGTTGTGGCCAGTGGCATGGACGCTGACACCGAGCCGTTCCAGCGCCGCCAGCACGCCGAAATCGCGCTTGGGCCGGGGCCGGTCGTCGGCCACTTCCTCGATGGTGCAGACCAGTGCCTGGTGGTCCGGCCGGAACTGCAACGCGTCCTCGCCAAGGTCGGCGCGATGCGCTACGCGCAGTACCTGCAGCACGCCGGCCGAATCCATCTTCTCGATGCCGGTGGCGTCGATGCCGGTCAGCGTGTCGGGAACGCCGCGCAGGACTTCGGCCGCGGCCAGCGCGGTCTTCAAGGTCCAGGTGCCGGACAGGCGGATCAGGCCCGGGTCATGGGCATCCTGTTCGAGCTGGGGGGCGTGGTTCGGGGTCACTTGGGCCATTCGGGTCGCAGCATAACCGTTCTGTCTGGGGCATCGCGTCGAACCCGGATGAATTTATCCAGTGCGGCCCGGCAGTAGGTAATACTACGGCGCATGTCCGCAGACGCTCACACGATCCCCACGCCCCAGGCCACCTACGCGCAGCGCGTGGCCTTTGTTTCCGAGATCGCCGGACGCCTGCACAGCTACGGCACCACGGCCCAGCGCCTGGAAACGGCAGTGGTGGCACTGGCCCGCCAGCTCGATCTGGATTGTGAACCGTGGTCGAATCCCACCGGTATCATCCTCAGTTTCAGCGACCCGGCGCAGGCAATCGGCTCCAGTGACATCACCCGCGTGATCCGCCTGGCGCCCGGTGAGAACGACCTGCACAAACTCAGCGTGGCCGACCATATCGCCGAGGAAGTGGCCAACGGGCGGATGAGCATTGCCCAGGGCCACACCGCGCTGCGCCAGCTGGACAAGGATCCGGGCCGGCGCGGCAAGCTGCGCACCATTCTTTCATTCACCCTCGGCGCGGCCGGCGTGGCCGGCATGTGGAAGCTGCCGTGGCTGGACATCGCCACCGCCGGTGTCATCGGCCTGATGATCGGCCTGCTCGGCATGGTCACCGACCGTCGCCCGGCCACCCGTGAAGCGGCCGAGGCGCTGGCGGCGCTGCTGGCCGGCATGGTCGCAACCCTGGTCGCGTCCTTTGTCGGCGCACTCAACCTCAACACGGTGATCATCGCCTCGCTGGTGGTGCTGCTGCCGGGCATGTCGCTGACCAATGCGGTCAATGAACTCGCCAGCCAGCATTGGGTCTCCGGTACCGCGCGCTTCGCCGGCGCGTTGACCACCATCATGAAGCTCAGCGTGGGCGCGATGATCGCGGTGACCCTGGCCGACGTACTCGGCCTGGACCCGGTGATCCGCGCCACGCGGCCTCAGGGGCCGTGGGTGGAGTGGGGTTCGCTGCTGACCGCGGCATTCGCCTTCGCGATGCTGTTCAAGGCCAACCGGCGCGATTACCCGTGGGTGATCGCGGCCTCGGTGGCGGGTTACGCGATCTCCAAGTTCGGCGGGCACGCCTGGGGCGCGCCGGCCGGCATCTTCCTGTCAGCGATGTTGCTGACCGCCGGTGGCAATCTGTTCGGCCGCCTCGTTGGCCGCCCAGGAGCGATCATCCGCCTGCCCGGCATCATCATGATGGTGCCCGGCAGCACCAGCCTGCGCGGCGTGCTGACCCTGGTCCAGCAGCAGGACGTTGGCGCGGGCCAAAGCGTGTTCCTCACCGTGCTCAACGTGGTGATGGCGCTGGTGGCCGGCCTGCTGTTCGGCAACCTGCTGATGCCGGCGCGCAAAACCCTGTAGGTGTGGACCGTTGGCCCGCACACCGAAGAATGAAAAACGCCGGCTTCCGCCGGCGTTTTTCATTGCATCCCGATCCGGCCTCAGGCCTTCTTGATCAGGAAATCTTCCGGCTTCTTGTTGCCCTTGGCGGTCAGCTCGGCCATCCAGCGCGGCTGCTTGCCACGACCGGTCCAGGTTTCCTTGGGGTTGGCCGGGTTGCGGTACTTCGGGGCAACCTTGCCCAGCTTGCGGCCGGCGGTCTTGGACGGTGCCTTGGCTGCCGGGGCGGCTTTGCGCGCGCGCGGTGCCGGGGCGCCGCCGAACAGTTCTTCGATGGTGTAACCCTCGGTCTTGGCCAGCTTGGTCAGCTGGGCCCGGACCTTGGTGATTGGCCGGCGCTTGGCGACGATGGTCTGCTGCTTCTTGGCGGTACGGATCAGGGCGCCCAGCTCGCGTGCCGACAGGCCGGTCAGGTCAATGCTCATTTACGGTTACTCCGGAAACTAAAATGTGGACGGGACGAGCCAGTCCATGGCGTCGCGGGACAGAATAAAGATGAATTAATCACAGCACAAATGCAGGCGGGTCATGGCCTGGCAGCATCCCGGCTGCATTGCGTCGATTTTGACCGGATTATGTCCGCTGCAATATTGCTCAACTGGGCGACAGGCAAAAAAAGACCGGGGCATGCCCCGGTCTTCTCCTGATCAGCCCTGCAGTCGCTGCAGCAGGGTGGCCTTGTCCAGGCTTTCCGCTTCGCTGGCGCGGCGCGAGCGGTACTCGTAGGTACCGGCGGCCAGGCCGCGCTCGCTCACCACCACGCGGTGCGGGATGCCGATCAGTTCCATGTCGGCGAACATCGCGCCCGGGCGCAGGCCGCGGTCGTCGAGTGCCGCGTCCAGGCCGGCGTCGCGGAGTTCCTGCAGCAGGCTGGCAGCAGCATCGGCCACGGCGGCGTCGCCCTTCGGGTTGATCACGCACACCACCACCTGCCACGGCGCCATCGCGTCCGGCCAGATGATGCCGGCATCGTCATGGTTCTGTTCGATCGCGGCAGCCACCACGCGCGAGATACCGATGCCGTAGCAGCCCATCGCCATCACCGCCGCCTTGCCGTTCTCGTCCAGCACGGTGGCATCCAGCGCTTCGGCATATTTGCGGCCGAGCTGGAACACGTGGCCGACTTCGATGCCACGGGCGATCTTCAGTTCGCCACCGTCCAGCGCGCGGTCACCGGCACGCACGTTGCGGATGTCGGCCACTTCCGGTTCCGGCAGGTCGCGGCCCCAGTTGACCCCGGCCAGGTGGAAACCGGCTTCGTTGGCGCCGACGACGAAGTCGGACATCGCGGCCACTTCGCGGTCGGCGACCACGCGGATGGCCTTGGCCGGGGCGACCGGGCCGAGGAAGCCCGGCACGCTGCCCAGGTACTCGGCGATTTCCGCCTCGCTGGCGAAGCGCTGTTCGTCCAGGCCGGCGACCTTGGCCAGCTTGATCTCGTTGACCTCATGGTCGCCGCGCACCAGCACCAGCACGAACTGCTGTGCTTCGCCCTCACCGGCGATCAGCGCCACCGACTTCACCGTGCGCTGCAGCGCGATGCCGAGCAGCGCCGCGACGTCCTCGCAGGTTTTCTGGGTAGGGGTGTCGACCTTGCGCATGGCTTCACTGGCAGCCGCACGCGGTGCCGGATCGGCGGCGATCGCCGCTTCCATGTTCGCGGCGTAGTCCGAACCGGTGGAGAACACCAGCGCGTCCTCGCCGGAATCGGCGATCACGTGGAATTCCTGCGAGGCATCACCGCCGATGGCACCGGAGTCGGCCTGCACCATGCGGAAGTCCAGGCCGAGGCGGGTGAAGATGCGGCTGTAGGCCGACTTCATGTTCTCGTATTCGCGCACCAGGCACTCATCGTGCAGGTGGAACGAATAGGCATCCTTCATCAGGAATTCGCGCGAACGCATCACGCCGAAGCGCGGGCGGATCTCGTCGCGGAACTTGGTCTGCACCTGGTAGAAATTCACCGGCAGCTGCTTGTAGCTGGACAGCTCGCTGCGCGCGAAGTCGCAGGCGGCTTCTTCGGCGGTCGGGCTGTAGCAGAACACCTGGTCCTTGCGGTCCTTGATCTTCAGCAGCTGCGGGCCGAACTTCTGCCAGCGGCCGGTCTGCTCCCACAGTTCCTTCGGCTGGATGGTCGGGATCTGGAATTCCACGGCACCGGCGCGGTCCATTTCCTCGCGCACGATGCGTTCAACCTTGCGCAGCACGCGCAGGCCCAGCGGCGACCAGGTGTACAGGCCCGATGCCAGCTTGCGGATCATGCCCGCGCGCAGCATCAGCCGGTGGCTGGTGAGCTCGGCGTCGCTGGGGGTTTCCTTGGTGGTGTGCAGGTGGAACTGGGAGAGGCGCATCGTCGGCTTCGGATAACGGCAGAGACGCCTATTCTGCCAGCCCGGCCGGGGAGAGGGGTATCGGCAGGGCTGCGCCCTGCACCCGCAGTAGTGCCGGCCGCTGGCCGGCAACCTCAGAAGCAACTGCCGAAGCAACAGCGGGCTTCCCGTGGGATGGCGGGGTGGGTCCGGTTGCGGGAGACGCCGTAAACCCATCCCTGGGGGCTTGGCCGCGGCATCCATGCCGCGGACACTCCCGCAACCGGACCCACCCCGCCTTCGACAGTTTCCTGCGAGCTGTCGGAATGGCTCCTGGGGTCAGATCCGTTTTCCGCAGGAAAACGGATCTGACCCCGGATTCAATTCGAGATCTGACAGATTTCATCCACGCATGGCGTGGATCTACCACCGTCACCAGGAACCTGTCGGGGGTGGGGCGGTGTGGGTTGGCAGGACCGTTGGCGCCATGGATGGCGCCATCGAGCCCCCAGGGATGGGTTTACGGCGTGTCCTGCCAGCCCACACCGCCCCGCCAAACCAGTAGAAAACCAGAGCCGCTTTGGCATTTGACGTTGCCGTTGCTTGAAGCAGGTGCAGGGCTGCAAGCCCTGCCGATACCCTCACTCCGCCGGGCAGTACGCCTTGATGGCCGCTTCAGCCAATCCTTTCTGCGCGCTGCGCTGTTCCGCGGTCAACGCGGTATCGGCCTTCCCGTCGCCATTGGTGTCCTGCATCACCTGGCTGGAGCCTTCCAGCAGGGCCAGGTTGGCACGGGCGGTGCTGCACTGCTCCGGCACCGGCGCGGCCGGGGTCTCGGCGCTGGCCGCGGCCTGCGGGGTGCGGGCCTGCTCGCGGGTCTCGAACTTCTTGCCCGCCGGCGGGGTCTCCGAATACTGGGTCACGCCATGGGCGTCCTTCCATTTATAGACCGGGCCGGCCACGGCGTTGGCACTGGCCAACAGCAGCAGGCATCCAAGGCAGGACAGGGCACGCATGGCAAACTCCGCGGAATGGGCGTAGAACGCCGATTGCAGCATTGGCGCCGAGCACTGGCAAGTCGATTAAACTGGATTCCATGGACCCGATCACACCGCCGCCGCGTTCGCGCACGATTTACCTGCTGCCCAACCTGTTCACCACTGCCGGCCTGTTCGCCGGCTTCTACGCGATCATCGCCGCGGCCAACGGGGATTTCGTCAATGCCAGCATCGCCGTGTTCGTGGCGGCGGTGATGGATGGCCTGGACGGGCGCGTGGCGCGCCTGACCGGTACCAGCAGCGAGTTCGGCGTCCAGTACGACTCGCTGGCCGACCTGGTCAGCTTCGGCATGGCCCCGGCGCTGGTGATGTACCACTGGTCGCTGTCGTGGCTGAAGTTCGATGACCCGCTGCTCGGCCGCGTCGGCTGGGCCGTGGCCTTCCTGTATGCCGCCTGCGCGGCGCTGCGCCTGGCCCGCTTCAACACCCAGGTCGCGGTGGTCGACAAACGCTGGTTCGTCGGCCTGGCCAGCCCGGCCGCGGCCGGGCTGATGATGTCCTTCGTCTGGGCCTTCGCCGATGGCAACCTGGGCTGGGACGGCAACCAGCTGCGCTACGTGGCGCTGGCGGTGACGATCGTCGCGGCGCTGTTGATGGTCAGCCGTATCCGCTTCTGGAGCTTCAAGGGTGGCGGCGCCAAGGGCACCCGTTCCGACCGCGTGCCGTTCCTGGTGCTGGCCCTGGTGCCGGTGGCGATCGCCATCGCGGTGATCGACCTGCCGCGCGTGCTGTTCGCGGTCGGCATCCTGTACGCCTTGTCCGGCCCGGTGATGTGGGCCGCGCAGCGCCTGCGCAAGAAGCCCGAGGCCGCGTGAGCCAGGAACTGCCCGTGCTGTGGTCACCGGCCCAGCAGGCCTGGCTGCAGGCCATGGGCTATACCGTCTATCACGACGGCCAGTTGGCTGCGGAGCTGGATGCCGCGCTGCAGTTGAGCGTGGCCGAAGCCGATGCGGTTGCCGCGCCAGCGGTGGAGCAGGTGCGGGCACCAATCGCCCCCGCGCGCGAGCCTCCGGCTGAAGCCACACCGGGTTCCCGCCAGGAACGCCCGGTGCCGCCGCGTCGCGAGACCCCGGTCAGCGCACCGGACACCGCGCCCGCCGCTGCCCGCCCGCTGCCGGGTGGCAATGCCCGGCAACCGGTGGTGCGCCTACCGGATCGCCTGCAGATCGCATTGCTGCGCGCGTCCGGCTGCAATCCCAATGACCCTGCCACGCAGGTGCTGATGGACAGCTGGCCGCTGGACCAGCTGCGTCAGGACCCGGCCGCCAAGCGCGCGTTGTGGCCGCAACTGCGCGCCCTGCGCAAGCGGGGCGCACCATGAGTGCGGTCAGCCAGCCCGGCCCGGTCAGCCTGCGCGCATTGCGCGAGAGCGACCTCAATGCGGTGATGGCGATTGAAGTGCGTGGGTATCCGTTCCCATGGACCCGCGGCATCTTCGTTGATTGCCTGCGTGCCGGTTATCCCGGCCTGGCGATGGAGCGCGATGGCCAGCTGATCGGCTACGGCGTGCTCAGCATTGCTGCCGATGAGGCCCATGTATTGAACATCTGCATCGATCCGCTGGCGCAGTCGCGTGGGCTGGGTCGCCAACTGCTGCGCGCACTGGTGCAGCTGGCAGGCAACCGGGGGGCGCAGCGTGTGTTCCTGGAAGTGCGTCCGTCCAACACGCCGGCGCTGGCGCTCTACCACAGCGAAGGCTTCAACGAGATCGGCCGTCGTCCGCGCTACTATCCGGCCGCACAGGGCCGCGAAGACGCGGTGGTGATGGCGATCGAACTGGTCGACGGCGACCTGCAGACGATGCCGCCGCTGTAACGGAGAAGGGTTGCCGGCCAGCGGCCGGCACTACCGGTGGATCTCCGCTGTCATCGACACGTCACCTGCCGTGCTAGGTGCCAACCTTGGTTGGCACGCTTTTCTCACGCCAGCCGCAGTGCCAACACACCGCCGACGATCAGCGCCGCCGCCAGCCAGCGCGCACGCGGAATCCGCTCGCGCAGCACGAACACCGAGATCAGCAACGCGAACAGGATCGAGGATTCACGCAGCGCCGAGACCATCGCCACCGGCGCCTGGGTCATGGCCCACAATGCCATCGCGTAGGACGCCGTGGTGCCGACGCCACCGGCCAGTCCCAGCGGCCAGTGCTGGCGCGCATAGTCCAGCACTGCGCCGCCGCGGGTGTACAACGCCCACAGGGGTAGTGGGATGCCTGACAGCAGGAACAGCCATAGCGTATAGCTGAGCGCACCACCGGACTGGCGCGCGCCCTGCGCATCGACCAGGGTGTAGGTGGCGATCATCGCCGCGGTCAGCAGCGGCAGCCGCAGCTGGCCGCCACGTGCGCCCAGTGCCATGCACAGGATGCCGCTGCTCACCAGGACCACGCCCAGCCACGCCGCCGGGGGCAGTTGCTCGCCCAGCAGGGTGCCGGCCAGCGCAACCAGGATCGGCGCGCTGCCACGCATCAGCGGATAGGCCAGGCTCATGTCGACCTGCTGGTAGCAGCGTGCCACCAGTCCGTAGTAGGTCACCTGCAGCAGCACGGATGCAGCCAGCCAGGGCCAGCTGTGCGCGGCCGGGAACGGCAGGAAGGGCAGGGCGGCCGCCGACAGCAGCGCGGCGCTGCCGGTGACCAGCACGGTGCCGAGGAACTTGTCCGGCCCGCGTTTGACGATCGCATTCCAGCTGGCATGCAGGGCCGCAGCCGCGAGGACCAGCAGGAAGATGGAAAGAGGCATCGGGCGATGATGCCATGCCGGGGAAATGTTCCGGGTTTGGTGGGTGCCAACCTTGGTTGGCACGTCGCTCAGTGCGGACCAAGGTCCGCACCCACCAGAGCGAGGCAGGGCAGGTGCCAACCCTGGTTGGCACGCACCAGAGCGCGGCGCTTACAGCTTCGCGCGCTGCTCGCGCAGGCCGGCCAGCTGGGTGTTCCAGTCGGCCAGTCGCACGCGCTCCTGCTCGACCACGGCCGGCGGCACCTTGTCGGTGAACTTGGCCAGCTTGGTCTCGCTCTTTTCCTTCTCCGCTTCGACGCGGGCGATTTCCTTGTCCAGGCGCACGCGCTCGGCATCGAGATCGACCAGGCCTTCCAGCGGCACCAGCAGCTTGAGCTCGCCCACGATCGCGGCGGCGGCCGGCGGTGCGCTTTCGCCTTCGGCCAGCCACTGGATGCTGTCCAGCTTCAGCAGGAACGACAGCGAGGCGCTGAAGCGTTCGATGCGCACGCGGTCCTGCTCCAGCCCGGCCTGCAGGCGCAGCGGCACCAGCTTGGACGGCGCGACGTTCAGCTCACTTCGCACGCGGCGCACGGCACTGATCACCGCCTTCAGCCATTCCACGTCGGCCTCGGCCTGGGCGAAATCGCCTTCGAACTCGGCGGCGGTCGGGTACGGGCGCAGCGACAGCGTGGTTTCGGCCAGGCCCAGGCGCGGGGCCAGCTGCTGCCACAGCTGTTCGGTGATGAACGGCGTGAGCGGGTGCAGCAGGCGCAGCAGCGCTTCCAGCACGTACAGCAGGGTGTGGCGGGTGCTTTCGGCGTCGGCGGCGTCTGCACCGTTCAGTGCCGGCTTGCTCAGTTCCAGGAACCAGTCGCAGAACGCGTTCCAGGCGAACTCGTACAGGCACTGCGCCAGCAGGTCGAAGCGGTAGGCGGCGAAATGGCCCTGCGCTTCGGCGGTGGTGGCGGCCAGGCGCGCGAGGATCCAGCGCTCGGCATCGGTACGCGGCCTGGGAACGCCGGTGAACGCCGCGCCCTCGGTGTTCATCAGCGCGAAGCGGCTGGCATTCCACAGCTTGTTGCAGAAGTTCTTGTAGCCCTCGGCGCGGTTCATGTCGAACTTGATGTCGCGGCCGTGGGTGGCCAGCGCGGCGATGGTGAAGCGCAGCGCATCGGCACCGTGGGCGGCGATGCCGTCCGGGAATTCCTTGCGGGTGGCCTTCTCGATCTTCTCCACCATCTTCGGCTGCATCAGGCCGCCGGTGCGCTTGGCGACCAGGTCGTCGATGGTGATGCCGTCGATGATGTCCAGCGGGTCGAGCACGTTGCCCTTGCTCTTGGACATCTTCTGGCCCTGGCCGTCGCGGATCAGGCCGGTGAAGTAGACGTCCTTGAACGGGATTTTCCCGACCAGGTTGTCGGTGGCCATGATCATGCGCGCCACCCAGAAGAAGATGATGTCGAAGCCGGTGATCAGCACCGACGACGGCAGGTAGCGATCAAAGCCGCGCTCGGCCATGGCCTGCTCGTTGGGCCAGCCCAGGGTGGAGAACGGCCACAGCTGCGAGGAGAACCAGGTCTCCAGCACGTCGCTTTCCTGGTTCAGCACCACGTCGCTGCCCAGGTTGTGCTTCGCCCGCACTTCCTCTTCGCTGCGACCGACGTAGCAGCTGCCGGTGGCTTCGTCGAACCACGCCGGAATGCGGTGGCCCCACCACAGCTGGCGGCTGATGCACCAGTCCTGGATGTTGTTCATCCAGTGGCGGTAGGTGTTGATCCAGTTCGGCGGCACGAAGGAAATGCTTCCGTCCTCGACCAGTTCCAGGCCGCGCTTGGCCAGGTCGTCCATCTTCACGAACCACTGGTCGGTCAGGTACGGCTCGATCACCTGGCCGGTGCGGTCACCGCGCGGCACCTGCAGCTTGTGCGCCTTGGTCTCGACCAGGATGCCCAGGTCTTCCAGTTCGGCCAGCACGGCCTTGCGCGCGGCGTAGCGGTCCAGACCCTGGAAACGCTCCGGCGCGTTTTCGTTCAGCGCTGCCACCGGGGTGAACAGGTTGATCATCGGCAGGCTGTGGCGCACGCCCACTTCGTAGTCGTTGAAATCATGCGCTGGGGTGACCTTGACCACGCCGGTGCCGAACGCGCGGTCCACGTAGTCGTCGGCGATCACCGGCACGCGGCGGCCGGTCAGCGGCAGCACCACGCTCTTGCCGATCAGGTGCGCGTAGCGCTCGTCTTCCGGGTGCACCATCACCGCGGTATCGCCCAGCAGGGTTTCCGGGCGGGTGGTGGCGACCACCAGGTAGTCGCGGCTTTCGCGCAGGGTTTCCACGCCGTCGGCATCGCGCTCGACGTGCTCGTAGCTCAGGCCCTCATCCAGCGTGTAGGCGATCGACCACAGGAAGCCGTCTTCCTCGGCGCTCTCCACTTCCAGGTCGGAAATGGCGGTCTTCAGCACCGGGTCCCAGTTGACCAGGCGCTGGCCGCGGTAGATCAGGCCCTGCTCGTACCAGCGCACGAAGGCTTCGTTCACTGCCGCCGACGGCTGCGGGTCCATGGTGAAGGTGCTGCGCGACCAGTCGGCGGAGGTGCCGAGGCGGCGCATCTGGCGCTCGATGGTATCGCCGGACTGCTGCTTCCACTCCCAGACCTTGCCGATGAAGCCTTCGCGGCCCAGCGAATCACGGGTCTCGCCCTTGCCTTCCAGCGCCAGGTTGCGGCTGACCACCATTTCGGTGGCGATGCCGGCGTGGTCGGTGCCGACCTGCCACAGCGTGTCGTAGCCGCGCATGCGGTGGTAGCGCACCAGCGCGTCCATCAGGGTCTGCTGGAACGCATGGCCCATGTGCAGCGTGCCGGTCACGTTCGGCGGCGGGAGCAGGATGGTATACGGCTCGCCCGTGCCGGACGGCTTGAAGTGGCCGGCCTTCTCCCAGGCCTCGTAGAGGTCGGTCTCGAAGGACTTCGGGTCGTAGCTGGAGGCGAGTTGGGTCATGCGGGGGAACCAGGAGGTAATCGTTGAAGGATCAGGGCGCGGCGGCGGCCCATCAAGGGGGCCGGGGTGCGCTTACATGTCGTGCTTGTTCAGCTCGTAACCGGCGGCCTTGTACTGGCGCCAGCGTTCGCGCAGCGGTTCGCGCGCTTCCGGATCGGCCGGGACCACTTCCAGCACGCGTTCGCACTGGCCCAGCCAGGGTTCATCGCGCAGGTTGATCACCAGCGGGCGTGCCGGCGCGTCGGTGCCGGGTACGGCGATCAGCACCAGGGCCTCTTCCTCGTCCATGTCTTCGCCGGCGATCTGGTGCGGGATGTAGGCGTCGTTGTCGAACGCCCACAGCAGCTCGTCCAGCTCCTCGGCCTGGGCCTGGTCGCGGGCCAGCACCAGGGTGAACAACCCGGCGTCGTTGGCCTTGCGCGCCAGTTCGCAGACCAGGCGCAGCGGCTCGGTCAGGAAGCGGGGCTTGGCGATCAGGTAGAAGTCGGCGCGGGGCATGGCAGGATCCGGGTCAGGCAGGGGCCCGGCGGTGCCGGGCGAGGCCCTGGCCAGCGGGGGCCGGCCAGGGTCGGGTACGGCATCAGGCGCGGGCGGCCTGGTCCAGCAGCCACTGGCTCAGCAGGCCGACCGGGCGGCCGGTGGCCATGCCACGCTTGCCTTCATCGCTGGCCACGCCGGCGATGTCCAGATGGGCCCAGCGCTGGCCTTCGGTGAAGCGCGACAGGAAGCAGCCCGCGGTGATCGCGCCGGCCCAGCGGCCGCCGATGTTGTAGACGTCGGCGAAGGTCGAATCCAGCATCGGCTGGTACTCGTCCCACAACGGCAGGCGCCAGGCGCGGTCGAACACATGCTCGCCGGCGGCCAGCAGTTCATTGGCCAGGTCGTCGTGCTTGCTCATCAGGCCGGCGGTCTGGTGGCCCAGGGCGACCATGCAGGCACCGGTCAGGGTCGCGACGTCGACCAGCGCGGCCGGTTCGAAGCGCTGCGCATAGGTCAGCGCATCGCACAGGATCAGGCGGCCTTCGGCGTCGGTGTTGCCCACTTCGATGGTCTTGCCCGACATCGAGGTGATCACGTCGGACGGGCGGTAGGCGTTGCCGTCGATGGCGTTTTCCACCGCCGGCACCACCACCACCAGGTTCAGCGGCAGCTTGGCCTTGACCGCGGCGACGAAGGTGCCGATGACGTTGGCGCCACCGCACATGTCGTACTTCATCTCTTCGATGCCGCCCTGGGTCTTCAGGTTGACGCCACCGGTATCGAAGGTGATGCCCTTGCCGACCAGCACGTACGGCTTGGCGTCGCCGCCGCCGGTCCACTTCAGCACCACCAGGCGCGGGCGGTTGGCCGAACCACGGGCCACGGCCAGCAGCGAGCCCATGCCCAGCGCTTCCATCTGGTGCTCATCGAGAATCTCGGCCTCGGCACCGTCATGCTCACCGGCGAACTTCACGCCCACCTCGGCCAGGTAGGCCGGGGTGCAGTAGTTCGGCGGCAGGTTGCCCAGCTCGCGGGCGAACTCGACACCGGCGGCGATGGCCTGGCCCTGGGCCAGGGCCTGGGCGTCGTCACCGGCGATGGCCAGCTGGGCCAGGCCGGCGTCGTCGGCCTTCTTCTTGCCCAGAGTGGCGGTGTAGCGGTAGGCAGCGTGATCGGCGGCGATCACCGCCTGGCGGATCGCCCAGGCCGCGTCGCGGTCCTTGATGGCCACTTCGGACAGGGTGAACAGTGCGCTGCGGGTAGCGCCCGCTTTCAGCGCGCGCACGGCGTCGCCAACGGCCTTCAGGTACTGCGGCACACCGAAGCGGGCGGCGTCACCGAGACCGACCACCAGCACGCGCGGGGCGGACACGCCCGGCAGGTCGTGCAGCAGGGTGGTGGCGCCGGTCTTGCCGGACAGGTCGCCGCGCTGGGCCAGCGAGGCCAGGCGGCCGCCGCTGGCGGCGTCCAGGGCCTGTGCGGCGGGGGTCAGGGTATGGTCGGCATACGCGCCGACCACCAGGCAATCAACGGCGGCGGCGGCCGGAGCAACGTGGTTCAGGGTGAATTCGAGGGCCATTGAGCAGATTCCATTGGCGAGTCCGTACAATCGCAGGCCGTTTACGCCCAGACAGTAGACTGGGCGGCACCGCGAACGAACCCCAGAGTTTAAACCACCGCCCCATGCTGAAGCTCGACCGATACCTGCTGGGCGATTTCGTCCAGAGTTTCCTGGCTACCCTGATCGTCCTGCTGGTGGTCAGCGTGGGCGGCGTGCTGGTGGACATCCTCGGCAACATCGCCGACGGGCGCCTGCCGGCCAAGCTGCTGTTCTCCCAGCTGGGCCTGCAGTTCATCGCCTACCTGCCACTGATCCTGCCGCTGGCGTTGATGCTGGGCCTGCTGCTGGCGGTGGCCCGTCTCTACCGCGACTCGGAAATGGCCGTCATCACTGCCATTGGCGTGGGCCCCAAACGCCTGCTGCGGCCGCTGCTGATGCTGGTGGTGCCGGTGGTGGCGCTGGTCGGCGCCTGCTCCTTGTGGCTGGGCCCGTGGGCCGGCCGGGTAGCCGAGCAGATGATCATCGAGGCCAATCGAAGCGTTCTGATGGCGGGCCTGGAGCCGGGCCGCTTCACCCAGCTGCCCAACGGTGGCGTGGTCTACCTGTCCTCGATCTCGCCCGATGGTACCCAGCTGGGCCGGGTCTTCCTGCAGCGGCAGAAGGACGATCGCCTGGAAGTCGTGTCCGCCGCAGGGGGGCGCATGTTCTTCGAAGGCGCCCGCCAGCGCTTCCTGGAGCTGGATGATGGCCACCAGGTGGAAGGACCGGTGGCCGGGGGGCTGGATTACCGCCTGGCCACCTTCGCCCGCAATGATGTGGCCCTGCCCGACGGTGCACAGACCCGTACCGGCGATGATCCGGAACTGATGCCGACCACGCAGCTGTTCGGCGATGACCGGCCCGAGGCGCAGGCACAGCTGCATCGCCGCCTTGCCCCGCCGTTGATCGCACTGGCGTTTGCGCTGCTGACCGTGCCGCTGGGCCGTAGCTCGCCGCGCCAGCAGCGCTACGGGCGGATGATGCTGGCGCTGATGGCCTACATGGTCGGCACCAACCTGATGTTCATCGGCAGTGGCTGGATCGCCAACGGCAAGATTCCGCCTGCGCTTGGCCTGTGGTGGCTGACCCTGCCGCTGCTGGCGCTGGCGATCTGGATGTATGCACGTGATGGCCGCCTGGGCCGCCCGAAGGGAGCCCGCGCATGAGACTGCGCCCGATGCGTTTCGACCTGTATCTCGGCCAGTCGGTGTTCACCACGGTGCTGCTGACCTGGGCCGTACTGGTGGGCCTGGACGTGGTGATGGCGTTTTCCGGCGAGTTCAAGGACATCGGCAAGAACGGCTACACCCTGGGGCATGCGGCCGCCTGGGTGCTGTATACGGTGCCACGCCGTGCCTACACCATGTTCCCCACGGCTGCGGTGATCGGTGCACTGATGGGCCTGGGCCAGCTGGCCGCGACCTCCGAGCTGACCGCGCTGCGTGCGCTGGGCCTGTCGCGCAAGCGCCTGAGCGTATCGGTGGCCATCGCCCTGTCGTTGCTTACCGCAGTGATGGTGCTCAGCGCCGAGACGCTAGGCCCCTGGGGCCAGGACCGTGCCGATGCGCTGAAGTCCAGTGCCAAATGGGGGCGGGACATCTCCACCACCCGCTATTCCGGTTTGTGGGCGCGCGAGGGCGATACCTTCCTCAGCGCCGCCGGTGGCGAAGAGCAGCTGGTGGGCGACAAGGGCACGCGGCTGATCCTGCGTGACGTGCGCCTGTATCGCATCGCCGAGGATGGTCGGATCGCCTCGCTGACCCATGCGGACACGGCCGAGCATGACCGTGACGGCTGGGTGCTGACCGGCGTGCGCCGCGATACCTTCGGTGAACGTTCGGCCACGCGCGAGGAAGTGGCGCGCGAGCCGTGGAACTCCAAGCTGGACGCTGGCGCGCTGGCCACCGGCATCGCCAAGCCGCGCAACCTCAGCGTGGCCGAACTGCGCACCAGCATCGAATACCGCGAGCGTAACGGTCTGGATGCGCGCGACTACGAGGATGTGTACTGGAGCCGCTGGTTCTACCCGGTGAACGTGCTGGCGCTGTGCCTGGCGGCGGTGCCGTTCGCGTTCGGCTCGCTGCGCAGTGGTGGCATGGGCAAGCGCCTGTTCCTCGGCATCCTGTTCGCGCTGGGCTTCTGGCTGCTGCAGCTGTTCTTCGGCCGCATGGCCGGCGCGTTGAAGTTCGATTACCGCATTGCCTATGCGTTGCCGCCGATCGTGATGCTGGCGATATCGGGACTGCTGTTCCGACGCAAGTCGGGTTGATCCTCGTTGTTGTAGAGCCGAAGGTAGCGGCAGGAGCCGCTGCCAACGTCGCTGGCGACGGCCTGAAGGGTGCCGGCCAGGACGGCAGGCATAGCCCACGCTCGGCTGCTTTGCGCGCACCGCCCGCCAACCGAGCATCGGCTCGACTCTACACAAGCGCCGCGCTGGATCGGATTGAAAGGTGATGCGTTACCGCTTCGGCATGCGCACCACGCGGGTGCCGCTGGCGCGGTCGTGCCAGGTCAGGCGGTCGCGGTCGACCCAGGCCCACCAGAATCCCAGTCCACCCAGCAGCAGGGACAGCGTGCCCACGGTGAAACGCATCCACAGCTGGCTGCGCCGCAGCGGCGCGCCATCGCTGGCGCGCAGTTTCAGCCGCCACGGCCGCATGCCCAGCGTCTGCCCACCGCGGCGCCAGCTGGCCGTGGCATACCACCCCGTGACCAGCCAGCACACCGCCCACAGCAGCCACTGCCAGGCGCTGAACGGTGCGATGTTCTCGCGCTGGGCGTGGCCGCTGAAGGTGTAGGCAAGGGTGAACAGGGTGCCGGCCAACATCCACAGCGCCAGCACCGGCAGCGCGTCGTAGACCATCGCCAGCACGCGCCACAGCAGCAATGCACGCGGGCGGGGCAGCTCGGTAGTGGCCGCAGGGGCCGTATCAATGGCGGGGCGGGACATGCGCCGAGCATACGCAATGCTGGCCGCATCGGCAGTGGCCCTCGTATCCTGCACGCATGGCCCTTGTTTCCACCCCCGCCGAACGCCGCCAGCTGGTCCAGCAACTGCCCGAGCTGCGCGCCGACGACAGCGTGCGCATCCAGCGTTTCCTCGATGCGATCTGGGCCGAGAACGGTCTGGCCCGCGCCACCCTCGACAGCTACCGGCGCGACCTGGAAGGGCTGGCGCGCTGGATGGATGGGCGCGATGGTGGCCTGGCCGGCATCGAGCGCCCGGGGTTGTTCGACTACCTGGCCTGGCGCACCCGTCATGGCTGGTCGCCGCGCAGCAATGCGCGGTTGCTGTCGGCGCTGCGGGCGTTCTTCGCCGATGGCGTGCGCCGTGGCGAACGCGGCGAGGACCCCAGCGCGCTGCTGGATCCGCCCAAGCTGCCACGATTGCTGCCCAGGGCGCTGGCCGAAAGCCAGATCGACGCGCTGTTGGCAGCGCCGGATATCGACAGCCCGCTGGGCCTGCGCGACCGCGCCATGCTGGAGTTGATGTACGCCGCCGGCCTGCGCGTGAGCGAGCTGGTGCTGCTGCCGGCCACCGCGGTCAACCTGCGCCAGGGCGTGCTGCGGGTCACCGGCAAGGGCAGCAAGGAACGGCTGGTGCCGCTGGGTGAGGAATCGCAGCACTGGCTGGAGCGCTATCTACAGGCATCGCGCCCGCTGCTGGTCGGCAAGGGCAAGGTGCAGGCGCTGGCCGATGGGCAGACCCCATTGTTTGTCGAGCCGACGCTGCATGCGCTGACCCGGCAGGCGTTCTGGCACCTGGTCAAGCGCCACGCGCAGGTGGCCGGCATCGACCCGGCGCGGATCAGCCCGCACGGCCTGCGCCACAGCTTCGCCACCCATCTGCTCAACCGCGGTGCCGACCTGCGCGCGCTGCAGATGCTGCTTGGCCACAGCTCGTTGTCGACCACCCAGATCTACACCCTGGTGGCGCGCGAGCACCTGCAGAAACTGCACGCCCGGCATCATCCGCGCGGCTGAGCCGTGTCCTGAACCCCGGCCCCGGGCGGTGCGCGGCGTCGCGGCCCGGTGCCGGTGGCTGTGTCAGAATCCGGGGTCTTCTTCTGTCGCGGACTGCTCCATGCTCCGATTTGCCATCGCCGCCGTGTTCGGTGCGCTCAGCCTGACTGCCTGCGCCCAGCCGGCCCCGCCAGCCGCCAAGGCGCCTGCCGCTGCTGCCAAGCCCGGCCCGGCCGCCAACGCGCCAGCCGACCAGGCCGTGCGCGCCGCGTTGACTGCCCTGAACCCCGGTTTCAAGGTGGACTACATCGGTGCCGCGCCGTTCCCCGGCTTCCGCGAGGTGGTCGTTTCCGGCCAGCTGCTGTACGTGTCCGACGACGGTCGCTACCTGTTCCAGTCGCAGCCTTACGACACCCGTGCCAAGGGCCCGGCCAACAGCGAAGGCCTGCTCGGCTACCGCCGCGATCTGCTGGCCAAGGCCAACCATGGCGACCGCATCGTGTTCGCCGCGCCGAATGCCAAGTACACCATCAGCGTGTTCACCGACATCGAGTGCGGCTATTGCCGCAAGCTGCACCAGGACATCGCCGAGCTCAACCGCAACGGTATCTCCGTCGAGTATCTGGCATTCCCGCGCATGGGCCTCGGCAGCAAGGACTACACCGACATGATCTCGGTCTGGTGTGCGGCCGATCGCCGCCAGGCACTGACCAACGCCAAGCGCGGTGGCAGCGTGCCGGCAAAGAACTGCACGAACCCGGTGGCGATGCAGTACGCACTGGGCCAGCAGCTGGGCGTGAACGGCACGCCGGCGATCTTCGCGCCGGACGGCACCCAGCTGGGGGGCTACCTGCCGCCGGCGCAGCTGCGCGCGGCGCTGGAAAAGCTGTCGGCCAAGCGCTGATCGCCGCCGACCTCTACAGGTGGGAGGCCGGGGATGCGTGCCGCATCCCCGGCTTTTTTCTTACTTCAGGCCATCACTGACCGCCTTGGTCAGCGTGCCCTGTGCATCGTCACCACTGAACTCCCAGACGAACGCGCCGCCCAGGCCCTGGGTCTTCACGTAACCCATCTTGCGGGTGATGTTGGCCGGGGTGTCGAAGCTCCACAGCGTGCTGCCGTTGTAGATCCAGGTGGCACCGGCGGTGTTGTCGGTGTAGCCCGGCCACGCCAGGTTCTTCAGCACCTTCCAGTCCTCGATGCCGGCTTCATACGTGCCCGGGGCAGCGCCGGTCGCGGTCTGGTACAGGCCGTTGTTGGCGTTGGCCACACCGGTCCAGCCACGCCCGTAGTAGCCGATGCCCAGGTTGAGCTTGGCGGCAGGCACGCCACGGCTGATGAAGGCCTCGATGGCGTCGTTGCTGTTGTACAGCTTCTGGTCGCCGGTGGACGGATCATTCGGCGAATCAAACAGCGCCGACTGGTGATTGGTCTTCGCATCCCACGCGCCGTGGAAGTCGTAGGTCATCACGTTGATGTAGTCCAGGTACGGGTGGTACGCGGCCGGGTCGGTGACGCGGATCTTGTCGATGCCGGCACCCACCGCCACCGTCAGCAGCAGGCCCGGACGCACTGCATCGAGCTGGCGGCGGAACTCGGCCATCAGCGCGGTGAAGTTGGCGTTGTCTTCCGGCTTGCCGCATTCGATGCCGCACGCAACCGGGTATTCCCAGTCGATGTCGATGCCGTCGAACACGCCCAGCGCGGCACCGGCACCACCGGCACCGTCGGTTACCGGCAGGTTGCCCTTGATGTAGGCATCGATGCACGAGGCGACGAAGGCCTGGCGGTTTTCCGGGCGCGCGGCGCTGGAGAAGCCGCGCGACCAGGTCCAGCCACCCAGCGAGATCAGCACCTTCATGCCGGGGTACTTGGCCTTGAGCTGCTTGAGCTGGTTCCAGTTGCCGCGCAGCGGCTGGTCCCAGGTATCCGCGCTGCCACTGACACTCTCGGCGGCACTGAAGGCCTTGGTGTAGTCGGCGAAGGCATCACCACCGGCACCGCTGTTCGGATCCGACGGCTGGGTGACGCCCACTTCGCAGCGGTTGTTGCGCACGTTGCCGAAGGCGTAATTGATGTGGGTCAGGCGCGCGGCGGAACCGCTGCTGTCGATGTTCTTGACCCGGTAGTTGCGGCCGTAGATGCCCCACTGGGTGAAGTAGCCGATGACCCGCTTGCCGGAGGTGCCGCCGTCGCCGGCCAGCGTGGTGGCGCTGATCTCGGTGCCCTGCGCGGACGCGTTGCCGGCGTTGTCGCGGGCACGCACACGGTAGCGGTAGGTGGTCGATGCAGTCAGGCCGCCATCGACGTAGCTGGCACTGGATGGTGAACCGACCAGGCTGCCGTTGCGGTACACGTCATAGCCGGCCACGCCGCTGCCACCGGTGTTGTCGGTGGACGGGCTCCAGCTGAGCGCGATGCTGTTGGCGGTACGCGTGCCGACCGCCAGTCCGCCCGGCACGCTCGGTGCGGTGGTATCGCCACCGGCGGCGTTGACGGTGATGGTGATGGTCGCGGTGCTGCTGGTGGCGTTGTTGTTGTCGGTGGCTACCGCGCGCAGGGTGTGGCTGCCGGCGCTGGCATTGGTCCAGCTGGCCGCATACGGCGCACTGGTGGCCACGCCCAGCGTGCTGCCATCGCGGAAGAACTCGACCTTGGCGACGCTGCCGTCCGGATCACTGGCGGTAGCGGTCACGTTGACCGTGCTGCCGGCGCTGAAGGTGGCGCCGTTGGCCGGCGAGGTCAGGCTGACCACCGGCGGCTGGTTGGCGCCGCTGCCATCGCAGGCACCGAGGTTGGTGTAATAGGGCGCACCGGCCGGATGGTCCGGCGGCGCGTTCCAGATGTCCTGGTTCGCCCGATAGAGGACGCCTCCTTTCTGCAGGGTATCGCCGGCCCGGTAGATCTTGGCCTGGTCCCACTGGGCCACGCCGGCACAGCTGGCGGCCTGCGCCAGGCCGGGCAGGGCAGCGGCACCGGCGGCCACGGCAAGCAGCCAGGCCAGGCGGCGGGGACGACAGTTTCGGGTCGCACGTTCGGCACTGCGCACAATCGGGTCGTACATGGGTAAGTCTCCGATCAAAGGGCGCGCGGGCCCCGATGGCGCCGCGCGTGACGCAGGTCCGGGCGTCGCCCGGGAAGGCGACGGGTGGGGCCGGACGGAGGTACCTGGGAGGCCGGGGAGAGAGTCCGGCGCCAGGTGGGGACAACGTTGTCATCAATCGCGTGGTCAATCCGTGAGCAAGCGCATGGTTCCGGGATTCGGATGGAGAGCGGCGCTGCGCGCGGTCGGCGGCCATCGGCGGAGCCCCTCGTGGCTGGTCGGGCGCGAATTCATGGGTTTGGCCGGGTGGGTGGGGTCAGGCGGGGACGCCGTGAACCCGTCCCTGAAGTGACCCCCGAGACTTGGACGGGATCAGGCGGCCGATTGGGCCCGCTCCCGGTACTCTACCGGGCTCAGACCTTTCAGTTTCGGTTTGATGCGCTCCTGGTTGTAGTACTGGATGTATTCCACCAGC
>NZ_JCAFSU010000011.1:0-123640 GCF_059369555.1 Stenotrophomonas sp. YJH_SMC_21
ACGCTGGCCTGAAGGCCAAGGGCAAAGCGAGCAAGGTGGCGCTCGTGGCGGTCATGCGCAAAATGCTGGTGATCCTCAACGCCCGTAAGCGAGACGCCGAGGTGGCCCTCGGCTGCCCCTGACAAGACAGTTGCTACTGCCTCCGGTAGTGCCGGCCGCTGGCCGGCAACCCGTATCCCGCCTATCCACGCATGGCGTGGATCTACCGGGCGTCGTCGAGCAGCTGTTCGAGGTCGGCGGTTTCCGCAGCGTCGTTGAAGTGGCCGTCCCCCAGCCGTGCACGCACAAACGCCAGGCCATCCGCCGCCGCCGCGTCCAGCGTGCCGCGATGGTCGACCGGGTAGCGCCGGAACGCTACCGGCTCGCCGCGCAGCGCCAGGCCTGCGGCATACAGCAGGGTGGTCAGATAGGGGACGTCGCGGTCCTCGCTGCCGTGGCCCAGCATCAGCGGTTGGCTGAAACCGCGGCGCGGTACGCCGAGATAGTCGTACAGCACGGCCCAGATGCCCGGCACGCTGGTCAGCGGTGCGGTGAACATGCTGCCGGTATCCGCGCCGTCCAGCGTGGTGGCCAGTTCGCCCAGGCACTGCTCGCGTGCCACTGCCACGCGGGTGCGGCCGGTGTCGCTGAGGACGCGGTCGATCTGCGGCGCAACCTGCAGCAGACCGTCGAGCAGATACGCGTGATACGCGTTGAGCGCGCCAGGATTGGCGGTGCGGTTGTCCGGCTTCATCACCAGTGCGGTCAGCTCGACGGCGGTGGGCGTGCCGGTGGTGAAGCTGCCGCGGTAGTGCAGCGACGGGCCAGCATAGGTGGGTGCCAGATGCCCGGCAGTGAGCGCGGCGGCACCACCCTGCGAATGGCCGACCGAGACCCAGCGCGGCGACAGCGTTGCGGTGCCCAGATACTGGCGGCTGGCTTTGACGAGGTCGATGGCATTGCGCGCGGCAGTGCGCACATGCAGATAGGCATGGTCACCTGGACTGCCGAGGCCCTGGTAGTCCGCAGCAACCACCGCATAGCCCTGTGCCAGGAACTGATCGAGGAAGCGGCCGTCGCGTTCGGGTTGGTAGGGGCCGGACACCGAGGGCGCACAGCGATCCGCGATGCCCTGGGTGCCATGTGCCCAGGACACCACCGGCCAGCCGCCTGCAGGCGGCTGGCCGGCGGGCAGGTACAGCAGGCCGGTGCCTTCGGCCAGCTGGCCGCGATGATCCGGGGTGCGGTAGTGCAGCTTGTAGGCCTGCGCGGCCTTGGATGGCACCCATGACGCGCGATAGGGGGCAGCAGACAGCAGATCGCCCGGTGCGGGTGGGGCAGCCGCCATGGGGCCCGAGGACAGCGCCAGCAGGGCAGTGGCGAGGAGGCAGGCGAGGGGGCGGAAACGACGGGGTGGTGGGGTCATGGGCGCTCCTTCACGGCCGGGATGGCCGTTGCGCCGCAGTGTGGAGGGCCTCGCCTACGCCGATTGAGACCGGCGTCGCATCCGCCGGGGATTCGTAGAATTCCTAGTGTCGTGGTCCATGGGCGCACGAACCCTCCACGCATGGCGTGGATCTGCCGACAAAGAAAAGGCCCCTTTCGGGGCCTTCTTTTACTTCTTTTCCAGTCGCGCGTTGCGCTGGCCGGTGCTGGCGGACTTTTCGCCAGCGAACGGGTTCAGCTTGCGGATCATCCACGGGTACTTCGGCCACTTGCCTTCCAGCCACGGGTGGTCCGGCTGGTTCAGCTGCAGGACGCGGCGGGCGTCGTCGGCCAGGGTCTTGTTGCCCAGGTGGGTGTAGGAATCGGCCAGGACGGCGACGGCATCGTACTGGAACGCGCTCTGCGGATAGGTTTCCAGCAGGTAGTTGGCGCGGCCGGCGGCCGAGACCCAGGCGCCGCGGCGCAGGTAGTACAGGGCGTTGTCCAGCTCATGCTGGGCGAACACGTCACGCAGCTCCAGCATGCGCTGGCGCGCATCGGCGGCGTAGCGGCTGTTCGGGTAACGGTCGACCACGATGTTGAAGTCCGAATACGCCTGGTGCGGCGTGGACAGATCGCGGCGGCTGGCATCCAGCGACCATACGCGGCGCAGGAAAACCGTACTGCGGTTGGAGTTGGCCAGGCCGCGCAGGTAGTACAGGTACGCGATGTTGCGATGGGTCGGGTAGGTACGGATGAAGCGGTCGATGCTGGACACCGCATCGTCGTGCTTGCCGGCCTTGTACTGTGCGTAGGCGGTTTCGATCATCGCCTGTTCGGTATACGGGCCGTACGGATATTGGGCCACGAGGCGGCGGAAGCTGGTTTCAGCCCCGCTCCAGTTGCCACCCTGCATCAGCTTGTGGCTCTTCTCGTACAACTGTTCGACCGGCGTCCCTTCATCGGGGCGATCGCCCTTCTTGGCGCCACGGTGGCAGCCGGTGGCGGCGATGACCAGCACCAGCAGCAGGGCGGTGAGGCGGACGGGCGCGGAGAGCATGGAGGAGCGTCGGATCATGAGGTCAAGGCGGGACGCGGCTGGAATACGAAGGGTCGATGATAGCCTAGTGTCCTGTCCAGCGACTGAAACCGGCCGCCGGGACCCCAAAATTTCAAAGAATGCCCCCTGCCATGTCTGAACAACCCTCTGAATCGGCCCGCCAGGCCATCGTCCCCGACACCGCTGCCGGCCGCCGTTTCGACGCCGTGGTGGCCGAACTGTTCCCCGAATACTCGCGTTCGCGCCTGACCGAGTGGATCAAGGCCGGGGAGGTCCTGCTGGACGGCGCCCAGGTGCGCCCGCGCGATCCGCTGCGCGGTGGCGAGGTGGTGACCCTCAACGTGGTGCTGGAAACCCAGACCGACGCCCAGCCGGAGGACATCCCGCTGGACGTGCTGTTCGAGGACGAGCACCTGCTGGTGATCAACAAGCCGGTCGGCCTGGTGGTGCACCCGGGCGCGGGCAACCACAGCGGCACCCTGGTCAACGCCCTGCTGTTCCGCGACCCGTCGGTGGCGGTGCTGCCGCGCGCGGGCATCGTGCACCGTCTGGACAAGGACACCAGTGGCGTGATGGTGGTGGCCAAGACCCTGGAAGCGCAGACCGCGCTGGTCGAGCAGCTGGCCGCACGCGACGTGCACCGCCAGTACTTGGCCATCGTGATGGGTGCGCTGGTGGCCGGCGGTACCGCCGATGCCCCGATCGACCGCCACCCGCGCGACCGCCTGAAGATGGCGGTGCGCGAGGACGGCAAGGAAGCGATCACCCACTACCGCCTGCGCGAGCGCTTCCGTGCGCACACCGCGCTGGAGTGCCGCCTGGAAACCGGCCGTACCCACCAGATCCGCGTGCACATGGCGCATGTGCGCCATCCGATCATCGGTGACCCGCTGTACGGCGGCGCGCTGAAGCTGCCCAAGGGGGCCAGCGATGAGCTGGTGGCCGCGCTGCGTGGCTTCAAGCGCCAGGCCCTGCACGCCGAGACCCTGGAGTTCACGCACCCGATCACCGGTGAGCTGGTGCGCAACACCGCGCCGGTGCCGGAGGACATGCTGCACCTGATGAAGGTGCTGCGCGAAGACAGCGAGGCCTTCGCCGCGCGCGAGCGGGACCGCTGGTGATGGCCGCCGCGCTGCCCGTGCTGCAGGCGGACTGGCCGGCGCCGCCGGGCGTCCATGCGTTGACCACGCGTCGGCACGGTGCGGGCATTTCGCCGGCGCCGTTCGCGCAGTTCAACCTGGGCAACCGGCACGCGGCCGACGGTGATACCCCAGCCAACGTAGAGCACAACCGCCAGCTGCTGCAGCAGGGGCTGGGGCTGCCCTCGACACCGCACTGGCTGCGCCAGGTGCACAGCAGCACCGTGCTGCGCTTCACCGCGCCGCCGGTGCCCGGCGCAAGCGAGCCGGTGGCCGATGCCGCAGTGACTTCGGTGCCGGGCGTGGTGCTGGCGATCCTGACTGCCGACTGCCTGCCGGTGGTGTTTGCCGCCGCCGATGGCAGTGAGGTGGGCGCGGCCCACGCAGGCTGGCGTGGCTTGGCCGATGGCATGCTGGAGGCCACCGTGGCCGCCATGCAGACGCCGCCGGCGCAGCTGCGGGCTTGGCTGGGCCCGGCCGCCGGACCGGCCGACTACGAGATCGGCGAGGAGGTCTACCACGCCTTCGTCGGCCATGATCCGGCCGCCGAGGCGGCGTTCGTGGCCACCCGCGCAGGCCATTGGAAGGTGGACCTGTTCGCGCTGGCGCGGCAGCGGTTGCAGGCGGCGGGCATGGACCCGGCGCAGGTCCATGGCGGCACGGTGTCGACCATGGCCGATCCGGACCTGTATTCGCACCGGCGCGACCGTCGCACCGGGCGCATGGCGACGCTGGCCTGGATCGCGCCCTGACCTTGCCGCTGTTCGCGCGCGTGCTGGGGCCGGCCTTCGCCACCCTGGCCGCGCCGGTGCAGGCGTTGCATGCCGCGCCGTTGCCCTGCCGCTACGTGGGGCAGGCGCGTATCGTGAGGGGGCGGCACTGGCTGGTGCCGCTGTTGGCCGCGTTGGCGCGGCTGCCGAGGGACGGTGGAGCGTTGCCGACCGAAGTGGCGTTCAGTGCACACGGGCAGGGCGAGCAGTGGGCGCGGCGTTTTGGCCGCTGGCCGATGGTGTCGCGGCTATGGGCGCACGAGGGCTGCCTGCGCGAGCAGTTGGGCGCGGTGCGCTTCGAGTTTGATCTGCAGGCCCGCGAGGGTGGCATCGACTGGTCGGTGCGCCGGGTCTGGGCGTTCGGGTTGCTGCCGCTGCCCAGGCGCTGGTTTGGTGGCGTACGTTGCCGCGAAGCCTGGCAGGGCGAGCGTTACACTTTCCTGGTCGATGTGACGCTGCCCTGGGCGGGAGCCCTGATCCGCTATGAAGGTTGGCTCGAACCGCGGTGAGGCCGCCGCCGAGGCGGGTAGCGCGGTGATCGTATTCGATGGCGTATGCGCGCTGTGCAACCGCTGGGTGCGCTTCCTGCTGCGCTTCGACCGCGCGGGGCGCTACCGCTTTGCGGCGATGCAGGGGCAGCAGGGCAGCGCGATGTTGCGCGCGCACGGGCTGGACCGGCAGGACCCGATGTCGTTCCTGCTGCTGGACGCGCAGGGCGCCTGGACCGATACCGATGCGATCCTGCGCGTGCTGACGGGGCTGGGCAGCGCCTGGCGCCTGATCGGCGTGTTGCGGACAGTGCCGCGTGGCTGGCGTGATGCCGCGTACCGCGCGCTGGCGCGCAACCGCTACCGCTGGTTCGGGCGGCACGACGCCTGTCATCTGCCCGCACCGGAGCAGGCAGCGCGATTCCTGGATTGAATGAAAAAGGGGACGGAGGGGATCAAGGCGTTTGTGCACAAATGCCTTGATCCCCTCCGTCCCCTTTTTTCCTCAGCCTTCCAGCGCGTCCAGATAGCTGCGGCGCCAGTGATTGATGTCGTAGGTGCGCAGGTGATCCATCATCGCGTGCCAGCGTTCCTTGCGCCTGCTCAGTGACATCGTTGCTGCCGTGGCGATGGCGTCAGCCACGCCGTCCAGATCATGCGGGTTCACCAGCAATGCCTGCTTGAGTTCGTCGGCAGCGCCGGCCAGCAGCGACAACACCAGCACGCCGGGATCTTCGGGGTCCTGCGACGCCACGTATTCCTTGGCCACCAGGTTCATGCCATCGCGCAACGGCGTGACCAGGCCGACCGCCGCCGCCCGGTAGAAGCCGGTGAGGGTGGCATGGGTGAAGTTCTGGTTGACGTAGCGCAGCGGCGTCCAGTCAGGTTCGGCGTGGCCACCGTTGATGTGGCCGGCGATCTGTTCCAGCTGGCTGCGCAGCTGCCGGTACTCGGTGACATCGCCGCGCGAGACCGGGGCGATCTGCAGGTAGGTCAGCGAGCCGCGCTGGTCGGGGTGGCGCTCAAGATAGCGCTCGAAGCCAAGGAAGCGTTCGGGCAGGCCCTTGGAATAGTCCAGGCGATCCACGCCGATCGCCAGCTGGCGATCGCGCAGGCTGGCGCGCAGGTTCTTCACGGCGGCCTTGGTGGCCGCGGTGCCGGCCTGGCGTGCGATCAGCTCGGTGTCGATGCCGATCGGGAAGGCGGCGGCACGGAAGCGGCGCCCGCCCGGTGCTTCCAGCTCGCCGTTGTCGAGCACGCGGCCGCCGCCGAACAGGCGCAGGTAGGTCTGGAAGCGATCAGCGTCGCGCTGGGTCTGGAAGCCGACCAGGTCGTAGGCGTACAGCGCGGAGAACAGCCGCAGGTGGTCGGGCATCGCCTGCAGCAGGTCGGCAGACGGCATCGGGATATGCAGGAAGAAGCCTATGCGACAACCGATGCCGCGCTCGCGCAACAGCGCACCGAGCGGGATCAGGTGGTAGTCGTGGATCCAGACGATGTCGTCCTCGCGCAGCAGTGGCGCGAGCTTGTCGGCGAACAGCGCGTTGACCTTGTGGTAAGTCTCGCGGGTGCCGCGGTCGTAGTCGACCAGATCCAGGCGGAAGTGCAGCAGCGGCCACAAGGTGCGGTTGGCGAAGCCGTTGTAGTAGCCATCGACCTCGCGCTTGCTCAGATCCATGGTGACGTAGTCGATGTCACCGTCTTTCTGCCGGTGCAGCGTGCCGCTGCCTTCCTTCACCGTCTTGCCACTCCAGCCGAACCACAGGCCACCGCGTTCCTTCAGGGCAGCCAGCAGGCCGACAGCCAGGCCGCCGGCGCGGTTCTCGCCGGGCACGGCCACACGGTTTGAAACCACGACCAGACGACTCACGATGCCTCCTGCCAGGACCGCGACAGGCGCATTGCGGCGGTGATCAGGCCGACGTGCGAATAGGTCTGCGGGAAATTGCCCCAGGCCTCGCCGCTGTCGAAGGCCAGATCCTCCGACAGCAGGCCCAGGTGGTTGCGCTGCTTCAGCAGCAGCTCGAACATCTCACGTGCTTCATCCATGCGCCCGATCGCGGCCAGCGCGTCGATGTACCAGAAGGTGCAGATGGTGAAGCTGGTTTCCGGCTCACCGAAGTCATCCGGCGCGACATAGCGGTACAGCGAATTGCCATGCTTGAGGTCGCGGCCGATGGCATCGACGGTGGCGATGAAGCGGGCGTCCAGCGCGTCGATGAAACCGATATCGGCCAGCAGCAGCAGCGAGGCGTCCAGCCGATGGCCGCCGAAGGTGTCGGTGAAGTGGCCCAGCTCCTCGTTCCAGGATTCGGCCATGATGCGCGCGTGGATGGTGTCGGCGCGCTCGCGCCAGTAATGCGCGCGGTCATCGCGCTTCAGGCGCACGGCGATCTTGCACAGGCGGTCGCAGGCAGCCCAGCACATCGCGCTGGTGTAGGTGTGCACTTCGGTGCGGCCGCGGAATTCCCACAGGCCGGCATCGGGTACGTCGTGCAGGGCGAAGGCCTGTTCGCCCAGGGGTTCCAGGCGGGCGAAGGTGTGCGCATCACCCGGGTCCTGCAGGCGCCGGTCGAAGAACAGCTGCGTGGAGGCCAGTACCACGCTGCCGTAGACATCGTGCTGGCGCTGCACCCAGGCCAGGTTGCCGCGCCGTACCGGGCCCATGCCGCGATAACCGGACAGGCTGGGTACCTCGTCCTCGTCCAGCTTGGCCTCGAAGCCGATGCCATACAGCGGCTGCAGCGTGCCGTCGGTGGTGGCCAGGTTGAAGATGTAGCCGAGGAACTGTTCCATCGTGCGCGTTGCGCCGAGACGGTTCAGCGCCCGCACCACGAAGGCCGCGTCGCGCAGCCAGCAGTAGCGGTAGTCCCAGTTGCGCACGCTGCCGGGTGCTTCCGGAATGGAAGTGGTCATCGCCGCGATGATCGCGCCGCTGTCCTCGTACTGGCACAGCTTCAACGTGATCGCGCTGCGGATCACCGCGTCCTGCCATTCCAGCGGGATGGACAGGTAGCGCACCCATTCGCGCCAGTAGTCGCGGGTGCGCTGGAAGGCTTCCTGCACATAGCCGCTGATCGAGCGGTTGAGCGACTCATCCACGCCCAGGATCAGGTGGATGGGATGGTTGAGCACGAACGGCAGGCCATCGCGCACGAAGCGCACCGGCACATCGGTGGTCAGCCGCAGCACGTGCTCGGGCAGGATCCAGCGCACATGGTTGCTGCCCCAGGTGGACTCTGGCACGCGTGCGCCCCAGTCGGCCAGCGGGCGCGCACGCACGGTGATGCGCGGGCTGCCGGCCAGCGGACGCACCTGGCGGATCAGGCTGACCGGCCGGTAGAAGCGGTCGTTCTGGCGCCAGCGCGGGGCGAAATCGAGGATTTCCAATGCGCCGCCCTGCGTGTCACGCAGCACGGTGCGCAGGATCGCAGTGTTGGTGAGGTATTCCTGCTCGCTGCTCGCGAAGTCCTCCAGCTCGATGGCGAAGTCGCCGCCGGTCTGCTGGTTGGGGCCGAGCAGGGCGCAGAAGGTCGGGTCGCCGTCGAAGGTGGGCAGGCAGCTCCAGACAACGCGGGCATGTTTGTCGACCAGGGCGCCGAAGCTGCCGTTGCCGACCACGCCCAGATCAAGATCGGGTTGGGTCATCACGCGGTACATCTCGGTTGCGGCCGTGGGGGTTGGCCGGGTCAATAGGCATTCTCACGCAGCCAGGCGTGCACGCTGCGTATGTCGGGCAGCGCGAACACGGCCGCACTGGGTTCACGTTCACCCACCAGCACGCTCCAGCCATGCTGGCCGTTGGCGGCATCGAAGCCGAATTCGTCGGTGAGGTCATCACCGAGGAACACCGGCAGGCGGCCGCGGAAGGGCAGGTACTGCATCATCCGGCGCACGGCACGGCCCTTGTCGGTGCCGACAGGCACGAACTCGACCACATGGTCGCCAGGCTGCAGGCGGTAGCTGGTGCGGCCACGCACGTGGCGGTCAGCGAACGCGCGGACATCGCTGGCGGCGCGCGGCGCACCGCGCCAGTGCAAGGCCAGGCCGACGCCCTTGTCTTCCACCAGCACGCCAGGATGCCCATGGGCGAAGCGCATCGCCTGCTGGTGCAGCGCGTGCAGCCATTCGGCGGTGTCGTCGTCGTGTTCGTCGCGCAGCACACGACCGTCTTCGCCACGCAGCTCATGGCCGTGCAGGCCGGCGGCGGGTAGTTGCAGGGGGGCGAACAGTTGATCCAGCTGTTCAAGCGGGCGACCACTGACCAGTGCCACGGCACCTTCCAGGCGGTCGCTGATGCGGCCGATGGCTTCACGCACATCCGGCAGCAGCTGCACGGCATCCGGGCGTGCAGCGAATTCGATCAGGGTGCCATCGACATCGAGGAACAACGCACAGGCGTCGTCCAGCAATGGCGGTGGCGGACGCAGGGGGAGCGGTTCAGCCATGACGCCCAGCTTGCCAGCGTGGGCGTGTACGCGGGGTCGAGGGCAGGCTACGGCCCTGCTTCGGTGGGTGCCGACCGTTGGTCGGCACGGCAGCAGTGCGGACCAACGGTCCGCACCCACCCAAAGCAGATCCGCACCCGGATCACGAAGTTGCCGGCCAGCGGCCGGCACTGCCGTGTCGTGCGGACCAACGGTCCGCACCTACCCAATGCGATCAGAACGTATAGCGGACGCGGCCGTAGTAGTACGCGCCGTTGCTGCCGATCGGCGATAGCACGTCATACGGCAGGTTGCCGAAGTAGTGGATATCGCTGTTGGATCGATCCGGGTAGTTGTCGGTCAGGTTCTGGCCGCCGATGGCCACGCTCCAGCGCGGAGTGATGCGGTATTCGACCTCCGCATCCAGCTGCCACTCGGCCTGGTAGGTCTGGCGCGGGATGTAGCCGTCACCGAAGTTGAACACGCGGGTGGCGCTGCCGTAGCGGTTCACGCGGGTGCTCAGCGACCAGTGGTCGTTGCTCCATGCGGCCGAGAAACTGCCGCGCGTACGCGGCGTGGCATCGGTAAGCGTGTTGGTCTCTTCGATGCCGAACAGCACGTAGTCCGGGTTCAGCGCGCGCAGCTGGGCCGGGGTGGCCAGCACGTTCTTCAGCGTGGTCTTGGTGTACGCATAGGTGCCGGTCAGCAGCAGCTGGCCGTCGCCCAGCGACTGGCGCCAGTTGCTCACCAGCTCGGCGCCGCGGGTGCGGGTATCGGCGGCGTTGACGAAGAAGCTGGCGCTCTGCAGGCCGCTGACGCCGTAGTTGGCGGCCACGTAGTCGGTCAGCGCATCGCCGGTGATGCTCTCCGACAGCGCGATGCGATCGTCGATGTCGATCTGGAAGAAGTCCAGTGACAGGTCGAAGTGCTCGCCAATTTTGCTGGTGAAGCCCAGCGAGGTATTGATCGACTTCTCCGGCTTCAGGTTCTGCGCACCGAGGCCACGCGCGATCGGGTTGTTGACCGACAACAGGCGGCCCTGCACCAGCTGGCCGCCAGCGTTGTAGCCGGTGGAGGTGGATTCGTAGCCGATCTGTGCCAGCGACGGCGCTCGGAAGTTGTTGGAGATGGCACCGCGCAGCGCGAACGCCGGGGTGAATTCATAGCGCAGGCCGAGCTTGCCGGTCAGTTCACCGCCGAAGTCGTCGTTGTGCTCGTAGCGCGCGGCCAGATCGGTGGAGAACTTCTCGCCGAACTGACTGGACAGGCTGGCGTAGGCGCTGGCGACGTCGCGCGACAGGGTGGCCGCGTCCTGCGGGGTCAAGCCGCCACCGGCCTGCGAACCGGTCGGGCGGTCGGTGTACGGGCCGGCCGCATAGCTGGCCGGGTCGCCGGGACGGGTCTGGTAGCGCTCGTGGCGTGCTTCCACGCCCAGGCCGAGCGTGTGGCTGATGCTGTCGCTCTGGGTGAACACGCGGCTCAGGTCGAGGTTGCCCACGGTCTGCGCGTATTCGTAATCGGCGGTCTTGAAGCGGGTCGGGCTGGTCGGGCCCAGCGAGGCGTTGAGCGAATCACGCAGGCGGTAGGTGAAGTCGTTCTGGCCGTAATCCAGGCTGCCGTCGTAGCTCCATTCGCCCCACTGCCCGCGTACACCGGCCACGGCCTGCACGTCGCGGTTCTCGCCCTCGGAGATCGGCCGGTACCCGTTCGGATAGACTTGCTTCCAGTTGGCCTCGCCATCGGGATAGCGGAAGTAGTTGGCGCCTTCGGTGTCACGCTGGTTGAAGGTACCGAACGCGTAGAACGTCGAGGTCTGTCCCACCGGGATCTCGGTGTTCAGCCACAGGTTGATGTCCTTGCTCTTGCCATCGCCCAGCACGTAGTTGCGCTTGCCCTGCAGCGCCAGGTTGCCCGGGGTCTGGTCCCACGGCGGAATCTGGTCGAAGCCGGCGCGGTTGGTGCCGTTGCGGTGCTTGTATTCCAGGCCGACGCGCAGGAAGCCGCCGTCCTCGCCCAGCGAGGTGCCGACCTTGGCGCTGATATTGCCGGTCTGGCCGTCGGTAAGGGTGCGCCCGATCGGCTTGAGGTCGGTGTGGTTGGCGCCGTAGCTGGCCTCGATCTCGCCACCGTCGCCGCCGTTGTCGAGGATCACGTTGATCACGCCGGCCACCGCATCCGAGCCATACAGCGCACCAGCGCCATCACGCAGTACTTCGATGCGCTTGATCGCGCTGACCGGGATCGAATTGAAATCAACCGGGGTGGTGCCCTTGCCGATCTTGCTGTCGGTGTTGACCAGCGCGGTGTGGTGGCGGCGCTTGCCATTGACCAGCACCAGCACCTGGTCCGGCGACAGGCCGCGCAACTGTGCGGCGCGCACATGGTCGGCGCCACCGGAGTTGGACTGGCGCGGGAAGTTGAACGACGGCAACAGCGCCTGCAGCGCGCTGCCCAGCTCGCCGTTGACCACGCCGGCCTTGCGGATGTCCTCGGCGGTGAGCACATCCACCGGCGAGGTGGATTCGAGCACGGTGCGGTCGGCGGCACGGGTGCCGGTGACGATCACCGTGTCCAGGTTGGTGGCGTCCTGGGCCAGGGCCGGGACGGCGGCGGAGGAAAGCGCGAGGGCGATGGCGAGGCCGAGCGGCGACGCGGGCAGGCGGACGGACATGGGGGCTCCAGCAACAACGACGACGGGGAAGGGGGAGATGGTTTCACTTACATCCATCCGGATGAAGCGATATATTATCTTCGCGTGATGACCGGTGCCGATGCAAGCCCCTGCCGGTCAGGCATGAGTTGATGCCCTGCTGGCATCAGCACGCCGGGCCGGTGGCGCTGTACGCTGCCGGCTCGCCTTGTCCCCCTTCCCCGGAGCTGTACCGATGAAACACCTTGGCCTCGTCTTCGCCGTGCTGCTGGCCACCAGTGGCTGCGCCAGCCTGTCCTCGCAGGCGCCCAGCGCCTATGCCACGGCCACTACCGCCGAACTGAAGGGCGATGCTGCACGCCCGTCCGCCGGCCACGGCTGGGTGCGCAGCGAGCTGTACTTCGGCGTGGGCGAGGAGCAGGGCGCCGGCAACCGCCCGCAGGCCGATACCATCAGCGAGGCGCAGTGGCGCACCTTCCTGGACAAGGAAGTCACTCCGCGCTTCCCGGATGGCCTGACCGTGTTCGATGCCTATGGCCAATGGCTGTTCCGCGGTGATGCCTCGCCCAACCGCCTGCGCACCAAGGTGCTGGTGGTGCTGCACGAGGACACCCAGCAGCGCCGCGCCGACATCGAAGCGATCCGCCTGGCGTGGAAGCAGCAGACCAAGCATCAATCGGTGCTGTGGTCGCGGCAGCCGGTCGAGGTATCGTTCTGAGTTGAAGGTGCCGCCGCGGTGTCGCAGGGAGCAATGATGAATTACAGGGAATGCGTGCTGGGCCTGGTGCTGGCGGGAGTGCTGGCACCGTCGGCGCAGGCAAGTGGCGACGACGGCGAAACGCTGCGGTTCCAGGTGGCCGCGCATGTGCAGGCGCATGCCGATCCGCAGCAGGACGGCAGCATCGCCGTGCAGCTGTCACCGTCGGGCAAGCGCCAGACGCTTGAGGGCGCGGCGGATGCCGATGGCAGTTCGCGATGGGCGCTCGAAGATGTCGATTTCGATGGCTACCCGGAATTGGTCGCACGCGCCCCGGTGGGCATGGTCAACGAAGCAGTGGCGGTGTACCGGTTCGATCCGGCCAGTGCGGGGTTCCGCGCGTTGCAGGCCGACACCCACGGCAAGGACAGTTGCGGTGACCTGATGGGGTTGAGCGTGGATGCTGCCACTCGAACCCTGACCAGCAGCTGCCGCAGTGGCCCGATGTGGTACACCGACCAGTACCGGTTTGCAGGCGCGAAGCTCCATCTGTACCGCTCTGAGAGCGTGCTGATGCTGGGCGATACCTTGAACGCCGCGCTGCAGTGGGAACAGACCGACGAGCAGGGCCCGTTGGCGGTCTGGCGCACGTATGATCCGGCCGGCCGTGTGCTGGAAAGTGCCATCGCCGATGGCCTGGGCGCACCGCCGGATGGGCCGTTGCAGGGGCAGCAGGCGACCGTGGTACCCGCGCGCCTGTTCCTGTTCGACCGGCCCGGCGCGTCCAGCACCAAACGTTACCTGGTGCAGGGGGATCGCGTGGAACTGCTGGATGAACAGGACGGCTGGGTGAAGCTGCGCTACCGCAACCCGAAGCAGGGCGCGGTGGAAGGCTGGATCAACGTCAACGATTGAAGAAAAAGGGGACGGAGGGAATTAAGTCGTTTGCGGCACATACGACTTGATTCCCTCCGTCCCTTTTTTGCAGAGGCATCACTTCATCGGGTCTAGCCTCGGATGTTCCCCCGTTCGAGGATGTATCCGATGAGCAAGCGCGTGGCCGAAATCGTGGTGGACGCCCTGCAGCAGGCCGGTGTCCGCCGTTGCTACGGCATCGTGGGCGATACGCTCAACCATGTGACCGATGCGATGCATGGCAGCGAGATCGCATGGGTGCATGTGCGGCATGAGGAAGTAGCAGCCTTTGCCGCAGGCGCCGATTCGCTGGTGAGCGGCGAACTGACCGCCTGCGCCGGCTCCTGCGGCCCCGGCAGCCTGCATTTCATCAATGGCGTGTTCGAGAGCAACCGCAACCGCGCGCCGATGGTGCTGATCGCCAGCCAGGTGGTGACCAGCGAGCTGGGCATGGAATTCCCACAGGAAGTGGACTTCAAGGCGGTGTACGCCAGTTGTTCGGTGTTCTGCGAGCAGGTGCACAGCGCCGAGCAGGCGCGTCGCGTGGTCACCCTGGCCTGCCAGGCCGCGATCAGCCGCCGTGGCGTGGCGGTGGTGATCCTGCCCGCCGATATCAGCCAGGCCGAAGTGAAGCACGATGTGCCGTTCTCGGTGCATTACACCCAGCCGGTGCTGCGCCCGTCGGATGCTGAGCTGCAGCGCATCGCCGAGTTGCTGGGGCAGGGCAAGCGCATCGGCATCTACGCCGGCGCCGGTTGCCAGGGTGCGCACGCACAGCTGCTGGAACTGGCCCGGCGCCTGCAGGCACCGATCGCGCACACCTCGCGCGCCAAGGATTTCGTTGAGCCGGACAACCCGTACAACATGGGCATGACCGGCATCTTCGGCATCGAATCCGGCTTCCACACGCTGATGGAGTGCGACACGCTGCTGCTGCTCGGCGCCGACTTCGCCTGGGGCCAGTTCTACCCGGACAAGGCCACGATCATCCAGGTCGACCGCGATGGCAGCCATCTCGGCCGCCGCCATCCGGTGAACCTCGGCGTGGTCGGTGACATTGCACCGACGCTGGATGCCTTGCTGCCGATGTTGCCGCCGCGCGAGGACGGCAGTTTCCTGGACGAATGTATCGAACGTCGCGACAAGGCGCTGAAGAAGCGCGAGCAGGAAGAACAGCCGGGCGAGGGCGAGCTTATCCACCCGCAGCATCTGACCGCGCTGCTGTCGAAGTACGCCAGCGACGATGCGCTGTTCACCGCTGACGGCGGCTCGCCGATGGTCTGGGTGCTGCGGCATATCCGCGTCAACGGTCGCCGCCGCACGCTGACCAGCCTGCTGCACGGCACGATGGCCAATGCAATGCCGCAGGCACTGGGCCTGCAGAAGGCGTTCCCCGGCCGGCAGGTGATTTCGCTGTCCGGCGATGGCGGCCTGGCGATGCTGCTGGGCGACCTGCTGACGGCCGTGCAGGAGAACCTGCCGATCAAGGTGGTGGTGTTCAACAATGGCTCGCTGAACTTCGTCGAGCTGGAGCAGAAGGTGGAAGGCCTGCTGGACAACTACACCGACCTGAAGAACCCGGATTTTGGCCGCCTTGCCGAAGTGATCGGTTTCCACGGCCGCACGGTGACGCGCAGCGAGGATCTGGAAGAAGCGGTGCAGGATTTCCTGTCGCAGCGTGGCCCGGCGCTGCTGGACGTGCATACCAGTCGCGCCGAGCTGGTGATGCCGCCGCAGATCGAGGCCAAGCAGGTGGCCGGTACCGCGCTGTATGCAGCCAAGGCGGTGTTGAACGGCCGCTTCGACGACGTGAAGCATCTGCTGGTGGACAACTTCCTGAAGAAGTGAGGGGGTGGTCGATGCAGGGCTGCGCCCTGCACCCGCAGAGGCCAATGCAACAGCCGAAGCAACAGCAACAACCGAAGCAACAGCAACAACCGAAGCAACAGCAACAACCGAAGCAACAGCAACAGCGGGCATTCCGTGGGATGGCAGGGTGGGTCCGGTTGCGGGGGACGCCGTAAACCCGTCCCTGGGGGCTTGGCCGCGGCATCCGTGCCGCGGACACCCCCGCAACCGGACCCACCCCGCCTTCGACAGATTTCTGCGATCTGTCGGAATGGCATGGCCGGTGCCTGATGGGTGTCGACCTTGGTCGACACGGTAGATCCACGCCATGCGTGGATGAACGAATGAATGATCGGAATGATCTTCTGTAGAGCCTGGCCATGCTCGGCTCAGAGGCTTCGCGTACAGCGGCCGAGCAGGGGCTCGGCGCTACAACGAGCGCCTGCCTTTGCTTTTGATCTTTTGATTCTCTTCCGTGGCTGGCACGCGCACGAAACTGTCAGGGGCCGGGCGGGTAGGCTGCGCAGGGGCGTGAGCCGCATGGATGCGGCGACCGAGCTTACAGGGACGTACTTGCAGCGCCCCCCTGCGCAGCCTACCCGCCCGGCCCACCCCCTGAGGTCCGCTGTCCGCGACCAACCCAGCCACGAGGGGCCCCGCCGTTGGCTGGAACCCATCATTCCACCACGGAATTGGCGCGCTGGCCCCGCTGGGCCTACCATCGGCGGTCCCCACCCCCACCGCCCCTTCCATGTCCGCTCCCGCTTCCGCCGCACCGCGTCGCTGGTTCGTCGCCGGCGACTTCAACGGCTTCTTCGGCCTGGTCGTCGACAACCTCTCCATCCTCGGCTTCATCGCCATGGCCCTGGTCGGGATCTTCCAGTTTCCCGCCGACGTGGTGTTCGGCCGCATGTTCCCCGGCACCGCCTTCGGCGTGCTGGTCGGCAACCTGCTGTACACCCTGATGGCGCGCCGGCTGGCCGCGCGTACCGGCCGAGACGATGTCACCGCCATGCCGCTCGGTCTGGATGCACCGACCAGCATCGGCATGGCGCTGCTGGTGCTCGGCCCGGCCTTCCTCGCGTTCAAGCAGCAGGGCATGGACCCGCACGCTGCGGGCATCGCCACCTGGCAGCTGGGCATGGCCGCGCTGGTCATCATCGGCGTGCTCAAGTTCGTGCTGTCGTTCTTCGGCGAAGCGGTCACCCGCGCGCTGCCGCGAGCCGCGCTGCTGGGTTCCATCGCCGGCATCGCGCTGGTGCTGATGGGCCTGCTGCCGCTGCTGGAAACGCTGCGCTCGCCGCTGGTCGGCTTCACCACGCTCGGTTTGCTGCTGTACGTGCTGATCGCCAAGGGCAAGCTGCCGGTGCGTGGCCCGGGCGTGCTGCTGGCCTTCGTGTTCGGCACCGTGCTGTATTACGGCCTCGGCCTGGCCGGGCTGGGCGCACCCGGCTTCCATGTACCGGAGTGGGTGCCGCCGCAGGTGGTGCTGCCGCTGCCGACACTGGGCTTCCTCGACGGCCTGCCCACCGCGATGACCTACCTGCCGCTGCTGCTGCCGTTCGGCCTGCTGATGGTGGTCGGCGGCATCAACGTGTCTGAAAGCGCGCGCGCAGCCGGCGACGACTACCGCACCCGCGACATCCTGCTGGTGGAAGCGGTGGCCACGCTGGTGGCAGGCGTCTGTGGCGGCGTGGCGCAGACCACGCCGTACATCGGCCAGCCGGCGTACAAGCACATGGGGGCGCGCAGCGGCTATACGCTGCTGACCGGCCTGTTCGTCGGCATCGGCGGCATGCTCGGCATCATCTCCGGGCTGGTGCAGTGGCTGCCGCTGGCGGTGCTGGCACCGATCATCGTGTACGTGGCCATCGACATCACCACCCAGGCCTTCCAGGCCACGCCGCGTCACCACACCGGTGCGATGGTGTTCGGTTTCCTGCCGTCGGTGGCGTACCTGCTGGCGATCAAGGCACCCGGCTGGATCGCGCCGGACCAGCTGCCGCAGCTGCTGACCAAGCTCGACGGCCATGGCCTGCCCGAGCTGGCGGTGATCTTCACCCTCGGCAACGGCTTCATCATCACCTCGATGCTGTGGATTTCGGCGGTGGCGGCGATGGTCGATGGCCGCCTGCGCCGTGCCTGCGGCTTCCTGCTGGTGGCTGCGGTGCTGACCCTGTTCGGCCTGATCCACTCGGTGGATCCGCGTGGTGGCATCTACCTGCCGTGGGAGCTGGACGGCCTGGCGCGCATCATCAGCTGGCAGTTCGCTGGTGCCTACGTGGCACTGGCGTTGCTGCTGGGGTTGCTTTCGCTGCAGAAGCAGCCGGTGCAGCCGCTGGGTGAAAACAACTGACCCAACGGTAGTGCCGGCCGCTGGCCGGCATCCTCATGGGCTTCGGTCGGATCGTGCAGCTGCCGGCCAGCGGCCGGCACTACCGTTCGGCGTCCAGTTCCGGGTAGTGGCGGAAGATGCCGTTGGTGTTGAACGGCAACCGCCGCTCCGAGGCCAGATAGGCGGCGATGTTCGGCCGCTTTGCCACCCGCTCCTGCAGCGCACGCAGCAGGGGCAGGGTCGGCGCCAGTGCCTGCATGCGGCGCGGGAACATGTAGTCCAGTCCGCTCAGCAGCTGGAACAGCGACAGATCAACATAGGAATGCTCGCGCAGTGCGTGGCGGCCACCATTGGCGGCCAGCACCTGCTCGAAGTAGCCGAGGAACTTCGGCAGCCGTTCGCTGCGCAGTGAGGCGGCCCGTGCCTTGGCTTCGGTCTTCTGCTCTTCGTAGTACTTCGATGCGGCGATCGGATGGTGGGTGTCGTGCACCTCGGCTACCAGGTCGGCGATGGTCAGCTGCAACTGCAGTGCCTGCACCCGCCGCGAGGCCGCCTGCGGCACCAGGTCCAGCGTCGGGCCGAGGAAATCCAGGATCGCGGCGACCTGTGCAATGACCTGGCGGCCCGCCTTCAGGAATGGCGGCGCGAAGGGCTGCGCACCTTCACTGCCGCCATCGAGAAACGGCTGCATCACCGCATCGCCGTGCACCCGCGCCATGTCGATGTAGTCGACACCGGCATCCTCCAGCGCCAGCCGCACGAACTCGCCACGGCCCTGGATGCCGGTCCAGTAATACAGCGCGTACTGCATGGCAGTGCCTCCACAGAACAAGGCTCACAGCCTCGCGCGCTGCATGCAAAGCAAGTGTGAGCACGGCCTTGCTGCAGGCCTCAACCCGAACGGCAGCGGAACAGGCGGGGAACCGGCTGCAATCGGTGGGGTCACACCTTCACCATGCGTATGGAACGAGGTGCTGCAGCATGCAGAGTGGAAAGGCGGTATGGCCCTGGGTGTTGGGCGTGGTGGTGATCGGTGGTGCCGGTGGTTGGCTGTTCTGCGATCAGCTGAAGCGCCTGGCAGACGGTGTTTCGGTGCCGGTGCAATCAACCCCCGCCAGTACCGGCGCGCCGCCACAACCGCAGGCGGCCGCGCAGCCCGCGCCGGCACCACCGCCGATCAGGCATCCGCTGGATACCGAGGCCGCGGCCGACCCGGCGCTGCCAACGCTGGCCGACAGCGATGCGGCGGCCTGGGGCGCATTGAGCCAGCTGTTCCAGGGCGAGGGGCCACTGACCCTGCTGCTGCGCGACCACCTGATCCAGCGCCTGGTTACCCAGCTCGACAACCTGGACAAGCCCAGCGTGCCGCCGACCGCGCTGGCCGCGCGGCCGCTGCCGGGCAGCCTGCAGGTCGAACCCGCCGAGGGCGGCGAACGCATCGCCGCCAGCAACGCGGCGCGCTACGCGCCCTACGTGCAGGCCTTCACCGCGCTCGACCCGGCGGCAACGGCCACCGCCTACAAGCGCTTCTATCCGCTGATCCAGCAGGCCTATGTGGACCTGGGCCGGCCCGACGGGTACTTCAACGACCGCCTGGTCGCGGTGATCGACCACCTGCTGGACACCCCGGAACTGGCCCAGTCCCCAGTGGTACAGCGCGATGAACGCGGCCGCTACCGCTTTGTTGATCCCACCCTGCAGTCGCGCTCGATCGCGCAGAAGGCGCTGCTGCGGATGGATGCCGCCCAGGCGCGGGCGGTCAAGCAGCAGCTGCGGGCGATCCGCAGCGCGATCACTCGCTGAGCCCGTTCACCGCGTGGAACTGATCGGGATCAACGCGCCGACCACACCGGTTCCGGCATGCTGGCCGAAGCCTGACTGGCCTCGGGGTGCAGTCGCAGCCACCCTTGAAACCGGGTGGGGCAACCGCATCTTTCCAGCATCGCCGGCGCGGGCCGGCCCTGATGACCGATGAGGATTCGCAATGCGGATGGACAAGCTCACCTCGCGTTTCCAGCAGGCGCTGGCAGACGCACAGTCGCTGGCCGTGGGCCGCGACAACAGCATCATCGAACCGGTTCACCTGTTCAGCGCGCTGCTGGACCAGCAGGGCGGCAGCACGCGTCCGCTGCTGGCCCAGGCCGGGGTGAACGTGCCGGTGCTGCGCGAGCGCCTGACCGAGGCGCTGGATGCGCTGCCGAAGGTGTCCGGCCAGGCTGGCAACGTCTCGATGGGCAACGACTTGGGGCGCCTGCTGAACCAGACCGACAAGCTGGCCCAGCAGCACGGGGATGCCTTCATTGCCAGCGAGTGGTTCGTGCTGGCGGCGCTGGACGACGGCGGCACGCTGGGCATGGCGCTGCGCGCCGCCGGTGCCGACAAGACCCGCCTGCAGGCGGCCATCGACAAGCTGCGCGGCGGCGAGAACGTGCAGTCGGAGAATGCCGAGGAACAGCGCCAGGCGCTGGAGAAGTACACCATCGACCTGACCGCGCGTGCCGAGAGCGGCAAGCTCGACCCGGTGATCGGCCGTGACGAGGAAATCCGCCGCACCATCCAGGTGCTGCAGCGCCGGACCAAGAACAACCCGGTGCTGATCGGCGAACCCGGCGTGGGCAAGACCGCGATCGTGGAAGGACTGGCCCAGCGCATCATCAACGACGAAGTGCCCGAGGGCCTGCGCGGCAAGCGCGTGCTGTCGCTGGACATGGGCGCGCTGATTGCCGGGGCCAAGTTCCGCGGCGAATTCGAGGAGCGCCTGAAGGGCGTGCTCAACGACCTGGCCAAGAACGAAGGCCAGATCATCCTGTTCATCGACGAACTGCACACCATGGTCGGCGCCGGCAAGGCCGATGGCGCGATGGATGCCGGCAACATGCTGAAGCCAGCGCTGGCACGCGGCGAGTTGCACTGCATCGGCGCCACCACGCTGGACGAATACCGCAAGTACATCGAGAAGGATGCTGCGCTGGAGCGTCGCTTCCAGAAGGTGTTCGTGGGCGAGCCGTCGGTGGAGGACACCATCGCGATCCTGCGCGGCCTGAAGGAAAAGTACGCGGTGCACCACGGCGTGGAGATCACCGATCCGGCCATCGTCGCGGCTGCGACGTTGTCCAACCGCTACATCACCGACCGCCAGCTGCCGGACAAGGCCATCGACCTGATGGACGAAGCCGCCTCGCGACTGCGCATGGAGATCGACTCCAAGCCGGAAGAGCTGGACCGCCTTGAGCGCCGGGTGATCCAGCTGAAGATCCAGCGCGAGATGCTGAAGAAGGAGAAGGACGAAGCCTCGCGGCAGCGCCTGGCCGACCTGGAGAACGACATCGACGGGCTGGAGCGCGAGTTCTCCGACCTCAATGAAATCTGGAAGTCGGAGAAGGCCGCGCTGCAGGGCGCGACCAAGATCAAGGAACAGGTCGAGCAGGCCAAGCTGGAGCTGGAGGCCGCGCAGCGCCGCCAGGATTTCGCCAAGATGAGCGAGATCCAGTACGGGCTGCTGCCGCAGCTGGAAAAGCAGCTGGCCGCGGCCCAGGAGGCCGAGCACAAGGACTTCAAGCTGGTGCAGGACCGCGTGACCGACGAGGAGATCGCCGAAGTCGTATCGCGCTGGACCGGCATCCCGGTCAACAAGATGCTCGAAGGCGAGCGCGACAAGCTGTTGCGCATGGAAGAGGTGCTGCACAACCGCGTGGTCGGCCAGGAAGAAGCGATCAAGGTCGTCTCCGATGCCGTGCGCCGTTCGCGTGCGGGCCTGTCCGATCCGAATCGCCCGGCCGGCTCGTTCCTGTTCCTCGGCCCGACCGGTGTCGGCAAGACCGAGCTGTGCAAGTCGCTGGCCGAATTCCTGTTCGACAGCGCCGACGCGATGATCCGCATCGACATGAGCGAGTTCATGGAGAAGCACAGCGTCGCCCGTCTGATCGGCGCGCCTCCGGGTTACGTGGGCTACGAGGAAGGTGGCTACCTGACCGAGGCCGTGCGTCGCCGTCCGTACTCGCTGATCCTGCTGGACGAAGTGGAGAAGGCGCATCCGGATGTGTTCAACATCCTGCTGCAGGTGCTGGACGATGGCCGCCTGACCGATGGACAGGGCCGCACCGTGGACTTCCGCAACACCGTCATCGTGATGACCTCGAACCTGGGCTCGCACCAGATCCAGGACATGAGCGCCGACGACAGTCCGGAGGCCTACACGCAGATGAAGGCGGCGGTGATGGGCGTGGTACAGGCGCACTTCCGTCCGGAGTTCATCAACCGCCTGGACGACATCGTGGTGTTCCACCCGCTGGACAAGCAGCAGATCAAGCAGATCGCGCGCATCCAGATGCGTGGGCTTGAGAAGCGGCTGGCCGAGCGCGGATTGAAGCTGGCGGTCTCCGATGCGGCGTTCGACCTGCTCGGCAACGTCGGCTTCGATCCGGTCTATGGCGCGCGCCCGTTGAAGCGTGCAATCCAGTCGCAGCTGGAGAATCCGCTGGCGCAGCAGATCCTGTCCGGTGCTTTCGTCAACGGCGATACCATCGAAGTCGGAAACGACGGCGGCCGCCTGGTGTTCGCCAAAGCGTGATTCACACGGGGCGCTGCCTGGCCGTAGCGCCCCGTTTCCTGCGAAGTGGGCCGGGCAATGCCCGGCGCTCACTCAGAAGCGGTGCGTATAGCCGCTCATCAAGCCGAACTGGTTCGCCTTCTGCACGATCGGGCTGTCGGCGGCATCACCGAGCAGGCGCGTGCCTTCGGCCGAGATGTACCAGTTGCCGTTGCGGCCCACGCGGTGGCTCCACTTCAGACCGACACCGGCACTGACCAGGCCGGCCTTTGGCTTGTGCTCGGCAAAGCCGGTACGCGCCGCCTGTTCCGGGCTGACGCCGTACCAGGTCTGCATGTAGCCGCGGTTGCCGTAGTCGGTGGACACGCTGCCGCTGACCACGCCGCCGGCCAGGTCGAACAGCGGTATGCTCAGGTTCAGATGGATCTGCTGGGTGGCCAGGCCGTTCTCGGCCTTGTCCTCGTCCTTGCGGGTGAACTGCCAGGAGCCGCTCAGCACGGCTTCGCCCAGCGTATAACCAGCCGAGATGCCGACCAGGGGACGGGTATCGATATCACCCATGCCGCGCAGGAAGTCGGAACCGCCGAGCAGCGAGTCCTTTTCCTTGCGGATGCCGCTGGCGCCGACATACGCGCGCACGCGGGTGTGCTCGCCGATGGAGGTGCCCCAGCCAATGCCACTGGTGCCCAGAAACCATCCACCCGGCGAGGTGACATCAAAGGACAACGACGGTGTCGCACGATACTCCTCGCTGCCGCTGTAGCGCGGCGCCACGCCACCGCCGGCAGCGACCTCGAAGGTCCAGTGGTCATCCTTGGCGTGGGCGATCGGTGCGGCGAACAGCGGCAACAGGGCCAGGCAGAGCAGGGCGGGGGAACGGCGAAGCTGGGACATGGAAACTCTCGACAATGGGAGGAAGGCAGCACGCGCATCCGGCGAGTGCTGCAGGGTCGCTAGCGTGGCGATACGCCGGCGACCGATCCGTCCGCAGTTGTGCGGGAGTTGTAATCAACTGTAATCGCGCCCAGGGGCGTTCAGCTGGCAGCCAGCGGCCAGTGCATTTCCATGCGCGCGCCGCCCAACGTGGCGCGGCTGATGCGAAGCTCGCCGCCGTGGCGGACGGCAATGCGGCTGACGATGGCCAGGCCCAGGCCGAAGCCCCCGGTATCGCGGCTGCGGCTGTCGTCCAGGCGGGTGAACGGGCGCATCACCTTCTCGCGATCGGCTTCGGCAATGCCGGGACCGTCGTCATCCACACGCAGGCAGGCGCGGCCGCTGACACCGACCAGCGAGACTTCCACCTGCGAACGCGCATGGCGCAGCGCATTGCCCACCAGATTGCTGAGTGCCAGCTGCAGCAGGCGTGGTTCGGCATCCACCCGCGGCAACGCGCTGGGCTGCACGCGCAGTATCACGCCGGCACGTTCGGCATCACGGCGCGCATCGGCCAGGCAGGCCTGCAGCCAGTCGTTGGCTTCGATGCGTTGCATCGGTTCGCCCTCGCTGGGATGCTCCAGCCGTTCGTAAGCCAGCAGTTCGCTGACCAGCCGGTTGAGCTCGGCCAGGTCACCGTGCAGGCCCCGCGCCAGCCGTTCGCGGCGTTCGCGGTCATCGCTGTCCTGCATCAGGTCCAGGCCGAAGGCCACGCGCGCGATCGGCGTGCGCAGCTCGTGCGAGATCGCATGGGTCAGGTCGCGCTGGCGCTGCACCAGTTCGGCCACGCGTGCCGCCATGCGGTTGGAGTGGTCGACGATGACCCGGATCTGCGAGCGTGGCGAGACCTGCGCACGTGCCTGCAGATCGCCCGAACCGATGCGGTCGGCATGCCGGCGCAGCGCTTCCAGGTCGCGCCAGAGCAGGCGCACCCACGCGTACAGGCTGGCGCCCACCAGCAGCAGGATGCTGAGGTAGGCGGCGATGGTCATGTACGTCGTCATCTGCACCGCGCCAGGCAGGCGCAGGTGCAGCCAGCGGCCATCGCTGCCCTCGATGGGCAGCAGGACCTGCTGGTATTGATCGCGCACGATGAAACCATCGGCCTTCACGGCCACCTGTTCCTGCGCGTCGAGTGCGGGAGGTTTGTCGAGCAGGGTCAGGGCGATGCCGTAGTGTGGCTGCCACTGCTTCAGGCGCTCACGCTGCTGGTCGGCATCCAGGCCGGCCAGGCCACTGCGCAGGGCGTACACCTGACCACGCACCTGCTGGACGAAGACGCGATCCTGCACGGGCGTGTAGATGCCGTCCAGGATGTGGTTGAGGAAGAACACCGACACCAGGAAGCAGGCACCCGTGATAAACCACAACCACAGGAACAGCCGCTTCATGCCGTCCAGGCCGACGGATTGAACTGGTAGCCACGGCCCCACACGGTCTTGATCCGCCGCGGTTCGCGCGCATCATCGCCGAGCTTGCGGCGCAGCTTGCCGATGCTGACATCGACACTGCGGTCCAGGCCGTCAAAGCCGATGCCGCGCACCGCCTGCAGGATCTGGTCGCGCGACAGGATCTGCCCCGGCTGGCTGGCCAGCAGCCACAGGATCTCGAATTCCGTGGTGCCCAGCTCGACCGGTTGACCGTGCAGGTGCACTTCGCGCTGCATGCGGTCGATCAGCAGTTCGCCATGCATCAGACGGCTGGGTGTACCGGTGTTGCTGCTGCCATGGCGGCGGCGCAGCAGGGCGCGCAGGCGGGCCAGCAGCAGGCGTGGCTCGATCGGTTTGTGCACATAGTCATCGGCGCCCGATTCCAGGCCCAGCACCTGCTCGATGTCGTCTTCGCAGGCGGTCAGCATCAGGATCGGCACGTCGGAGAAACTGCGGATCTGCCGGCACACGTCGATGCCGCCGAGGCCGGGCAGCATCAGGTCCAGTACCACCAGCTCGGGCGCATGCTGGCGGCAGGCCGCGCCGGCAAGGTCACCGCGTGCCACATGCTGCACGGCGAAACCATGTTCGTGGAGATAGTCGCTGACCAGTTCGGCCAGGCGACGGTCGTCCTCCACCAACAAGACCTGGGTCGGGGTACCGTTGGCGGTGGGTGTCCAGGGGGATGGCTGCATGCGCGTGAGGCCTCCGTGCCCGGGCAGGAGCGCCCGGCGGCGAAGCCTATCAACGCCCCGTGACCGCTGCCTGAATCGCGGCCAACCTGATAACCCCCGGTATGGACGTCATCGCCAGCAGCTTTCAGCGGCCGGCGACGGCTGGCCTATGGTGGCGGTTTCCCCGGATGGAGCCTGGCGCAATGAGCGACCCGCAGTGGCAACTGGAAACCCTGGCCGTACACGGCGGCTACCGTCCCGACCCGACTACCCGCGCGGTGGCGGTGCCGATCTACCAGACGGTGGCGTATGCCTTCGATGACACCCAGCACGGCGCCGACCTGTTCGACCTGAAGGTACCGGGCAATATCTACACGCGCATCATGAACCCCACCACCGACGTGCTGGAGCAGCGCCTGGCCGCGCTGGAAGGCGGCATCGGTGCGCTGGCGCTGGCCTCGGGGCAGGCCGCGATCACCTATGCCATCCAGACCATTGCAGAGGCTGGCGACAACATCGTCGCCTCCAGCGCGTTGTATGGCGGCAGCCTCAACCTGCTGGCGCACACCCTGCCGCAGTACGGCATCCAGGCGCGCTTTGCTGATCCGGCTGATCCTTCTGCGTTCGCCGCGCTGATCGACGAGCGCACCAAGGCGGTGTTCGTCGAATCGATCGGCAACCCGCGCGGCAACGTCACCGACATCGCTGCGATTGCGGAGGTCGCGCATGCCGCTGGCGTGCCGCTGATCGTCGACAACACCGTGGCCACGCCGTTCCTGCTGCGCCCATTCGAGCACGGCGCCGACATCGTGGTGCATTCGCTGACCAAGTACCTGGGCGGCCACGGCACCAGCCTCGGCGGCGCGATCATCGATTCCGGCCGCTTCGACTGGACCGCACAGCCCCAACGCTTCGCGCGGCTCAACCAGCCCGACCCCAGCTACCACGGCGTGGTCTATACCGAAGCCCTGGGGCCAGCGGCCTACATCGGCCGCGCGCGGGTGGTGCCGCTGCGCAATACCGGCGCTGCGTTGTCGCCGTTCAATGCGTTCCTGATCCTGCAGGGCATCGAGACCCTGGCCCTGCGCATGGAACGCATCAACGCCAACGCACTGGCCGTCGCGCAGTTCCTGAAGTCACACGCAAAGGTGGCGTGGGTGCGCTATGCCGGGCTGGCCGACGATCCCGAGCACGCCGCCGCGCAGCGCTATCTGGGTGGGCACGGCTCGGGCGTGCTGACCTTCGGCCTGCCGGGCGGGCGCGAGGCAGGCGCACGTTTCCTTGACGCGCTGAAATTGTTCACCCGCCTGGTCAACCTGGGCGATGCGAAGTCACTGGCCACCCATCCCGCCTCGACCACCCACCGCCAGTTGGATGCGGCGGAGCTGGCCAAGGCCGGCGTCAGTGAAGACACCGTGCGGCTGTCGATCGGCATTGAACATATCGGCGACCTGCGTGCCGACCTGGAACAGGCCCTGGCCGGCGCCTGATAGCCACACGCTTGGTCGTCATCGCCACAGGCGATCACCACCGGTGCCGCGATGCGCTACGGTGGAACTGCCTCTCCAAGGCGTGGCAACGTGGCGATCCAGATCCCCGGTCGATGCGGGTCGACCGGGGATTTTTCTGTTTCCGAGGTCAGATCCGTTTTCCTGTGGAAAATGGATCTGACCCCATGCACCGCCGTGTCGACCAAGGTCGACACCTACCAGAGCAGGACGCCGTTCCGGCAGATCGCAGGAATCTGTCGAAGGCGGGGTGGGTCCGGTGGCGGGAGTGTCCGCGGCATGGGCCCGAGGCATGCCTCGGGCGGGTTGGGCAGGACGCCCAACCCTGGTCTTGCCGTGTGTGCAAGGACTGCACACACGAGCAAGCCGCGGCCAAGCCCCCATGGAAGGGTTTACGGCGTCTCCCGCCACCGGACCCACCCCGCCATCCCACGGAATGCCTGCTTTTGCCGTTGCAGTTGAAGTTGCTTCAGCAGGTGCAGGGCTGCGAGCCCTGCCGCACGCACACCCCTCACACCACCGGAATACTGTGCTGGCCCAACCCGCGATACGGCGGCGTGGCCATCACCATCTCCGCCAGCGAATACGCCAGCTCACGTTCGGCCATTACCGTGCCATCCGCACCGTGTTCCAGCAGGTGCTTCACTTCCGCGTCGCTGTGCGCACGCGCCAGCAGGGTCAGATCCGGGTTGATCGCCCGCAGCTTGGCCAGTGCCTCACCGGCTTCCAGCGGCTGCGGAATCGCCAGCACCGCGATCTTCGCGCGTTCCGGATGGGCCTCGGCCAGCACCCGGTCGGCAGCGGCACTGCCGCGGATCGCCGCCAGGCCCTTGGCGTGCGCCTGCTCGACGTGTTCCTTGTTGTCATCGATCACCAGCACCGGCACGCCACGGTCGCGCAGCACCTGTGCCAGTTCGCTGCCGACCCGGCCATAGCCGATCACGATGGCGTGGTCATGCAGGTCGCGCGACGGGCCGATCGCTTCGGGCGGCTCGGGTACCTGCGGAGACTGCTCCTGCTTGGCCTGCCAACGGTCGAGCAGGCCGAACACCAGCGGGTTGAGCATGATCGACACCAGCGCACCGGCCAGCACCAGCGACTGGCCCTCCTTCGGCAGGATCTGCAGCGCCACGCCGAGGCCGGCGATGATGAAGGCGAACTCGCCGATCTGCGCCAGGCTGGCCGAGATGGTCAGCGCGGTGCTGGTCGGGTGGCCGAACGCACGCACGATGAAGAACGCGGCGGCTGACTTGCCGAACATGATGATCAGCACCGTGGCCAGCACCTGCCACGGGTGCTGCACGATGATGTTGGGGTCGAACAGCATGCCGACCGACACAAAGAACAACACCGCGAACGCATCGCGCAGCGGCAGCGAATCATGCGCGGCCTTGTGGCTCAGCTCCGATTCGTTGAGCAGCATGCCGGCAAAGAACGCGCCCAGCGCGAACGAGACGCCGAACAGCATCGCCGAGCCGAACGCCACGCCCAGCGCGATCGCCAGCACGGACAGGGTGAACAGCTCACGCGAACCGGTACCGGCGATGCGTTCCAGGATCCACGGGATGACCCGGCGCCCGACCACCAGCATCACCGCCACGAACAGGCCCAGCTGCACGAAGGTCCAGCCGATGTCGGCCAGCACGCTGCCCAGCGAGTGCGATTCCTTGGCCGCGTCGGGGCCGAACACGCCGGCCATCACCGGCATCATCACCAGTGCCAGCACGCAGGCCAGGTCTTCCACGATCAGCCAGCCGACCGCGATCTTGCCGCGCATCGTCTCCAGCAGGCGGCGTTCTTCCATCGCCCGCAGCAGCACCACGGTGCTGGCGGTAGCCAGCGAGAAACCGAAGATGACGCCATGGATGGCCGGCCAGCCCATCAGCGAGGCCACACCCCAGCCGAGCAGGGTGGCGACCGCGATCTGCCCGATGGCACCGGGAATGGCGATGGCCTTGACCGCCATCAGGTCCTTCAGCGAGAAGTGCAGGCCGACGCCGAACATCAGCAGCATCACGCCCAGCTCGGCCAGCTGGTTGGCCAGCGCCTGGTCGGCGACGAAGCCGGGGGTGAACGGACCTACGCAGATGCCAGCAACCAGGTAACCGACCAGGGGAGACAAGCGGAGCTTGTTGGCCAGCGCGCCGAAGATGAAGGCGAGCCCCAGGCCAACGGCAACGATGTTGATCAGGTCGGTGTCATGGTGCATCGGCACTCGCAGGAAATCGGGGGAATGCCCCGATTTTCACCGATGCGGCCAGATACGGCAAACCGGGCCAGCGTATCGGATCGTTGCGTGGGCGGAGCCATCAGTGGTCGGCGTCCGGCCTGGCGTGTGCGGGGCGGTCGAGGGTGGCGCTGTCGGGATCGGACCTGTTTGGGGTGGCCAGTGGCTCTGGACCGTGAACCGCAGCCAGGCCGACGCCACCCGAGAAAGGCACGGGAAGGGGATGGGTTCGATACGCGGCGGTGCCATCGCAGGACCCTTTGCCCCTGTGCGCCAAGGTTTTCAGTCGATGCGACAGCATCCAAGGGCCGGTGGCCGGCCGGGAGGCGCAGGCGACGGTGCTGAAGTTTGCAATCTGGCGGAGGGTTCCTCGAGTCCGGAACACGTCACCATGTGTCCGCTACTCCGTTCTGCTGACCAATCAGAGGGGCCTGCTCTCTCCAGACCGCATGGGCGAACGACCACATGAAGCTTCCCGGCATTGACGTAGTGATTCAGGCGATAGGTCAAGACACAAGCTCGGCGCCCCTGTCCCGCTTGCTCCTTGATCTGGAAATTGGTGAGCGCGACTTTCGTCACTATCCGTTGAAGTTGGCGGGAATGCGGTTCTGGACTGACGAGGAAAATACGCTGCAGTTGGAATTCAAGGACGTCGGGCTGCTGGTGGACATTCCTTACCACGACCTGGACGAAGGGCCCTGGGTACTGACGAGCGTAGCGCTCTGGGGAGCGAGAGTGAGTAAGAAGAACAAAGTCAGGAAGGAGAAGCCTGCCTACTCAGGCCCGTTGCCCTGTGGACTGAGCTTTTCCATGCTGCGCCAGCATGTAAGGGAGCGACTCGCCGCGTTGAGTGCAGGGAATGCTGTTGAAATGGGATTTGATGGTGAGGTGGATGTCTGGTGCGTCAGTGGCTTGGAGCTTGCGGTTGATTTCTCTGGTCCAGATGACTCGATCCGCTGCATCTCGTTGAGCATCCCCATCAAGCGTAGCGATCACCATCCGTAAGCGCTACGTAGGCGCATCTCGCCCATACAGATAGGCGGAATTTCATGAATCATCCCACCGTTGAAGAGTTCATCGCCGCGATCGGTAGAGATTCGGAATCGAAGGAGCTCGAAACCATCTTTTCCAGGATCGGAATCCAGCTTCAGAATCTGGATGATTACCGCCTGGGTGTCAGTGGTCACCGGATCTGGGCAGATGACGCTGCTGGACTGCAGCTTGAATTCAAGGATGCCGGTCTGGTCTCAGAGACCGCCTATCACGACATCGATGATGGCCCCTGGATGCTCACCGACGTGATCTTCTGGGGCTGGCGAAATGACACCGGCACCCAGTATGAAGGGCCGATGCCTTTCGGCCTGAACTTCCTGATGTCCAGGGACCAGATCAGGTCGGACGCATCTGTCGATCTGGGGGCGCCAACGGTGTTTGGTCTGTCTGGCAATGTCGACGCATGGACGCTCGGAAAGCTGGAGCTGGCTGTCGACTACGACGGTGAAAGGGGAGTCCGCTGCGTCAGCCTGGGGCTGCCACAAGAGGAATGAATGGACCTACAGGCGATAACAGCCCTGTTTGGCAGAAGCGCCACTGACCCAGCCGTCTCAACGATGCTGCAGTCGCTTGGCGTCAGGCGAAGGCCAGAGCTGGCCCGGCCTGCCAAAAGCCCTTACGAGACGATTGTGCGTGTGAGCGCGCGGGGCATGCTGTTCTCCTTCAGCGAGCGCAACTACTGGAACGGGCGATCCATTGCTTCGCACGGCAAGAGCGGTGAGCTGATCTTCACCAACGTTGCGGTGACGGCCGGCATTCCGGATGTCATGCGCAGGTACGAAGGCGACCTGCTGTTTGGCCTGCAATGGGAGGACGATAGGACGACAGCGCGCGAAAGGCTCGCCACGGCGGGCTTTGGGGACAGCTTGCACGCCGGCAGGCGTGACGCGTGGTGGTTGCCTGACTACCGCATCCGTCTGACGTATCAGGCTGGATGCATCAAACAGGCAGGAGCGTGTGGGATCTTTGATATCAGCTTGGGAATTCCCATGCATCCATTGGCTTGCGCACCGGCAACGCGCGAGTACCCTTCGGCGGAGCAGGTGCTCGCTGTCCTCGGCAGATCGACCAATGACCCCGATTTCCAGGTCGCGTTCCGGGACCTTGGTCTTGCGAGTCTGATGGCGGAGGCGAGCAGCGAGGTCGTTGATAGATCCGACGAGCATGGCTTCATCCTTTACTTTGACAGTAGGCAGGGCGTGCCCGGTAGCCATCCGGTATGCACCGGCATCAGTTTCGTCCGCGATCGACTGGGAAACTCAAGAGCCTGGGCTGGGCCGCTGCCATTCGGCCTTCAATTCGATGATCCGCCGTCCATTCTCGAAGAGCGCATGGATCAACGAGCCAGTCGTTGGCTTGATGAAGGAACGTTTGGCAGCGCGAGGTGGTCGCTGCCTGGTCTTCAAGTGAGCGTGAATTTTGACAGTCTGGACAACTGTCTCGAGTCTGTCCGTGTGATCGTAGAAGGTCATCGCACGTCCAATTGCCAGCCGCGCGGCTGATCTTGCCCGCAGCACATAACAAAACACCCGCCGGATCACTCCGGCGGGTGTGAGAGATGTGGCTAGGAGTTGCCGGCCAGCGGCCGGCACTACCAGAGCGTCGCTTACCAAGTGTACTTGATCCGCCCGTACACATACGCGCCGTTGAAGCCGAACGGCGAGTAGTTGCTGTACGGCAGCATGCCGAAGGTCGAGTTCTGCAGGTCTTCGGTGCGGTCCGGGTACTTGTCCAGCAGGTTGTCGGCGCCCACGGTCAGGGTCCAGTTGCTGCTCGGCTTGTAGCTGGCCGAGGCATCCACCACCCAGGCGTCGCCGTAGGTCTGGTCACGCAGCGCGGTGGCCGAGTTGCGCACGGTGAATTTGCCGTAGCGGGTGGCGGCCAGGCCCAGTTCCCAGTGGTCCGAACGCCAGGTGCCGCTCAGGATCGCCTTGTCGCGCGGGTAGCTGTCCTCGATGCGGCCAATTTCGTCGCGACCGATCAGCGACTGGGTCAGGCCCAGCGTTCCGAACACCGCCGGGGTGCCGCCGACGCGGCGCACTTCGGTGTCGTTGTAGCTGTACGCAGCGGTCAGCTCCAGGCTGCTGGCGTTGAACGGCACCGTATAGCTGGACACGAAGTCGACGCCACGGGTGCGCGTATCCAGGCCGTTGGTGAAGTAGGAGAAAGCGGTCACCTGCGGCAGGCCCAGGGTGCCCAGCAGCGCGCTGGTGGCCGCGTTGGTGGTGATGCTGGACGACAATGCGATGCGGTCATCGATGTCGATCTGGTAGGCGTCGACGGTGATATACAGGCGGTCGGCCGGCTGCAGCACCAGGCCCAGGCTGTAGGAGGTGGAGGTCTCGGCCTTCAGCGGCGAGGCGCCCAGCGCCTGCGCGGCCGGGCTGGTGGTCGGGAAGGTGCCACGCTCGACGAATACGCCATTGAGGAACTGGCTGGTGACCGCCTGGTAGCCCTGCTGCGCCAGCGACGGTGCACGGAAGCCACTGGAGGCGGTGGCCCGCAGCGCGACCTTGTCGGTGAATGCATAGCGCGCCGACAGCTTGCCGGAGAAGCGGTCGCCGAAGTCCGAGTAGTCCTCGTAGCGGCCGGTGATGCCGGCCGAGAACTTCTCGGTCAGGTCTGCTTCCAGGCCAGCATAGACCGCGTAGTTGTGGCGGTCCGCATGCACTTCATTGGTCGGGGTGAAGCCCGCGAAGCCCTGCGCGCCACTGCCGGTGTACGAGTTCAGTTCGCCCGGGTTCTGGTCCCACTTTTCCTTGCGGTACTCACCACCGAAGGACAGCGTGACCGGGTAGGCCAGGCCCCAGTCCAGCGACTTGGTCAGGTCGGCATTGAAGATGTCCTGCTGGTATTTCAGCGTGCCGTCGTAGAACGAGCGCGGGCTGGTTGCGCCGAGGCTGTAGTTGATGCTGTTGCGGGTGTGGAAGTCGAGGGTGTTCTCACCGTGGTTCAGGCTCAGGTCCCAGGTCCAGCCGTTGTCGGTGTTGCCCTTGACCCCGGCCACCAGCGAGCGGTCCTTCGAATACTGGTTGATCTCCGGCACGAAGCCGTCGGGGTAGGTCTGCGCCAGCAGCGCGCTCTGCCCGCTGTGGTTGCGCGAACGGTAGAACGCGAACGAGGTGATGTCGCGGTTGCTGAGCAGCGCGCTGGCGTAGCCGGTCACGTGGTCGCTGAAGTCGAAGCTGGCGTTGGCCGACGCGGCGGTGGCATCCACGCGCGGGTCGCCGACGATGAAGGTCTTCTGGCCGATGCTGGGGAAGTTGCCGGTGTTCGGGGCGGCGCCGCGGTACGGGCCGGCGCGGTTGCTCTCGTCCTGCTGGCTGATCTGGCCAGCCACGTGCACGCGACCACGGCCGTTGCCGAACTCGACGCCGGTATCGCCGGAGAGCTGGTACTTGTTGCCGTCACCGGCCGAGTACTGGCCGTAGTCCACGGCCAGGCTGCCGCCACGGCCGCTGCCCTTGAGCACGATGTTGATGACGCCTGCAATGGCGTCCGAGCCGTACTGTGCCGACGCACCGTCGCGCAGCACTTCCACACGCTCGATGGCGGCGATCGGAATCGCATTGATGTCCACCGCCGACGAGCCACGGCCGATGCTGCCGTTGACGTTGATCATCGCCGAGGTGTGGCGGCGCTTGCCGTTGACCAGCACCAGCACCTGGTCCGGCGACAGGCCGCGCAGCTGCGCCGGGCGCACGCCACTGGTGCCGTCGGTCAAGGCCGGGCGCGGGAAGTTCAGCGAGGGCAGGGCGCGCGACAGTGCGGTGGCCAGTTCACTGGTGCCGGTGGACTGCAGCACTTCAGGGGTGATGATGTCGATCGGCGACTGCGATTCGGCGACGGTGCGGTCGGCCACGCGGGTGCCGGTGACGATCACCGTGTCCAGGGTGTTGGCGGCGGTGCCGGCCTGCTGGGCAGCGGCAACGAACGGAGAGCCACCGAGTGCGACAGCGACGGCGGCGGCGATCAGGCTGGTCTTGCGGGTCATCGGGATGGGGCTCCGGTTGGCGGGGGTGGCACCGGAATCGACATCACGGGGGTGAGGCGGACGGCGGTTGTTGCGGTGCGCAAGGCAGGAATTAACGGGATATTCAGTGCCTGTCAAATGGTTGCAACAGGAAAAAACGTTGCAGCAGCAACCATTTAGCGGCAGAGGGCAGCGGCGGGAGGTGGGGCCCGGGGGCTGCGCGGGGCCGACGAGGGAGAGAGTTGGCCTGCCGCCGCGCATCCCGGGGCGCGTCAAGTATTCGTTAACGCTAGAATTACGTCGCAGGAACAGTGCTCACCAGCACATTCCATCCGGTTATATGGACCCCTCCCCCGATGATCTCCCTTCGTAATTTCGCCTTGCGCCGCGGCGAGCGGCTGCTGTTGTCCAATGTCGACCTGACCCTGCACGCCGGTTACAGGGTGGGCGTGGTCGGCCGCAACGGTGCTGGCAAGTCCAGCCTGTTCGCGGCGGTGAAGGGCGAGCTGGAGGCCGACAAGGGTGACGTCGACCTGCCCGGCAAGGTCCGTATCGCCAGCGTGGCCCAGGAAACCCCGTCGCTGCCGGACCCGGCGCTGAGCTTTGTGCTGGGCGGGGATACCGATGTGGCTGCGGTGCTGGCTGAAGAGGCTGAAGCAACCGCGCGCGAAGACTGGGAGGCGGTGGCCAACGCGCACACGAAGATGGCCGAGATGGGGGCCTACGACGCCGAAGCGCGCGCCGGCAAGCTGCTGCACGGCCTCGGTTTCCCGGCCGAGACCCACCACCGCGCGGTGTCCTCGTTCTCCGGCGGCTGGCGCGTACGCCTGAACCTGGCCCGCGCGCTGATGATGCCCAGTGACCTGCTGCTGCTGGACGAACCGACCAACCACCTGGACCTGGACGCGGTGTACTGGCTGGAGCAGTGGCTGCTGAAGTACCCCGGCACCCTGCTGTTGATCTCGCATGACCGTGAGTTCCTCGACAACGTGGCCACCCACACCCTGCACCTGCACGGCGGCGGCGCCAAGCTCTACCCGGGCGGTTATACCGATTTCGAGCGCCAGCGCGCCGAACAGCTGCGCCAGCAGCAGATCGCGCACGAGAAGGAACAGGCCGAGCGCGCCCACCTGCAGAGCTTCATCGACCGCTTCAAGGCACAGGCCAGCAAGGCCGCGCAGGCGCAGAGCCGCATGAAGCGCCTGGCCAAGCTGGCCGGCACCGAAGCAGTGCGCGCCGAGCGCGAGTTCCGCATCGAGTTCGCGCCGCCGGCCAAGCTGCCGTTCTCGCTGATCCGCCTGAACCATGTCGAGGCCGGCTACGGCAAGGACGCAGTGATCCTGCACAACGTCGGCTTCGGTCTGGAAGCGGGCCAGCGCATTGGCCTGCTCGGCCCGAACGGTGCCGGCAAGACCACCCTGGTGAAGACCCTGGTGGGCGAGCTGGCACCGATCGTCGGCGAGCGCATGGCGCACCCGGACCTGAAGATCGGCTACTTCGCCCAGCACACGGTGGAGTCGCTGCACGAAGGCCAGTCGCCGATGGAGCATTTCCGCGAGATCGCCCCGGACGCACCGAACCAGTCGTTCCGCGACTTCCTCGGCAAGTGGAACTTCCCGGGTGACCGCGCGTTCGAGCCGGTCGATGGCTTCTCCGGTGGCGAGCGCGCACGCCTGGCGCTGGCGCTGATCGCCTGGCAGCAGCCGAACGTGCTGCTGCTGGACGAACCGACCAACCACCTTGACCTGGAAATGCGCGAAGCGCTGGCCGAAGCATTGGCCACCTTCGAAGGCGCGATCGTGATGGTCTCTCACGACCGCCATCTGATCGGCCTGGTCTGCGATACCTACTGGCGCGTGGCCGATGGCGTGGTCGAGCCGTTCGATGGCGACCTGGATGCCTACGCCGCGTGGCTGCGTACCCGCCCGCAGGCGCAGGGCACCAAGGCGCGCATGGAACAGGTGGAAGAGCCGGTGGTGGTCAAGACCGCCCCGGTGGCGCAGGTGGTGCAGAAGAAGCCGGTGAACCCGCACAAGCTGGCCGCCGCTGAAGCCAAGGTGGCCGAGCTGGAAGGTGCCCTGGCCGAGCTGGACCGCCAGCTGGCCGACCCGGCCAACTACGCCGATGCCACGCGCATGGCCGTGCTTGGCCGCGATCGCGAAACCGCCGCCGCGCAGCTGGAAAAGGCCGAAGCCGCCTGGATGGAACTGCTTGAGTCCTGACCGGTAGTGCCGGCCGCTGGCCGGCAGCGCGATGCGCCCACAACGATCAAGGGATTGCCGGCCAGCGGCCGGCACTGACTACGCGCCCTGTGCCTGCAGCCACTCGCGGAACCGCTTGGCCTGCTCGCGCTCTGCACGCGATCGCAGCCGCGTCAGCCAGTAGCGCCCCAGCTCCAGCGTGGTGCTGAACGGCTGCAGCAGGCGACCCTCGGCCAGTTCCTGCTCGAACATGCGCAGCGGCAGCAAGGCCACACCGGCGCCACCGGCGGCCGCCATCGCGACCGTCAACGAGGAATCGAATACCGGCCCGCGCGCTTCCACGCCGCTGACCCCGGCCGCCTGCAGCCAGCGCGGCCATTCGTCGCTGCGGTAGGAACGAAGCAGCGGCAGCGTGCCCAGGTCGCGTGGCTGTTTCAGGCGCCGCGCCAGCGCCGGTGCGCACAGCGGTGCAAACGGCGCGTCGAGGATCGCCGTGCACGCCTGGCCCTGCCAGTCGCCATCACCAAAGCGGATCGCCAGGTCCAGCCCTTCTCCGGCCAGGTCGATGCGGTTGTTGTGGGTCTGCAGGCGCAGCTCGATGTCCGGGTGCGCTGCCTCGAACGCGGCCAGCCGTGGCAGCAGCCAGCCGGTGGCGAAGGTGCCGACCACGCCCAGGGTCAGCACTTCACGCGCAGGTCCGCCGGTGTAACGCGCGATGCTGGCGGAGATGCGCTCGAACGATTCGTTGAGCACCGGATACAGGGCCGCGCCTTCATCGGTGAGCGCCACGCCGCGCGGGAGGCGATGGAACAGGCGGATGCCGAGCCGGTCCTCCAGCCCACGGATCTGGTGGCTCAGTGCGGCCTGGCTGACACACAGCTCCAGCGCGGCACGGGTGAAGTTCTGGTGGCGGGCGGCGGCCTCGAAGGCGCGCAGCGCGTTCAGTGGCAGGGCAGGGTGCAACATCGCGCAGTCGTGAGCTGGAGTGATGGATGATCCTAACGCTTCAACGAGACATTTCGGAAAATTAAGGGGTTGAATGCGTCAGGCATTAATTGAACTAATGTCTCTCGCAGATTTTTTGCGCTGGTCGCCCCCGATCAAGGCTTCAATAATCGAGCAGTCCCCCAGGAGAACCCGCATGCTCGCCCGTCGCCGATTCCTGCAGTTCAGTGCTGCCGCCGTGGCTTCCTCGCTTGCCTTGCCGCTGCTGGCACGTGCAGCGGGCAAGGCCACCGCCAACGCACCCACCGATGCCGCCATCACCGCCGCCAGTGATTTCGCCGCGCTGGAAAAGGCCTGCGCCGGACGCCTCGGCGTGACCCTGCTGGACACTGCCAGCGGTCGCCGCATCGGTCATCGCCAGGACGAGCGCTTCCCGATGTGCAGCACCTTCAAGAGCATGCTGGCGGCCACCGTGCTCAGCCAGGCCGAACGCATGCCGGCATTGCTGGACAGGCGCGTGCCGGTGGGCGAGGCCGATCTGCTCTCGCATGCACCGGTCACCCGCCGCCACGCCGGCAAGGACATGACCGTGCGCGACCTGTGCCGTGCCACGATCATCACCAGCGACAACACCGCCGCCAACCTGCTGTTCGGCGTGGTCGGTGGCCCGCCCGCAGTGACCGCGTTCCTGCGCGCCAGCGGCGACACGGTGAGCCGCAGTGACCGCCTGGAGCCGGAGCTGAACAGCTTTGCCAAGGGCGACCCGCGCGACACCACCACGCCGGCGGCGATGGCCGCGACCCTGCAGCGCGTGGTGTTGGGCGAGGTACTGCAACCGGCTTCGCGGCAGCAGCTGGCCGACTGGCTGATCGACAACGAAACCGGCGACGCCTGCCTGCGCGCGGGCCTGGGCAAGCGCTGGCGCGTGGGTGACAAGACCGGCAGCAATGGTGAAGACGCGCGCAACGACATCGCCGTGCTGTGGCCCGTAGCCGGAGGCGCCCCGTGGGTGTTGACGGCTTATCTGCAGGCGGGCGCGATCAGCTACGAGCAACGCGCTAGCGTGCTGGCACAGGTGGGGCGGATTGCCGACCGGTTGATCGGATGAGGTAACCGGGGTCATTCAAACGTGGCTTGCCGGATCGGTTCGGCGCGCGCATCCTGCGCGCGTTCGAACCACACGGAAGTCCCCCATGAGCCATGAACTGATCTACCTGCTGCTGATCTTCGCGCTGCTGGTGATTCCGCGCGCGCTGCAGCGTTTCAGCCTGCCCGCGCCGCTGACCTGCCTGCTGTTCGGCATCATCGGCATGCTCTGGCTGGGCGACCAGGCCCACGATGCGGTGATCGGCCTGCTGGCCACGCTGGGCATTTCCTCGCTGTTCCTGTTCGCCGGCCTGGAAGTGGACCTGCAGGCGCTGCGCCGTGGCATGTGGCCGCTGCTGGCGCACCTGGTGATCCGTACCGGCACGCTGTTCGGCGTGGGCTGGCTGGCCTGGCGCTATGCGGGGCTGCCGTGGCAGGCCGCGGGCCTGTTGGCGCTGGCGCTGCTGACGCCGTCCACGGGCTTCATCATGGACTCGCTGTCGCGGCTGGGCCTCAGCGAAGACGAGCGGTTCTGGGTGACCAGCAAGGCCATCGCCGGCGAACTGCTGGCGCTGGCGGCGTTGTTCATCGTGCTGCAGGCCGGTGACCCAGGGCACATGGCGTTGTCCAGCCTGGCACTGCTGGCGATGATGATCGGCCTGCCGCTGCTGTTCATCGCGCTGGGCCGCTGGGTGGCACCGCACGCGCCGGGCTCGGAATTCTCGCTGCTGGTGATGGTCGGCATGGTGGCGGCCTACATCACCTACCTGCTGGGCGTGTACTACCTGGTTGGCGCGTTCATCGCCGGGCTGGTCGCGCGCCTGCTGCACCAGCGCATGCCGCTGCTGGCCTCGCACGAGAACCTGCACGCGCTGCGCCTGTTCGCCTCGTTCTTCGTGCCGTTCTACTTCTTCAACGCCGGCACCAAGGTGCCCGCCGAAGCGCTGAGCTTCGAGGCGCTGGGGCTGGGCATCGTGATCACCCTGGTGGCGCTGCCGCTGCGCATCGGCGTGGTCTGGCTGCAGCGCCGGGTGATGTTCGGCGAGAGCTTCCGCAGCAGCCTGCGGGTCTCGCTGGCGCTGGCACCGACGCTGATCTTCACCCTGGTGCTGGCGGCGATCATGCGTGAGCGCTTCCAGATTCCGGCGGTGCTGTTCGGTGCGCTGCTGCTGTACGCGGCGCTGACCACGCTGTTGCCGTCGCTGGTGTTCCGTACACCGTTTGACGTTGATCCGGTGGAGCAGGAGCCGGCCGGCGAGGGCGAGGCCGCACCGGTGGCGGCGACCGAAGCACTGCCGGCAGCACCGTCTGCCGAGCGCTGAGCGGGACTGGCGCGCGGTTTGCGCCCATCGTCCATGGCCGTTAGGGTTGGGGCATGAGACCGATTGCCGTTGCCACTACTGCCGCCCTCCTGCTCAGCCTCGCTGCGTGCACGCAGCGCTCCGATACAGTCGCTCATGACCTGGCGACCGCACCGGCCGATGCGTTCATGGCCGCCGTCGCCGCACATTGCGGCCAGGCCTACGTCGGCAAGGTGGTGGAGGACACGCCTGCACCGACCTCCAAGGATCCGTTCGCCGGGCAGCGCCTGGTCATGCATGTGCGCGGCTGCGCCGACCCGGCGCACGAGCTGCGCATCCCGTTCCATGTCGGTGATGACCACTCGCGGACCTGGGTGCTGACCCGCACGCCGAACGGGCTGCGGCTGAAGCACGACCATCGCCACGAAGACGGCAGCCCCGACGCGATCACCCTGTACGGTGGCGACAGCACGCCGCCGGGCACCGCCGAGCGCCAGCAGTTCCCGGCCGATGCCGATTCGGTGGCGATGTTCCGCCGTGCCGACATGCTGGCTTCCACGCACAACACCTGGGCAATGGAGATCGATCCGGACCAGACGTTCGTCTACGAACTGACGCGCCCGGACGGCCGCCGCTTCCGCGTCCAGTTCGACCTGAGCAAGCCGGTCGAACTGCCACCGCCACCGTGGGGCGACGACACAGCACCCGCGCCGTGATCCCGGGGTCGGATCCCTCCTGCGGAGGGCTCTGACCCCGACCCTGCACTCACCGCGTGCCGAAGCGCGCCCGGCAGCCGTTGCTCACCCACACCTGGCCACGCGAGTAACCCCAGCTGCGGCCTTCCTGGCAGACGCTGCCCGACAACTGCTGCTGCAGCACCGGCCGGCCCTGGCGCTCATCCCAGTCGCAGGTCTGCGAGCGGTTGTTGTTGCTGCTGCAGGTGACGGAATAGTTGCTGTTGCCACCGCCCCAGCCGCCACCGCCACCGCCCCAGCCGCGGGCCTCGGCGAATTCGGCGCGGCAGCCATTGCTGACCCATACCGCGCCGTTGCGCACGCCCCAGGTACGGCCCTCGTCGCAAGGGCTGCCGGACAACTGGCGGACCAGGCGGGCATTGCGCCAGCCGACCTGGCAGCTGCGCTCGCGGTTGTTCTGGCTTTCGCAGCGGATGGTCTCGCCGGGCCGACCGTTGTTGCCTCCCCAGCCACCGCCATTGCCGCCGCCCCAGCCACCACGGGCCTCGACGAACTCGGCGCGGCAACCATTGGTCACCCAGATGCTGCCATTGCGGCTGCCCCAGGAGCGCCCTTCCTCGCAGGGGCTGCCAGACAACTGACGGACCAGCTGCGCGCCGCGCCAGCCGGTGTTGCAGACCCGTTCGCGGTTGCTCTGGCTTTCGCAGCGGATCACCCCGTTCTGCGCAGAGGCGGACGGGGCGGGCAGGGCAAGGGTGCCCAGCGCACCCAGGCTGAGGGTCACGGCCAGGCTGGCCAGGGACAGCGGTTTCATGGCGGCATCCCATACGGTGGCAGGTGCCCGACTATAGGGAGGGGGACGATCAAGCCGGTGTGACTGGCCGGATTTGCCCCAGCCGGGGCCTCGGCCGCAGAATACGAGGCTTTCCGGCCCCCATCCGGTGCCGGCGTTCTCCAGCGGAGCTTCCCCCCCATGCGTACCCACTTCTGCGGCCTGGTCGACGAGACCCTGATTGGCCAGACTGTCACCCTCGCCGGCTGGACCGACGTGGCCCGTAACCAGGGCGGCGTCTGCTTCATCGATCTCCGCGATCATGAAGGCATCGTGCAGGTGACGGTGGAGGTCGACAATGCCGAAGTGTTCGCGGTGGCCGCGTCGCTGGGCTACGAGGATGTGCTGCAGGTGGAAGGCGTCGTGCGTGCCCGCCACGCGGTGAACGACAAGATGCGCACCGGCAAGGTGGAAGTGATCGCCACCGCCATCACCGTGCTGAACAAGGCTGCGCCGCTGCCGTTCCACGCCCACGAGAACCCGGGCGAGGAAACCCGCCTGAAGTACCGCTACCTGGACCTGCGCCGCCCGGAAATGCAGCGCATGCAGCGCACCCGCATCAAGCTGGTGCAGGCGCTGCGCCGCCACCTGGACGAAAAGGGCTTCCAGGACATCGAAACCCCGATCCTGACCAAGGCCACCCCGGAAGGCGCACGCGACTTCCTGGTGCCGGCGCGCATGCACCCGGGCGAGTTCTACGCCCTGCCGCAGAGCCCGCAGCTGTTCAAGCAGATCCTGATGGTGGCCGGCTTCGACCGCTACTACCAGATCGCGCGCTGCTTCCGCGACGAGGCCCTGCGTGCCGATCGCCAGCTGGAATTCACCCAGCTGGACATGGAATTCGCCTTCGTCCGCGAGCGCGACGTGCAGGATTTCGTCGAGGACATGATCCGCGCCATCTTCAAGGAAGTGGTGGACGTGCAGCTGGACGCCAGCTTCCCGCGCATGACCTGGGCCGAGGCCATGCGCCGCTACGGCTCGGACAAGCCGGACCTGCGCATCGCGCTGGAGCTGGTGGACGTGGCCGAACTGGTCAAGGACAGCGAGTTCCCGGTGTTCACCGGCCCGGCCAATGATGCCGAGGGCCGCGTTGCCGCGCTGCGCATCCCGGGCGGTGCGTCGCTGTCGCGCAAGCAGATCGACGAATACGCCGCGCATGCCGCCAAGTACGGCGCCAAGGGCCTGGCCTACATCAAGATCGCCGACAACGGCGAAATCAGCTCGCCGATCCAGAAGTTCTTCAGCGAAGCGTCGTTCGCCGCGCTGGTCGCCCACGTCGGCGCCGGCAACGGCGACATCGTGTTCTTCGGTGCCGGCGGCTACAACAAGGTCTCCGACTTCATGGGCGCGCTGCGCCTGAAGGCCGGCAAGGACTTCGGCATGGTCGCCGACGGCTGGGCGCCGCTGTGGGTCACCGACTTCCCGATGTTCGAGTGGGACGAGGAAGAACAGCGCTACGTCGCCCTGCATCACCCCTTCACCGCACCGGCCGTGGACGACATCGCCGACCTGCGCGCCAATGCCCGTACCGCCGTTTCGCGCGGCTACGACATGGTGCTCAACGGCAATGAGATCGGCGGCGGTTCGATCCGTATCCACCGTCCGGACATGCAGAGCGCGGTGTTCGAGCTGCTGGGCATCGGTGCCGAAGAAGCCCGTGCCAAGTTCGGCTTCCTGCTCGACGCGCTGAACTACGGCGCGCCGCCGCACGGTGGCATCGCCTTCGGCATCGACCGCATCGCCGCGCTGATGGCCGGCACCGAGTCGATCCGCGACGTCATCCCGTTCCCGAAGACCACTGGTGCACAGGATCTGATGACCGACGCGCCGTCGCCGATCGTCGACGCGCAGCTGGCCGAAGTGCACATCCAGGTTCGCCCCAAGACCAACTGATCAGGAGATCCAGGCAATGACCGAGTTTGCGTTTTCGCTGGAGTGGGAAAAGCTGGGCAATGAAGGCTCCGAGGCCAACCTGGTCACCGAGCGTGCACGCGTGTTCGGCGGTTGGCTGGTCCGCGTCGGTACCAACCCGGCCGCGATGGCCCTGACCTTCGTCGCCGACGGCGAAGGCCGTTGGGATGGAGAAGACTTCGGCGTCGAGGATTACGAGGACGACGAAGAGGAAGAGTACGACGAGGACGAGGAAGGCGAAGAAGACGAGGACGAAGAGGAATACGAGGAAGAGGACGAGGAAGACGAAGAAGCGGAATCGTCGGAAAAGGCTTGACCGCCCCTCCGCGCTGACGTCAACTTGCTGCATGTATTCCATCCGCCGCGCCACCGTGGACGACGCGCCGACCCTGTCGGCGCTGGCCGCCCGCACGTTCACCGAAACCTTCGGCCATCTGTATCCGCCGCAGGACCTGCAGGCCTTCCTTGAGGAGGCCTACACGGTCGAGCGCCAGCGCGTGATCCTGGCCCACCCGGATTACGCGGTGTGGCTACTGGAGCTGGACGGGGAGGCGGTCGGCCATGCCGCCGCCGGTCCCTGTGGCCTGCCGCACCCGGACGTGAAGCCCGGTGACGGCGAACTCAAGCGCCTGTACCTGATCAAGACGCAGCAAAGCTGCGGCTGGGGCAGCCGCCTGCTGGAAACCGCGCTGGCCTGGCTGGAACACGAGGGCCCGCGCACCCTGTGGTTGGGCGTGTGGTCGGAGAACTTCGGCGCACAGCGCTTCTACGCCCGCTACGGTTTCGAGAAGGCCGGCGAATACCTGTTCCCGGTGGGCGACACGAACGATCTCGAATTCATCCTGCGCCGCGCACCGCGCGCGGCCTGATGTTCACTGCCGCTTGCTGCGCGCGCGTGTTCAATCACCGTACGTTCCTGCCCCGCTGACCGCCAGGCTGTTTGCATGACTCCCCCCGTATTGCTGCTGCATGGCATCTGGAATGCCCGCGCCTGGGTCGGGCCGCTGGCCTGGCGCCTGCGCGCGCGCGGCTTCCAGGTGCACGCGTTTGGTTATTCCTCGGTGTTCGGTGGCCCGGACGTGGCCGTACCGCAGCTGCTGGAGCGGCTGGCCGACGCCGGCCCGCTGAGTTTGGTCGGCCACAGCCTGGGCGGGCTGTTGGCGCTGGAAGCGCTGCGGCGCAATCCGCAGCTGCCGGTGCAGCGCGTGGTCTGCCTGGGTTCACCGCTGCGCGGCAGTGGCACCGCGCGCTCGTTGTCCGATCATGGCTGGGGCCTGGCGCTGGGGCGCAGCAGCGAGCTGCTGCTGGACGGCTTGCCGGACTGGCAGGGCAGGGCCGAGGTCGGGCTGATCGCCGGTTCGGTGCCGCATGGTCTGGGCAGCCTGCTGGGCGCGATGGACGACGCCTCCGATGGCACCGTGGCCCTGGCCGAAACCCGTCTGCCGGGCCTGACCGATCATTGCGTGGTGCGCACCAGCCACAGCGGCCTGGTCGTGTCGCCGGATGCCGCGCGGCAGACCGCGCATTTCCTGCGCCACGGCCAGTTCGACCACAGCCGCGACGCCGCCGCCGCGTAATCTGGTAGGGGCGACCGCCCTGGCTCGGTGGGTGCGAACCGTCCTGCCCTGGTGGGTGCGAACCGTTGGTTCGCACGCGCTTCGCCGGGCCATGCCCGACGGCATCTCTCCGCCCTAGACACGGTTGCCGTCCCCGATCAGGTAGAATCCGCGCCTTGATCCTGAAGCAGCCAGACGGTAGCACCCATGGGTAGAGGCCCCTCCATCGAAGCCCGCAAGAACGCGTCCGACGCGAAGCGCGGCAAGATTTTCACCAAGATCATCCGCGAGATCGGCGTTGCCGCGCGCGGCGGTGGAGGCGACCCCAACAACAACCCGCGCCTGCGCGTGGCGGTGGACAAGGGCCTGGCCGTGAACATGTCCAAGGACGTGATCGAGCGCGCCATCAAGAAGGCCACCGGTGAACTGGAAGGCGTCGACTACGAGGAAATCCGCTACGAAGGCTACGCCCCGGGTGGCGTGGCCGTGATCGTCGACTGCCTGACCGACAACCGCGTGCGCACCGTGGCCGATGTCCGCCATGCGTTCAGCAAGTGCGGCGGCAACATGGGCACCGAAGGCTCGGTGGCCTTCATGTTCAAGCGCCTGGGCGTGCTCAGCTTCGCCCCGGGTGCCGACGAGGAAGCCATCACCGAGGCGGCAATCGAGGCCGGCGCTGATGACATCGTGGTCTATCCGGACGATGGCTCGATCGATGTGGTCACCAGCCCTGACGCGTTCAGCGCAGTCAAGGACGCGATGACCGCCGCTGGCCATGTCGCCGACCACGCCGAGATCACCTTCCGCGCCGATAACGACATCAAGGTCGAGGGCGAGGTCGCCCTGCAGGTCAAGAAGCTGCTGGACATGCTGGAAGACCTGGACGACGTGCAGGACGTGTATTCCAACGCCGAGCTCGGCGCCGACGCCTACGCCTGAGCCGTCTTCGACGGCCTGGGCGCGGGCCGTTGAACGGTCACCGCGGACAGTCATGAGCCCATACGCCTGCCAGCGCATTCCGTTCCGCCCCGCCAGGAGTGCAGCATGACCCGCATCCTCGGCATCGACCCCGGTTCGCAGCGGACCGGGGTCGGCATCATTGATGTCGATGCCACCGGCCGCGTCAGCTACGTGCACCACCAGCCGCTGGTGCTGCTGGGCGCTGACGACTTCCCGCAGCGCATGAAGCTGCTGGTGCTGGGCCTGGCCGACCTGTGCCGCGAGTATGAGCCGCAGGAAGTGGCCATCGAACGCGTGTTCATGGCCCGCAACCCCGATTCGGCATTGAAGCTGGGCCAGGCCCGTGGCGCGGCGATCTCGGCGGTGGTGCTGCGCGACCTGCCGGTGCACGAATATGCTGCCAGCGAGATCAAGCTGGCGGTTGTCGGGCGCGGTGGCGCCGAAAAGCAACAGGTTCAACACATGGTCGGGCTCATGCTCAACCTGAAAATCAAGCTGCAGGCCGACGCGGCCGACGCGTTGGCGGTGGCGATCACCCATGCCCACGTAAGGGCGACGGCCAACCGCCTGGGGCTCAGTGCCCGCCAGGCATGGGGCCGCAAATGAGGAGCTGCACGCAATGATCGGTCGACTGCGCGGCATCGTCGCCTACAAGGCGCCGCCGTGGCTGGTGGTGGACGTGAACGGAGTGGGCTACGAACTGGAGGCGCCGATGAGCACCTTCTACGACCTGCCCGAGCTCGGCCGCGAGGTCACCCTGTACACCCACTACTCGCAGAAGGAAGACAGCGTCTCGCTGTACGGCTTCCTGCGTGAAGGTGAGCGGCGCCTGTTCCGCGACGTGCAGAAGGTCAGTGGCATCGGCGCGAAGATCGCGCTGGCCGTGCTGTCCGGCGTCACCGTCGAGGAGTTTGCGCGCATGGTCCAGGCCGGTGACATCACCGCGCTGACCCGCATTCCGGGCATCGGCAAGAAGACCGCCGAGCGCATGGTGCTGGAGCTGCGTGACCGCGCGGCCCAGTTCGGTGCCGGCGGCGCGCTGCCCACCGGCAGTGGCCCGGCCCCGGCCGATCCGCTGTCCGACGCCACCGTGGCCCTGCAGCAGCTGGGCTACAAGCCGGCCGAAGCCGCGCGCATGGCCCGTGATGCCTTCAATGAAGGCGACGAAGTGGCCACCGTGATCCGCAAGGCGCTGCAGTCGGCGCTGCGTTGATCCGCCTTCCTTTCCTTCAACAAACCGCCTGAGCTTCGCCAGGAGTCCCATGTCCAGCAGTCAAACCCCGCACGCAGCCGCCCCCGGCGGCCATGGCCACGCCCCCTCCGCTGGAGGACTGGCGCTGGTCATCGGTGCGATCGGCGTGGTCTTCGGCGATATCGGTACCAGCCCGCTGTACACCCTGAAGGAGGCGTTCTCGCCGCACTACGGGCTCAACAGCGACCACGATACCGTGCTGGGCGTGCTGTCGCTGGCGTTCTGGGCGCTGAACCTGGTGGTGACGCTGAAGTACGTCACCATCATCATGCGCGCCGACAATGATGGCGAGGGCGGCATCATGGCGCTGATGGCGTTGACCCAGCGCACGCTGCGCCATGGCTCGCGCTCGGCTTATGTGGTGGGCATCCTCGGCATCTTCGGCGCCTCGCTGTTCTTCGGCGACGGCGTGATCACCCCGGCCATGTCCGTGCTCAGTGCGGTCGAAGGCCTGGAGGTGGCCGCGCCCGGACTGCATGTCTTCATCGTGCCGGTCACCCTGGTGGTGCTGCTGGCAGTGTTCGCCGCGCAACGCTTCGGTACCGAGAAGATCGGCAAGGCGTTCGGCCCGATCATGGCGATCTGGTTCGTATCGCTGGCGGCGATCGGCATCTACAACATTGTCGATGCGCCCGAGGTGCTGAAGGCCTTCAACCCGTGGTGGGGCATCCGCTTCTTCATGGAGCACGGCTGGCACGGCATCTTCATTCTCGGTGCAGTGGTGCTGGCGGTGACCGGCGGCGAAGCGCTGTATGCGGACATGGGCCACTTCGGCCTGCGCCCGATCCGCCACGCCTGGTACTTCTTCGTGCTGCCGTGCCTGGTGCTGAACTACCTGGGGCAGGGCGCACTGGTGCTCAACCACCCCGAGGCCCTGAAGAACCCGTTCTTCGAGGCGGTGCCCTCGTGGGCGCTGTACCCGATGATCATCCTGGCCACCATGGCGGCGGTGATCGCCTCGCAGTCGGTCATCACCGGCGCGTTCTCGGTCTCGCGCCAGGCCATGCAGCTGGGCTACATCCCGCGCATGCGCATCAAGCACACCTCGCACGACACCATCGGCCAGATCTACATCCCGGGCATCAACTGGGGCATCGCAGTGATGGTGTTCGGCCTGGTGCTGGCGTTCCGTAGTTCGTCCAACCTGGCCGTGGCCTACGGCATCTCGGTGTCGGCCACGATGCTGATCGACACCCTGCTGCTGGCGGTGGTGGCACGTTCGCTGTGGCCGAAGTCGCGTGGCTGGCTGCTGCCGCTGTGCGTGGTGTTCTTCATCATCGACCTTGGCTTCGTCATCGCCAACGGCGCCAAGCTGCTGCAGGGCGCCTGGTTCCCGGTGGTGCTGGGCATCTTCCTGTTCACCATGATGCGCACCTGGCGCCGTGGCCGCGAGCTGCTGCGTGATGAGATCCGCAAGGACGGCATCCGCCTGGATACCTTCCTGCCGGGCCTGATGCTGGCACCGCCGGTACGCGTGCCGGGCACCGCCGTGTTCCTCACCGCCGACCCGACCGTGGCCCCGCACGCGCTGATGCACAACCTCAAGCACAACAAGGTGCTGCACGAGCGCAACGTGTTCCTGCACGTGGAAACCCTGCCCATTCCCTATGCGATGGAAGGGCAGCGGCTGAAGATCGAGTCGGTGGGCGACGAGTTCTACCGGGTCTATGTGCGCTTCGGTTTCATGGAAACCCCGGACGTGCCGCTGGCGCTGATGCGCTCGTGTGACCACGGTGGCATCTACTTCGACCCGATGGACACCACCTTCTTCGCCAGCCGCGAAACCATTGTGGCCACCGCCAACCGCGGCATGCCCATCTGGCGCGACAAGCTGTTCGCGCTGATGCACCGGAATGCCGCGCCCGCGACCGGTTTCTTCCGGATTCCGGGCAACCGCCTGGTCGAACTCGGCGCGCAGGTGGAGATTTAATCTCCGCCTGCGCTACGTCCCACACGCATTCCACCTCATCCCCCGCCTATCGGCGCGCCCCCTTGAAACGCAGGCGCCGTTGGCGCCGGCGTTCCGCGCATTCCACCTTATCCCCCCGCCTATCGGCGCGCCCCCTTGAACAACAAGGGGGCTCCGCTTGCGGAGGCACCGCGCGCCAGAAGCTGAGCCAACTCTCCCCCTCTGTTCCATCCACGCATGGCGTGGATCTGCCGTGTCGACCAAGGTCGACACCCACAAGAGCAGGCACAGGCCACGCCATCCAGACAGATCGCAGGAAACTGTCGAAGGCGGGGTGGGTCCGGTTGCGGGGGCGTGAGCCGCATGGATGCGGCGACCGAGCTTACATGGACGTACTTGCAGCGTCCCCCGCAAGCGGACCCACCCCGCCATTCCCCAGAAAGCCCGCTTCGGCTGTTGCTCTGGATGTTGCCGTTGCCGTTGCCTCTGCGGGTGCCGGGCGCAGCCCGGCCGAAACCCGCACTTTTGCCGCATAATCAGCACATGACCGACGACCGCATCATCGGCGCCGGCGCCACCCGCGAGGATGACGCCGCCGACGCCAGCATCCGCCCCAAGCGCCTTGCCGACTACCTCGGCCAGGTGCCGGTGCGCGAGCAGATGGAAATCTACATCCAGGCGGCCAAGGGGCGTGGCGACGCGCTCGACCACGTACTGATCTTCGGGCCGCCGGGCCTGGGCAAGACCACCCTCAGCCATGTCATCGCCAACGAACTGGGCGTGGCCCTGCGCGTGACCTCCGGCCCGGTGATCGAAAAGGCCGGCGACCTGGCTGCGCTGCTGACCAACCTGCAGCCGCACGACGTGCTGTTCATCGACGAGATCCATCGCCTGTCGCCGGTGGTCGAGGAAGTGCTGTACCCGGCGATGGAAGATTTCCAGATCGACATCATGATCGGCGAGGGCCCCGCCGCCCGCTCGATCAAGATCGACCTGCCGCCGTTCACCCTGATCGGCGCCACCACCCGCGCCGGCCTGCTGACCGCGCCGCTGCGCGACCGCTTCGGCATCGTCCAGCGCCTGGAGTTCTACAGCGTCGAGGAACTGACCCGTATCGTGCGCCGCTCCGCCAGCATCCTCGGCATCGACTGCACCGCCGATGGGGCAGGGGAGATCGCGCGCCGCGCGCGTGGTACCCCGCGTATCGCCAACCGCCTGCTGCGACGCGTACGCGACTATGCGCAGGTCAAGGCCGGTGGCCACATCGACGAGCCCGTGGCCCAGGCCGCGATGAAGATGCTCAAGGTCGACCCGGAAGGCTTCGATGAGCTTGACCGGCGCCTGCTCAAGACCATGGTCGACTACTTCGATGGTGGCCCGGTCGGCATCGAATCGCTGGCCGCGGCGCTGTCCGAAGAGCGTGGCACGCTGGAAGACGTGGTCGAGCCGTACCTGATCCAGCAGGGCTTCCTGGTGCGTACCGCGCGTGGCCGCATGGCCACCCACAAGGCCTACCGGCACATGGGTCTGAAGCCGAAGAACCCGCCGCAGGACCTGTTCGCGGAGGTTCCCGATGTCGGTTGAGCCACTATTCAGTTGGCCGACACGCATTTACTGGGAAGATACCGACGCTGGCGGCGTGGTCTACCACGCCCGCTACGTGGCCTTCATGGAACGGGCCCGGACCGAATGGATGCGTTCGCTCGGCTACGGCCAGGAGCGCATGCGCGCCGAGCACGGGATGGTCTTCGCGGTGCGCTCGATGCAGATGGATTTCATCAGGCCGGCACGGCTGGATGACACCCTGCAGGTGAGCGCCCGCCTGGTCCAGCTGAAGAAGGCCAGCATGGTCTTCGACCAGCAGATCCTGCGCGACGGCGAATTGCTGCTGTCGGCCCAGGTCCGCATCGCCGCACTGGACGCGGCCAGTTTCCGCCCGCGTGGCATGGACGAGGCCGTCCTTGCCGTGCTGCAACCCCACCTCCACCCCGAATCCGAACACTGAGGAACAACGGATGATCGCAACGCTCCTGGCCCTGCAGGCCACGGTCACCGAGGCACTGCCGGCCGACGTCAGCAACGCCGCGACACAGACCCTTGCCCAGGCCACCACCGGCGGCGGCATCAACTACCTCGAACTGATGGCCAAGGCCAGCCTGCCGGTGAAGATCATCGTGCTGCTGCTGCTGGTCGGCTCGTTCGTCAGCTGGGTGATCATTTTCCGCAAGGCCCGCGTGTTCAAGCAGGCCACCCGCGAAGCCGACGAGTTCGAGAACCGCTTCTGGTCCGGCGCGGACCTGGGCAAGCTGTACAGCGCGGCCACCGACCGCAGCCGCAGCGTGACCGGCCTGGAAGCCATCTTCGAAGCAGGGTTCCGCGAATACACCCGCCTGCGTGACAAGCGCCGCCTGGATGGCCGCGCCCAGCTGGAAGGCGCGCAGCGTGCGATGCGCACCACCTATACCCGCGAAGTGGACCAGCTCGAGCGCAACCTGGAACTGCTGGCCAACATCGGTTCGACCGCGCCGTACGTGGGCCTGGTCGGCACCGTGTTCGGCATCATGGTGACCATGCACGACATGATCAGCAGTGGTGCGCAGGCTGGCATCGCCGCCGTCGCGCCGGGCATCTCCGAGGCACTGTTCGCTACCGCCATCGGCCTGTTCGTGGCGATCCCGGCGGTGTGGGCCTACAACCGCTTCACCACGCGCGTTGAGCGCATGTCGGTGCGGTTCGAGACCTTTGCCGAAGAGTTCAGCTCCATCCTGCAGCGCCAGAGCGCTGGCGACGAGTAAGCGCCTGACCCGGGAGTCCAAGCCATGTCCGCTGCCATCGGTCGCCGCAAGCGCCGCAAGCTGAAATCGGAAATCAACGTCGTTCCCTACATCGACGTCATGCTGGTGCTGCTGATCATCTTCATGGTCACCGCGCCGCTGCTCACCCTGAGCTTCGACGTCGACCTGCCGCAGTCCAACGCCAAGGCGCTGGAGAGCAAGCAGGACCCGGTGATCGTCTCGGTGCGGCAGGACGGCCAGCTCAGCCTGAAGCTGCCCGATGCCAAGGAACCGACCGCCGTGTCGGCCGAGGAACTGGAAGGCCGCCTGGCCGGCATCGCCGCCCAGGACAAGGGCGTGCGCGTGATCGTCGCCGCCGACCGTGCCGTGGCCTATGAAAAGGTCATCGCCGCGATGGATGTGATCAAGCGCGCCAAGGTAGACAAGGTAGGCCTGGCCACCGATGCACGCTGACGCCCTGCCACCCCCGCATCAGCGCGAACCCGGCTGGGGCCTGCCCCTGGCATTGGCGTTGCTGGTGCACCTGCTGGTCGCGCTGGTCTTCATCGTGGCCTGGTTCTGGTCGCCCGAGCGCAACACCGACGCCGCCGCCGGTGATCCGTCGGTCGAGGCCAGCCTGGCGCTGTCCGCGTCGGAGGCTTCCGCTGCGCGCCAGGCCCTGCGCCAGTCGGAAAAGCTGGAAGACCTGCCGCCGCCGGTGGCCGAGCCCATCCCGGTGCCGGAAGACACCATTCCGCCGCCGCAGCCGATCCCGGAACCGCGCCCGCAGGACGCGCCCACGCCGCAGCAGCAACAGGCGCAGGAGCGTGTCGCGCAGCCGGATACCAAGGACCAGGAAGCGGTGAGTGCGCTGGCCATCTCCCAGGAGAAGGCCAAGCAGGAACAGGAAGCCAAGCGCCGACAGGAACAGATCGACCTGACCGAACGCAAGCGCCAGGAAGAAGCCGAGCAGAAGCTGCGCCTGGCCAAGCAGCAGGAAGCGGACGAGAAGAAGAAGCAGGCCGAGCAGGAGCGCGTGGCCGCTGACAAGGCCGAGGCCGAGAAGCAGAAGAAGATCGCCGAGATCCGTGCCCGCCGCGAGCAGGCCGAGAAGGAAGCCAAGCTGGCCGAGCAGAAGCTGCGCCAGGTGGCCGCCGCGCGCAATGCCGCCGGCAGTGCCGCTGCCGGTTCCAGTGGTGCCTCGCAGCCGGCCGCCGGTGGCGGTGGCAACAGCGACGACCTTTCGGCCAAGTACGCAGCCGCCATCCAGGCCAAGGTGCTGTCGCAGTGGGTGCGCCCGGATACGGTGCCGTTGGGCCAGCGCTGCCAGATCACCATCACCCAGATTCCGGGTGGTACGGTGATGCAGGCCAAGGTCAGCCCGAACTGCCCGTACGACGAGGCCGGCAAGCGCTCGATCGAGGCCGCCGTGCTCAACGCGCAGCCGCTGCCGTACCGCGGCTTCGAGTCGGTGTTCGCACGCACGCTCAACTTCACCTTCACCGCCCAGGATCGCTGAGGCGGGCAGGGCAGGGTGGCTCTCCGCTGCCCGCGTCCACGGATGTCGCGCTTGCCTCTGGCAGGCCAGGTCTCGGCCGGGCAGGCTGTGGGCTGCTGTCGGACACCGCCCCGCAGGGCGGCGTGACGGGGCACATGGGCGCGATGTTAGCCACGACGTTAACGGTGCGTGAGAGGACGGGCTGGAACTGACCCGGAATTCACGTACCCTTGGTTCATGATTGCGAAGCGGTTCACTGCCGCTTTGTTATCCCTCGTTCCGGTTTCCCCCTATTGAGCGCTCCATGAAAAAGATGCCTCGCTGGCTTGCCGTGTTTGCGGCCCTGTTGCTGCCCTTTGCTGCCGTCGCGCAGCAGAAGGGGCTGGATATCGACATCATCGGCGGCAATGCTTCCGCGCTGCCGATCACCATCGTGCCGATGCCTTACCAGGGGTCGTCGGCTGCACCGCAGACCGACGTCGCCGGCGTGGTCCGTGCCGACCTGGAGCGTTCGGGCCAGTTCCGTACGCTGCCCGAAGCGCAGATCGTCGAGAAGCCGGTGCGCGGCGGCGACATCCAGTTCGCCACCTGGCGCGCGCTGAAGCAGAACTACATCGTGGTCGGCCGCGTGCTCGACGCCGGTGCCGGCGCCTACCGCGTCGAGTACGAACTGTTCGACGTACCCAAGGGCGAGCGCCTGCTGGGCCTGGCGATGACCGCCCGTGGCAACGCCATGCGCGACGTTGCCCACCAGATGGCCGACGCCATCTACGAAAAGATCACCGGTGTGCGCGGCGCCTTCTGGACCCGCATCGCCTACGTGACCGCCAGCGGCAAGGGCGACGCCATGCGCTACGCGCTGATGGTGGCCGACTCCGATGGCTTCAATCCGCAGACCATCGTGCGTTCGGCCGAGCCGCTGCTGTCGCCGTCGTGGAGCCCGGATGGCAGCAAGCTGGCCTACGTCAGCTTCGAGCGTGGCAATTCGGCCATCTACATCCAGAACATCGGTACCGGCGCGCGTGAGCTCGTCACCAGCTTCCGCGGCATCAACAGCGCCCCGGCGTTCTCGCCGGACGGCCGCAAGCTGGCCCTGACCCTGTCGCGTTCGGGCAACCCGGAAATCTACGTGATGGACCTGGGCAGCAAGCAGCTGACCCAGCTGACCAACCACTTCGCCATCGATACCGAGCCGACCTGGGCGCCGGACGGCAGCGCGGTGTACTTCACCTCCGACCGCGGCGGCCGTCCGCAGGTCTACAAGGTCGGCGCGGGCGGCGGCAGCGCCGAGCGCGTGACCTTCCAGGGCAACTACAATGCCAAGCCCTCGGTGTCCTACGACGGCAAGAAGATCGCCGTCGCCCAGGGCTCGGGCAACAGCTACAAGATCGCGGTGATGGACAGCTCGCTGGGTTCGCCGCGCTGGAGCACGCTGTCCCCGGGCTCGCTGGATGAATCGCCGAGCTTTGCGCCCAACGCGAGCATGGTGTTGTACGCCGCCCGCGAAGGTGGCCGTGGTGTGTTGTATGCCGTCTCGGCCGATGCGCGGGTTCGCCAGCGCCTGGTCCTGGCCGATGGTGATGTGCGCGAGCCGGCATGGTCCCCATACCGTACCCAGCGCTAAAAGAGTGTTAATATTTTCGTTGTCTTGAACCCCTCATCGGCCTAGGAGCCACAAAGGTATCGCCATGAACAAGTCCACCCGCGTTCTGCTTGTTTCCCTGCTGTCTGTGGCCGTCCTGGCCGGCTGCTCGAAGAAGGTGAAGGAAGAGCCGGCAGCCCCGGTCGACACCGGCACCTCGACCACCACCCCGACCGGTCCGTCGACCTCGGGCCTGTACGGCCCGGGCGACCTGGATACCGACGCTTGCCTGCGCCAGCGCGTTGTCTACTTCGACCTGGACAAGGAAGACGTGAAGCCGGAATTCCAGGCCATCATGGCGTGCCACGCCAAGTACCTGCGTGACCGTCCGTCCTCGCGCATCACCCTGCAGGGCCACACCGACGAGCGCGGTTCGCGCGCGTACAACCAGGCCCTGGGTGAGCGTCGTGGCAACGGCGTCAACTCGGCCCTGCAGGCCAACGGTGGCTCGGCTTCGCAGCTGACCGTCGTTTCCTACGGTGAAGAGCGTCCGGTCTGCACCGAGTCGAACGAGTCCTGCTGGTCGCAGAACCGTCGCGTCGAAATCGTCTACACCGCGCAGTAATCCATGCGCATTGGCATCAAACTGATGCTGGTCGTTGCGGCAGCCCTCGTGGCTGCCGCACCGGCGCATGCACAGCGACAGAGCCTGGCTGACCGTGTCGGCGCGCTCGAGCAGCAGATGTACAACAACAGTGCCAACCAGGACCTGTTGAACCAGATCAACCAGCTGCGGCAGCAGGTCACCAGCCTGCAGGCCTCGATCGAGCAGTTGCAGCACGACAACGCCCAGCTCAAGCAGTCCGCCCAGGACCAGTACCTGGATCTGGACAGCCGCCTGAACCGGTTGGAAGGGGGCAATGCCGCCCCGGCCCTGCCGCCCGTTCCGGCGAGCGCGCCGAAGGCCGCACCGGCCCCGGCAAAACCCGCAGCGGCGGCCACTTCCGAGCGGCCGCCTTCCGTCCATGGTGATGCTGGCAGCCTTGCCGCCACTGGCGACGAGCGCACCTCCTACAACGTCGCCTTCGATTCGCTGAAGGCCGGCAAGTACGATGATTCGGCACAGCTTTTCCTGAGCTTCCTGCAGCTGTATCCGAACGGCGTCTACGCGCCGAACGCGCTGTACTGGTTGGGCGAGAGCTACTACGCCACCCGCAATTTCCCGATGGCCGAGACCCAGTTCCGTGAACTGCTCGCGCGCTATCCGACCCACGACAAGGCCGCTGGCGGCCTGCTCAAGGTTGGCCTCTCGCAGTATGGCGAGGGCAAGGTCGACCAGGCCCAGCAGACGCTGGAGAGCGTCGTGGCGCAGTACCCGGGCTCGGACGCCGCGCGCACCGCCCAGGATCGGCTGCAGTCCATCCGCCTCGGCAAGCAGATCCGTTGATCCGCTGACCGGGCGTACAATGCGTACCCTGGCGCCGGGCTGATTTCCGGCAGCCTCCTGTAGAGCCGAGCCCATGCTCGGCTGCTTTCGTTTCCGGCGCCGATAAATCGGTCGCCCGTCCCATGAAGAATTGTTTGCCATGACCGCCGTTACCCCGTCCAACGCCGTCGCTACCCCCAGCGACATCGTGCAGTCGCCGCTGCCGCGCCTGAAGATCACCGAGATCTTCACCTCGCTGCAGGGCGAAGCCGATACCGCCGGCTGGCCGACCGTGTTCGTGCGCCTGACCGGCTGCCCGCTGCGCTGCCAGTACTGCGATACGGCCTATGCCTTCCACGGCGGCACCTGGTGGGACATCGACGACATCGTGGCCGAGGTGCTGGCCCAGGGCGTGCGCCACGTCTGCGTGACCGGCGGCGAGCCGCTGGCGCAGAAACGCTGCCTGGTGCTGCTGCAGAAGCTGTGCGACGCCGGCATGGACGTCTCGCTGGAAACCTCCGGCGCGCTGGACGTCAGCGCGGTGGACCCGCGTGTATCGCGCGTGGTCGACATCAAGACCCCGGGGTCGGCCGAAGTGGCGCGCAACCGCTGGGAAAACCTGCCGCTGCTGACCGCACGCGACCAGATCAAGTTCGTCATCTGCAGCCGCGAGGACTACGACTGGGCCAAGGCCCTGGTCGCCGAGCACGAGCTGGTGAAGCGCTGCACCGTGTTCTTCTCGCCCAGCAAGGGCGAGATCACCGCGCGGCAGCTGGCCGACTGGATCGTCGAAGACCGCCTGGCGGTGCGCTTCCAGATGCAGTTGCATAAAATCCTGTGGAACGACGAGCCGGGCCGATGAGCCCGCGCGGCGTTCCCTGATGTAGCTCCGGCGCGGGACAGCGTGCTGGCTTTCCCCTCCCAACCGGATGTTTTACCCATGAAGAAGGCAGTCGTGCTTCTCTCCGGCGGCATGGATTCAGCCGCCGTCATCGCCATGGCCCAGGAACAGGGCTTTGCCGTGCATGCCCTGAGCGTGCGCTATGGCCAGCGCCATACCTCCGAACTGGATGCCGCCGCCCGCGTGGCCAAGGCCCAGGGCGTGGTCGCGCACAAGACCGTGGACGTGGACCTGCGCAGCATCGGTGGCTCGGCGCTCACCGATGACATCGACGTGCCCGAGGCCGGCGGTGCCGGCATTCCGGTCACCTACGTACCGGCGCGCAACACCATCATGCTGTCGCTGGCCCTCGGCTGGGCCGAAGTGCTCGGCGCCAACGACATCTTCTGCGGCGTCAACGCGGTGGATTATTCCGGCTACCCGGACTGCCGCCCCGAGTTCGTGGCCGCGTTCCAGGCGCTGGCCAACCTGGCCACCAAGTCGGGCGTGGAAGGTGCGGGCATCAAGGTACACGCGCCGCTGCAGTTCCTCAGCAAGGGCCAGATCGTCAGCGAAGGCGTGCGCCTGGGCGTGGACTTCGGCCTGACCGTGTCCTGCTACAACGCCGACGCCAACGGCGCCGCCTGCGGCCACTGTGATGCCTGCCGCCTGCGCGCGCAGGGCTTCGCCGAAGCCGGCGTGCCCGACCCGACGCTATACGCCTGATCGCCCTTGGTAGTGCCGGCCGCTGGCCGGCTTCCCTGATGGGTGTGAATTTCCAGATGGTGGGTGCGAACTGCTCCTCGGTGGGTGCGAACCTTGGTTCGCACTCCCCGACCCGCCGGGTAGGTCTGACTCTGGTGGGTGCGAACCGTTGGTTCGCACTCCCTGACCCGCCAGGCATGGCCCGGCGCTACCGCTGCCGCAGCCACCCCGACGCTTCAATAAACATCCGCACCGCCCCCGGATCGGCATAATCCAGCTCGATCATCCGCGCGATCCCAGCCTTCTCATCCTTCTGCTGGCGCATGTACTCCTGCGCGATACGGTAGCCGGCGTAGTACCCCACATCACCCACCCCGAACGGATTACGGGCGCTGTTGTACAGCCAGTTGTCCAGATCCCCGCCGTCCATTTCAGCGACGAAACGCGTGCGGATTTCCGCTTCGTGCGCGGGCCCGTAGCTGTACAGCGGCAACGCCGGCCGACGCCCGCTCAGCCGTTCGGCCACATACTCCGCCACGCCCTCGCGCACCGCGTACTGCGCCAGGCTGCCGGTAGTCTCGCGCTGCTGGGTATGCACGTACTCGTGCAGGTTGTTCTGCGCGTTGTTCGCGCCCGGCCGGCTGTCGTAGAAGATTCGCAGGCGGTCGCGCATGTTCGCCGGCAGCTCGCTCACGTCCACGCGCTCATCGCCCAGCGCCATCTCCGCACCGATCAGTACCTTGTCACCCAGCGTGGTCCCGCCAGTACGCAGCACGCCCACGGCATAGGTGATGGTGGCCGGGCGCAGGGCGGGGTAGAGCGTGCGGAAGGCGGCCAGGTCCCGTTCCAGTGTGGCGCTGGCCTGCTGTGCGTTGGCGGTGAGCGGTCGCACCGAGGTCCAGAAGCGCGGCCACGCGTTCATGGCCTCGGCGTATTCGCGGGCGGTGTAGTTGCGCACCTGCATCAGCGCATGCAGTCCAGGGCTGCCCGGATCGATGTAGCGCTGCTGGACCAGCGCCACTTGGCGCTCGGCGTCGGGTTCGGCGCGCACCGCATCGTAGGTGGCCCAGAAGCGGGCGATGTCGTCGGTGACGACCTGGGACGGGGCAGCCAGGGCTGCGCAGGGCAGCAGCAGGGCGGCAATCAGGCTGAAGGGCAGGCGCATCCGGAATTCCGCGATGGGATCACAGTTGAGATGCGACGTTGGCCCGGAAGGTTTAAGCCCGCGGCCCAGATCGAGGTAGTGCCGGCCGCTGGCCGGCAACCTCGACACACCGGGGTTTCACGCGATCGGCCAAAGTAGGGTAGAATGCCCACCCCGCCGAAAGGCTGGGGTAGTGCAATGGGCCGTTAGCTCAGTCGGTAGAGCAGAAGACTTTTAATCTTTTGGTCGAAGGTTCGAATCCTTCACGGCCCACCAATGCAATCAACGACTTAAAGCGCCCTTGTGGCGCTTTTTTCGTCACGTCCGTAATTCTCTCCGTAATTCCGGTCAATCTTTGCCCCCGCACCTTGCGGGGATGGCATGGCAGCTTTAGCAATTACAGCTGTTCTGGATGTGCACCTGTTTACAGGCTGGCTATGATCCGGCTTGCAGAAGCAGGTATGATCCGCGTTACATCGCACCCAGTAGACAGTGGACGTCAGTGCCTACCATCAATGACTACAAAAGCAAAGGTGCCATACAACACATGGCGCCTTTCCTCGGCGTGTTTTTGGGTGCAGTTCTTGCATGGTATATCGCAGCAAGGATTGATCCCGAGAAGGTAGTTCAACCAGCCGAATGGGCGGTTCGCTTGTTCAGTATCTTGACGGCCACCGTAATGTGGGCATTGGTGACTAGTTGGGCTCAGAAGAAGGAGATGTACGGGGGAGGGCTGGTGGACATGTGCGATAGCCAGGACCGCCGACTGAACGTGGTCCGCCTTTGCTATTTCGGCCTCCTGCTCATCTCGACCGCAGCCCTTGCATCCAAGGATTTCACGCTCTACTGGATCGTGGCAGCGCTACTGTTGCTTTCGGTCGTGTCTGAAATTGGCTGGCGACGGCCAGCCCTGATCTTTGGATGGTGAGATATGAATAAGCTAAAGAAGTTCATAGTATTTGTATGGGGTACAGCGGCTGTACTCTCAACTGGGTTTGCCTTGTCCAAGGTCGCCGCTTCAGAGTATGCGGTGCATATTCCGGTAGTGCTTTTCGCTGGGGGTGTCCTGGCTATAGGTGGGGTTCTTTCTCTCGAACGGCTTCTCAAAGTTGGTGAACATCATTCAGAAAGAGAAGTTTCATTCGAATTTGAGCTCGTTGACCTTGCTTCTAATCATGGGTCTTCCGCCCAGGTGATTATTTTTAAGGCGATAGAAGTGGAAGCGTGGCGAAGAGATGTCCAAGGCAAAATTTGTGCATTCTTGAACTTTCCCGATCCACATTCCTCAAGTCGTCACTCGTCCTTTTCCAACTTTGAGGCTACTCCTCGATGACCGCAGACATCAGGCTTAACGCGTTAGTCGTTTGCGAAGAGGTGCGCCGTGAGGTGGATGGGCGTTGCACAATGATCGGTGTTTGGCCCGACAACGTGATATTTTTGGACTCTGAAACTGGTGGCAAGCATGAGTTCAATTCCCTAAACTTGTACTTCCAGTTTTCCGGTAAGGCTGGCTTGCTTCCAATTCAAGTGCATGTGCGGCTTAAGGATGATGGATACGCGCCCTTCGAGCTGGGCAAAGCCGCCTTTCATGATGACGTGAACGTTGTAAACGTGAGGCTGAAGACTTTTCCCACTTTGGGATTCGGACGTCACGACGTAGAAATAATGGTGGGAAGTGCTGCCTTTAAAACATGGTTTGATGTCGCACGGCGCGAAGAGAGTTTGTCGTAGTTAGGTCTCTCTCAATGCGCGCTTCTAACAAGCATGGCTTAGCTCTTGTCTGTTAGACCTGCAGGGCGAACGCGCGGGACACTCTTGTCATAGACCTTCATCATCGCGTCGGTAACGCCGAGTGCATCTTGGCGCTCGGCGCGATTGCCGACCGTGTCGGTGTCGCCCTTTCGCTTGAGGTCGTGCAGGCTGAAGCGTTCCTTGGCCACGATCACCTCGGAGGCGATTGCGAGCTGGATGAAGCGCTGCCAGGTGCTGTCCAGGCTGGTCTTCTGCAGAGGTTCGCCGTGCTCAGCGAGGAACAGGTGACGTTGGTCGGCCCGCATGTGCACCGGAAGGCTGTGGCGCTCAATGATGGCTTCACGGCGCGCGATCGCGGCATCCCATGCGCCCCGTAGCCGTAGTGTCCATTCCACCAGATTGTCGCGGCTGCGCTTGCGGCGATTGGTGTGCAGCCCCTCGGTGGTGCCTTGTGCCTCGGTAAGCGTTAGCGTCTCAATGCCCCTCAGTCTGCAGAGGTAGCCGAGTTCCATGATCATCCATAGATACGCCGGCACCGATCCCTCGGTCCTAGCCGTTCGCATGGAGCGCTCACGGGCGAATGCCAGCAACTTTGCATATGCTGCATCAGTAGGAAGACGCTGGCGCTTACGCTCCTTCGCCTGTTCCAGCCCCTGCGCAGGATTGCGGTCAACGATTCCCCGGTTGAGCGCCCAACGGAACATCAAGCGCGAGTAGCGCAGCACCTTGTTTGCTTTGGTGGGCGTGCCTGCTGACTCGATCTTATCGATCAAGCGCTGGAAATTGTGGTTGCGCAGCTTCGCAACCTGGAGCTTTCCGAATAGCACCCCAAGGTTTGGGATAGTTGATGAGTACGTTCCGCGCCGACTCGTAGTCGTCACAGGTTCCTGCTGCAAGGCCCTTGAACTTTGCGCTGTCGTGGTACTGGGCGCACACCCACTCCACAGTGCCAGTATTCTCGCCTGGAAGGCCAGAAGATGTGGCAGGTGAAGGAGGTGCGCGCGGCCAACGTACGGCAGGCGAAGCGCTGCGCGGAACGCTGGTGCGCGGCTCGGCTGTATCCCGACCTGCCTCTGCGCCAGGCCGTCGCACTCCTGACCGACAGCACCCCGATCCAGCCGCTGCCGTCATTGCCCGGCCCGCCGCCGACCCGTGAGCAGCAGCAACAGGCACGGCGTCTGGCCGAGGCCGGAGCGAAGGAGGTGGAGCGCATCAAGGCAGCGCTGGAGCCACGTAAGCCGCCATCGGAGGCGAAACCCCGTCCACGGGACGCACGCAAGGCGTGGGTAAGGGCAGGCCTACGCGATCTGTGCGGTTGGTGAGTGGAGAAGGTTCCCGCCCCACGGTGGCTGTCCTTTGCAGGGGTAGAGGCTCTCCTCCGGCGTCCTGACTTGACCTCAGTGCACAGCACGCAAGCCATATAAGCGAAATCGCAGACCTAGGGTGCTGTGGCAAAACGCTACGGCTCTACTACAATCGGGGCCTGCTCGAAGGGATTTCAGTCATGCCATCAGTTCTTGAACAGTATCGCGTAGCCGACTTTATCGAGTGGCACGAACAGCGAAGGTTGGAGCTAAATCCCAACTTTCAACGGGGTTCCGTCTGGACGCCCCCTGCCAAATCATTCTTGATCGACACGGTGCTGCGGCAGCTCCCAATCCCGAAGGTCTTCCTGCGGACCCGGATCGATGTGGCAACACGAAACTCCATCCGTGAAGTCGTTGATGGTCAGCAGAGACTTAGAGCGATACTCGATTTCGCTAATGACAAGTTCGCGTTGTCGAAACGTGCTGGTGAGTATGCCGGCCTGAAGTACTCGGACCTGAGCGACGTTGATAAAGAGAAGTTCCTCGGGTACTCAATCGCAGTGGATCAGCTGGTCAACGCTGATGATGAGGCGGTCCTTGAAGTCTTTGCTCGCTTAAATTCTTACAGCGTTGCACTTAATCCTGCTGAGAAAAGGCATGCCTATTTCCAGGGCGAGTTCAAGTGGGCGGTGCGTGACGCATCTCATAGATGGTCCGTTCTATGGGAGCGGTATGGGGTTATTTCAGTCCGAGATCGTGTTCGGATGCTGGATGATTCGCTGATGGCAGAAATGTTCGGCATCCTTCTTGAGGGTGTGCGAGATGGCGGTCAACCAAAGATCGATTTGTTGTACAAGAAGTACGATAGTGACGCTCTGGTAAACGATAACCTTGTAGCTAAGCTGGATGACGTAATATCCTACTTTGTCGCTCATCTCGCGGATTTCCTTGTTGGGAGCCCCGTGATGCGCGCTCCGCATTTCCTGATGCTGTTCGCAGCCCTGGCTCACGTTCGCTGGGGTATTCCGGACGGCGACGTTGGTCAAATGCCCGCTGCACCAGTTGAGCCGCTCGAAAATCTCGATGTAGTACGTACCAATATTCAAATGTTGGGTGCATACATTGAGGGGGATAATTACCCGGGGCTATATGAGGCATTCCACCTTGCGTCGGCTTCTTCGACTCAGCGAATCTCGTCCAGAAAGGTGAGGTTCCCTATGTTCGTCAAGGCTCTTGGGAATGCTTTGATTTGAGTCATGGCGACTACTTTTATTCGATCATTCAAGCTGGAAACGGAATGGCTTGCGCGAGAGTACGAAAGAGCCGCAGCTTCTGGCATCGATCGAGCCTCTCAGTTGGCGTGCGAGATGGCCATCGTTCGGCTACATGATTCGTGGGCGCGATGCTGCAGAAATATTGTCCTGCGCTCTGCCTGTGGATGCCGGACGCTGGGTGGCGCGAGGGTGCCGGCAGCAGTGGGCGTAACCAATGAGGCCGAAGCACTGGCAAAGTACTTCGCGAGTTTTCGACGTCCCCGTCTGCCACAAGAACCAAAATGGCACTCAGCGAGGGATGCCATTGATGCTGCCCAAAGAATCGATATCAGGAATCGCACCTCAGTTGTGGCTGCTCTTTCATCATCCAACTCGCCAGCAGAGGCGATGAGAAAAGTGCGGAACTACTACGCGCACCGGACCAGAGACACTGTGGCTAAAGCGATGGGTACTGGCTTCTTTCCCACTCTTTCCGTTCCTTCTGTCTTCAACCTCAACGAGCTCGGCGCCGGAGGCGAAACAATCTTGAGGGCTTGGATACGGGAGCTTCGTCTGATGGCAGACGCCGCCATGTTGTAGCGGGTTCCTTACTCCGAAGATGGCGGGTCGGGTGGCAAGAAATGTAAGTTATTGAAATTTAAACTGCAAAGCCGTTGACGTGAGCCTGTATACGCAGTCGCGACGAGCGGAAGCCAGCGCCAACAAGCTTGAGGGCCGTATGCGCCCAGGTGCGTTTTGCGTCGTTTGGCCTCCGTAAAATGGCTCGGGACCAAGACGAGATTCGCGGCGAAGAGAGGCAGTCCTCCGTAAAATATCTGGGGGCAAGTAATTGATTTGTAAGCAAGGATGGGCGGACTTTTAGTATTTTGGTCGAAGGTTCGAATCCTTCACGGCCCACCATTGCATCAATGACCCAGGTCATTCAGAAAGACACCGCCAAGCGGTGCCTTTTTTGTTGCTTGCGCCAACCCCTACTTGGCCTTGGCACCCTGTGCTCGCGCCGCCTCGCGTTCCGCTGCTGCCTGTGCGGCAGAGGCTGCGGCGTTGGCGGCCCGCTCCGCCGCGGCACGATCCGCATCGAACCGCGCCTGCCGCTGGACGCTGTAGGTGCGCTCCAGATCCAGCGAGGCAAGGAAACTGTCGGGATGCTTCGCGGCGCAGGCCTGCTGCACGAGCTGCACAGCGCGATCGGACAGGCCGGGCTGAATGTTGCTGAGCAGGCAATCGGCGTACGGTACGGATGCAGCGGGGCCAGCAGCCAGCGCGGCAACGATCACGACATTCAACATGCAAACCTCCTTGTAGGTTTTGATGGCACTCGGGGGCGGTCCGGCCCCAGTATGGGCCGGTTCGTGGCACGGGTGTATCTACTCCGGCCGCACATCCCGGCACTCCAGCTCCGCCAGCCCGTGGACGGCGAAGAACAGCCCCTCGACCACGTCCTCATCCAGATGGCGTTCCGGCGTTGCCATTGCTCGGCAGCGGTCAGCCGCGTGCAGCATTTCCGCCACGGTCAGCATGCCGATGGCGGACCGTTCCACCCGCGATAGGGCAGCCCCGCGCCCTGCGGAAACGCTGGTTTCAGGCCAGGGCAGGCCATCAACGACTTCGCCCGCGCGGATGCGTTTGAGGCAGCCCAGAAACGTGCTCAGTTCGGGCGAAGGGTTGTCGTCGTCATCGTTGGTGCTGGCGGCGTATGAAGCATAGGGCGGACGGTCGGTCATCTCGGCTTCCTCGGCTCTGGAGTGGGAATGCCACCGCGCAGGGCGGGTGGAGGGCGATGCGTGGCTGCAATCCGGAGTGACATCAAGCAATTGACCGGCGGGCCAGAAGACCCCCACGCACCGACCGCCATGAAGGCCGACGGATCACCCGTCGGCACCATCCAAAGACAGTGCCGACGGGCGAGCGCAAACAACGTGCTTGATAGTCACTTCGGGATTGCGGGCCCGGTGCCACCCGTTGTCGGTGGCGCTGCATGGTGTTTACGCACGAGCTTGGATTTCAATGAGGATTCTCCGAAGAGAAATGCGGAATCCAGGCGTGCGACGATGGTGGCGCAGGCACATCTGATGCAGCAAGCGACAGCACGCGACGTGTTGATGCTTACGTCCGGTTTATCGCGTTGGAAGTTGTCGAGAACAGCTGCTGGCGGCGATCATGCGGTGATGTGTCGCGTGGAAAGTGGGCGTGATTTTCGCCTGCAGTGGTGGCACGGCCTGCGAGTCGTACCCTCGAAAATCGGTGCATCTGCGACGACCGAGGCGTTGGCGTCTGAGCCGGGGCGACGCGGTGTAGAGCCGAGCCATGCCCGGCTGCGGTTTGCGCCAAGGCCTAGCCGAGCGTGGGCTCGGATCTACAGTGATCCCTCCACGCACGGCGTGGATCTACGCATCTGGCAGGGGTGTTGAGCATGCCGAAGCCGCCAATGCCTGCGGCAGGGCGCTATGCTCGGCCTCTTTCCCAGGATGGGTTTTCCCATGCGCTTGATCATGCTGTCGCTGTTGTTGTCCGCCATCTCCGCCGCCCCCTTGATGGCGGCCGAACCTGCACCGACTGCACAGGCCGCCGCCGCCACGCCGCTGGTCATCGGCGAGACCTTCACCATCGAGTCGAAGGCGCTGGGCGAGACCCGTCGTATCAACGTCTACCGCCCGCAGCCGTGGGGGCTGGACCCGAAGGCACCGCTACCGGTGCTCTACATGCCCGACGGCGGCATCGGCGAGGATTTCCTGCATTTGGCCGGGCTGGTGCAGGTGCTCAGCGGCAACGGCAGCATGCGTCCGTTCCTGCTGGTTGGCATCGAGAACACCGAGCGCCGCCGCGACATGACCGGCCCCAGCAAGGACCCGCAGGACCAGAAGATCGCGCCGCGCATCGGCGGCTCGGCGGCCTACCGTACCTTCCTGCGCGATGAACTGATGCCGCAGGTGCGCCAGCGCTACCCGACTACCGACGAACGCGCGTTGATCGGCGAGTCGCTGGCTGGCCTGTTCGTGGTCGAGACGCTGCTGCAGGAGCCGACGCTGTTCAACAGCTACATCGCGCTGGACCCCAGCCTGTGGTGGAACCGTGGCGCAATGCTGGCCGGCGCGGCCAAGCAGCTGCCGGCGGTGACGCGTGCGCAGCCGCGCGTGTTCCTGGCCAGCAGTGGGCAGCCAGAGCTGGCTGCGTCCGCCGCGCAGTTGGCCACGCTGCTGCAACAGGCGTCGCCGTCGCCGCTGGTGAAGTACCTGCCGTTGCCGGAGGAAACCCACGCCACCATCTATCACCCGGCCGCATTGCAGGCGCTGCGCACGCTGTTCCCGGCGCCGCCGCCGGCCTCGCCCTGACCGCACTGGTACCCGCCTGCACACCATGCAACGATGCGGCAGCGGCGCCATCGGGTGCGCCGCCCGCAACGGGAGCGTGTGGATGCAGCGTGTGCGTGGATGGAGTGTGGCGGCCTGCCTGGCCGTGAGTGGCTGTGCGATGTCGGTCGCGCCGCCCGCAGTGCAGAGTGAAGCGAAGGACAGTGCGCCGAGTGCCACGCCGGGTGTGGTGCTGCTGGACACCGAAGCGCTGCGCGTGCACGACCCGGTCGGCCGCGACTATCCGGTCTGGGTGGCGCTGCCGGCCGACTATGCGGCGCATCCGGAAAAGCACTACCCGGTGCTGTACGTGACCGATGCGCTGTACAGCTTCCCGCTGGTGCGCAGCGTGCGCAACATGGTCGGGCAGAAGGGCGTCAACATCGAGGATTTCATCCTGGTCGGGCTGCCGCCGCAGGAAGGCCTGACCTCCAAGCAGAGCCGCTCGCGCGATTACACGCCCAGCGACCCGGCGCGTACCGATCCGCGTGATTACAGCGATGACGTCAGCTACGGCGGCGCGGCGCACTACCGCGATTTCCTCGCTGGGCAGGTACTGCCGATGATCGATGCGCGCTACCGCACCGATCCGGCGCGGCGTGCCTATGCGGGTCATTCCTATGGTGGCCTGTTCGGCGCCTATGTGCTGACCACGCGCCCGGACATGTTCCGCACCTACATCCTGTCCAGCCCATCGCTGTGGTTCGACGACCATCGGGTGCCGCGCATGCAGGCCGAAGCCAAGGCGCCGGCGCAGCCGACCACGGTGGTGCTGTCGGTGGGCAGCTTTGAAACGGTCAAGCCCGAACCGCGCTACTTCACCCGCAACGACATGCTGCGCCACAACGCCGAATTCGCCGAGCAGCTGCGCAGCAGCGGGCGATCGTTGAAGGTGGAGAACATGGTGATCGATGACGAGGATCACTTCACCGTCTACCCGGACATGATCACCCGCGCACTGCTGAAGGTGTTCCCGGGTACCGGACCGTACAGCAGCGGTTGATGATGGGCGCCATCCACGCATGGCGTGGATCTACAGGGCCATTGCAGTAGATCCACGCCATGCGTGGATGAATGCCTCAGGCCGCCTGTGCATCCGGCCCGGTCAATACGCCCACATCGGCGTGCCGGAAGCACAGCCGGATGGCGTCGAGCAGTTCGCTCATGTTGTACGGCTTGGGCAGGAAATGGATGCCGTCGCGCAGCTGCGGCAGCACCTGGTGCTGGTCCATGCCCGACGTCACCAGGATCGGCAGCTGGGGATACAGGCCACGGACCCGGTTGGCGGCTTCAATGCCACTGATCGCGCCCAGATTCACGTCGGTGAACAGCAGGTCGAAACGCTCACCGGCGGCCAGCAGGCCCAGCGCCGCTTCGGCAGAGCTCACGCCCACTACGTGGCAGGCCTGGCTTTCCAGCGCCAGCCGGCTCAGTTCGCGGGTTTCCTCGGCGTCCTCGATGAGCAGGACGCGGGGTTCAACGTGGCGCTTGGACAGCAACATGACGCGACAACTCCGGACAGCAACGGTGAAAAGGCGCGCAAGTATGCGCAAGCCGGTAGTGATCCCGACGTGCACGGCAAGCTAAGCGGGCGTTACAGGCTTCTTTGGCGCCGAAGCCGCACGTGCCAGGCCAGCACCGCGACCGCGAGCAGGGCGGTGCCGATGCGCAGGCTGGTGGCCTGCCAGCCCAATGCGAGGGCGTCATCGAGGCTGAACACATTCCAGGCCAGGTTCATCGAAACATGCAGGACCAGGCCGCACCAGAGCGTGTTGCCGTCAAGGTGGTCGAGCCAGGCGAAGATGAAGCCGCCCAGGGCGATCACCGCGCCGACGAACAGCGCGATGCCGCCACCGTCGAACCCGCCGAAGCCGAGCCAGTGCACCATGCCGAACAACAGCGCCTGCGGCAGTGCAAGCCATGGCCAGGGGCCGCGCACGATCTTCACCAGCAGCACGAAGCCCAAGCCGCGGAAGAGCACTTCCTCGGCCAGCGGGAACAGCACCGCCAGCATCGTGGCATCCAAGACGGTCAGCGCGGTGTTCGGCGTGCCGAGCAGCGCCAGGCCGAGCCAGCAGGGCAGGCTGGCCAGCAACACCCACATTGGACCGCTCCAGCCGTTTGTGCGCAGCCCGAGGCTGGCCAGCAGGCTCATGCCACGGCGCCGCAGCAGCGCGGCCAGCAGCAGTGCCACCAGTACCGCCAGCGCGTTGTCCAACAGGCTGCCGCCATAGGGGATGGGCAGTGCGGGAATCGGTGTGCCGATGGCCGTGGCGATATCGCGCAGGTTCAGGCCAAGGCCGACACCCAGCAGCACCAGCAACAGGCGTGCGGTGGTGGGCAGGCGGGACAACACGGTCATGTACGCATTCCCTGCGGAACAAGGACGCAGCGTGCCACGCGGTATGCATGTGGACACCCGCCGGAAGTCCCTGTGCCATCGGTCACGCGTTGCCGCACAGTCATCGCGGTGCAGGTACAGTCGAAACCAGACCGACAGGAGCAATGCCGATGCTGTGCCCCGTGTGCAAGACCCAGACGCTGCAGATGGCCGAACGCCATGGCATCGAGATTGATTACTGCCCGAGTTGCCGCGGTGTGTGGCTGGATCGTGGCGAGCTGGACAAGATCATCGAACGTGCAGGCGCCGGTGCTGCAGTACCTCCGCCAGCGCCCGTGCAGGCTCAGCCGGCGTCCGCGCCGCCACCGGTGACGCACCGTGATACCCGCCACCTCGGCCAGCGCTACGAGGACAACCGGGGACACGGCTACAAGAAAAAGAAGAAGGACAGCTTCCTGTCGGAGTTGTTCGATTTCTAGTTTGTAGCGTCGAGCCATGCTCGACGTTTGGCGCTAACAGTCGAGCAAGCTTGACTCTACATGGGGCGCGTGATCACGGCCGACGCAGGATGAACTCGCGGTCGTGGGTATCGCCCACGATGAAGTCGTACTCGCCAACCTTGCTGCAGCCATAGCGCGCGTAGAAGCGCTGCGCGCCGAAATTCTCTTCCCACACGCCTACCCACAGGGTGCGGCGCTGCGGCTGGTCCAGCCACGCCATGAACGCGTCCATCATGCGTGCACCATGTCCGCCGTTCTGGTGTCCGGCCAGGATGTAGAACCGCTTCAGTTCGATGTCACCTTCGCATGCATCCGTGTGCGGCAAGGTGTTGGCACCCGCGGCCAGGTAGCCGACCACGGCGTCACCGTCCAGCAACAGCCAGATGGCACTGCGTGGGTCGGACAGTTCGATGCGCTGCGGTTCGCTGCTGTAGTGCGCCTGCAGGAAATCGTGCAGCTCCTGCGGCGGATAGGAATCGCCCCAGGTTTCGTTGTACGTGGCGATGGCGATCGCCGACAGCGCATCGACATCGGCAAGGGTGGCGCGGCGGATCTGCAACGACATGGCGGTGCCTGCATTGGAACGTGGCGCAGTGTAGCCGGCCCCGGCGGCTGCCGGGGCTGGCCATTGCTCACGATCCGCTGCTCAGAACCACATGCGCACGCCGGCCACCCAGCGCGTGTCGCGCGCGTGGTCACCGGCATAGTCGGCGGTGTCGCCAAAACTGCGTTCGTGACTGATGCCGATGTAGGGCGCGAAGCGACGGCTGAACTCGTAGCGCAGGCGCAGGCCGGCCTCTACCTTGTTCAGGCCACGGCCGATGCCGTACTCCTGCTCGTCCTTGGCCGCAACGGTAGCTTCCATCAGCGGCTGCAGGATCAATCGGTTGGTCAGCAGCACGTCGTACTCGACCTCGGCCTTGGCCAGCACCTGGCCGCCGGAGCCCATGTACAGCGTGGCCGAGCTTTCGAACTTGTACGGCGCCAGACCCTGGATGCCGATGGCCGCCCATGTGCGCGAGTCGGACGGGCGGAAGTCCTGGCGCACGCCGACCAGCACGTCCCACCACGGCGACACGCTGCGGCCATACAGTGCTTCCAGTGACGACGATTCGGTGCGGCCGCGGCTGCGTTCGCCATCGGTGCGCAGCCACAGGCGGTTGATGTTGCCGCCGATCCAGCCGGTGGCTTCCCATGCTTGGCCGTTGCTGCTCTTGCCATCCCAATGCTCAAGCCGGTCGATCAGCAGCAGGCTGTTGATCTCCGGCGCGTGTTCCATCGCGCCATGCGCGATCGGCGGGAAGGCGGCAGCGCGGTCGGCATCGGTCGGGACCGGGATCGGTTCGCGCGGTTCGGTGGGTGCAGGCGTGCCATGGCCCATCGCCCCGTGGTCCATCTGCGAATGGTCCATCGCCGCTGGCTGCATCGAGCCATGGTCCATCTTCGAGTGGTCCATCATGGAGTGGTCCATGCCGGCCTGATCCGCCGCACCCATGTCCATCTCCGAATGATCCATCTTTGAGTGATCGACCGGTTCGGCCGGGGTCTTCGCGCTCTTCGCAGGCGCGTTCATCGCGCCCATGTCATGGCCGGCGTGCGACTGCGCGAACACCGGCAACGCGGCGGCGAGGCCCAGGGCCAGCAGGCTGGGGGAAAGCAGTGAACGGCTCATTCTTCGATCCTCACTTCGCGCATCATGCCCGCTTCCATGTGGTACAGCAGATGGCAGTGGTAGGCCCAGCGGCCGAGTGCATCGGCGCGCACGCGATAGCTGCGGCGGGTGCCCGGCGGCATGTCGATGGTGTGCTTGCGGACCTGGAACTCACCTTGCGCGTTTTCCAGATCGCTCCACACGCCGTGCAGGTGGATCGGGTGCTGCATCATGGTGTCGTTGACCAGCACGATGCGCATGCGCTCGCCGTAGTTCAGCCGCAGCGGCTCGGCGCTGGCGAACGGGACGCCATCGAACGACCAGGAGAACTTCTCCATGTGGCCGGTCAGGTGCAGCTCGATCTCGCGGCTCGGCTCGCGGCCATCCGGGTCTTCGAACAGGCTGCGCATCGCGCCGTAGGTCAGCACCTGGCGGCCGTTGTCGCGCAGACCAATGCCGGGGTCGTCCAGCTTCGGTTCGGTGGCCGAGCTCTGCATGTCCACCAGCGGGTTGTTGCGCTCGCTGGCCGGATGCTTCGGTGCCTTGCCGGCAGCATCGCCACCGCCGTGCGCACCGTGGCCCATGCTGGCGCCGCAGCCACCCTCCATGCCCTTCATCGCGGCCATGTCGTGGCCACCATGGCCACCACTGCCCATGTCGTGCCCCATGTCGCTCATCGTCAGCAACGGGCGTGGGTCGCGCGCGGGAATCGGGGCCTGCAGCCCGTGGCGCACCGCCAGCGTGCCGGCGGCGTAGCCGGTGCGGCCCATGTCCTGGCAGAAGATGGTGAAGGCGTCCTGGCCGGTGGGTTCGACCAGCACGTCGTAGGTCTCGGCCGGCGCGATGCGGAATTCGTCGATGCTGACCGGATGGATGTACTGGCCGTCGGCGGCCACCACGGTCATCTTCAGGCCGGGGATGCGCACATCGAAGTAGGTCATCGAGGCGCCGTTGATGAAACGCAGCAGCACCTTCTCGCCGCTGCGGAACAGCCCGGTCCAGTTGCCGGCTGGGGCGGTGCCGTTCATCAGGTAGGTGTAGGTATGCGCGTTGATATCGGAGATATCGGTGGGCGTCATCCGCATCCGGCCCCACATGCCACGGTCGGACAGCGCCGCGGACCAACCGTCGCGTTTCGCGTCGCGCAGGAAGTCGGGCACGGTGCGCTTGTAGTAGTTGTCGTGCTCGGCCAGCTTCTTCATGCGCCGGAACAGCGCGCCCGGATCCATGTCGGTCCAGTCCGACAGCATGATCACGTGCTCGCGGTCGTGGTGGTACGGCGCCGGTTCGGCCGGGTCGATGATCAGCGCGCCGTACAGGCCGGCCTGTTCCTGGAACATCGAGTGGCTGTGGTACCAGTAGGTGCCCGACTGCTTCAGCTGGAAGTGGTAGTGGTAGGTCTCGCCGGGGCCGATGCCGTTGAAGCTCAGGCCCGGCACGCCGTCCATGTTGGCCGGCAGCAGGATGCCGTGCCAGTGGATGGAGGTCGGGTGGCGTTCCAGCGTGTTGCGCACGAACAGGTCCACGGTCTGGCCTTCGCGCCAGCGCAGGATCGGGGCCGGCAACGAGCCGTTGACGGTGATCGCCGGGCGGGTGCGGCCGGTGAAATTGGCCAGCGATTCGCCGATGGCCAGTTCGATGCGGGTATCGCTGAGCACGGCAGGGGCACCGGCCAACCGTGGGGCGGCAGTGGCGGCGGCGAGCGCGCGCTGCGGCACGCCGACAGCGGCGATGCCGGCGACCACGCCACCGGCGGCCAGGCCCTGCACGAACAGGCGGCGCGACGGCATGGGCACAGCGCCCGGACCGGGGGGATTGCGGGTATTCATGGTGGAGACTCCAGACACGGAAAGACGCCGGCAGGCCGCCGGCTCCGGTGCGCAGGGCGCACAGTGCGTGTGGAATCAGCCGATGGGAGGGCGTGAGATCGGCGGCAGCGGCGGCGACGGGCGGCCGGTGGCCGGCATCGGCTGCGGTGCCAGCGACAACGCCGGGCCGGCCATGAACGGCAACGCCTGCACCACCAGCAGCGGGTGCTGGGCGCAGCTGCGCACGCAGTCCTTGATCTGGCAGTGGGCGTCGTGGGCGGGGGCCTTGGCCTGCGGGGCCTGATCGGCGTGCATGGCGGCGTGGTGGTGGCAGTCGGCATTGCCGCCTTCAAGGGCGGCTGCCGCGTGGGCCATCCGGCCCATTTCCTCGTGACCGCTGGCCATGGCCGCGTTCAGCCCGTTGAGCAGCAGGCTGAGCATGAGCACGACACGGAGCAGGGTCGAGGCGAGGGACATGGCGCTAATCTAGCCGCAAGCGGCCGTGGATGCACTTCCGGCTGAATGGCCGGTTCAAGGTTGGACCGGCACCAATGTAGAGCCGAACCCGCGCTCGGCTGCTTCTGCGGCCACGGCAGCCGAGCGTGGGCTCGGTGCTACAGGGAGCCGGGCGTTACCCTTCTTCGCGCACGATCTCGACCAGGCGCGGGCCGTAGCGGCTCAGCTTGGTGCCGCCGATGCCGCCGACCCGGGCCAGTTCATCCAGGCTGGTCGGGCGCTGCTCGGCGATGTTGCGCAGGGTGCTGTCGTGGAAGATCACGAAGGCAGGCACGTTCTGTTCGCGCGCCAGTTCGGCACGCAGGCCGCGCAGGGCGTTGAACAGTGCCAGGTCCTGCGGCAGTACCGACAAGCCGGTGCGCTGCGCACTGCGCTCGCGTCCGCTGGTGCTGCTGGCCGGGTCGCGGCGCATGCTGATCTGGCGGCGGCCGGTCAACACGTCACGGCTGGCATCGGTCAAACGCAGGCCACCGTGGCCCTCGCTGTCCACTTCCAGCAGGCTGGCGGCGACCAGCTGGCGGAACACGCTGCGCCAGGTGCGCGCATCCAGATCGCGGCCGATGGCGTAGGTGCTGAGCTTGTCGTGGCCCTGCTGCTTCACCTTCTCGTTCTCGCTGCCACGCAGGACGTCGATCAGGTGGCCGACGCCGAAGCGCTGGCCAGTGCGGTAGACACAGCTCAGCGCCTTCTGCGCCGGAATGGTCGCGTCCCACGAGGCCGGCGGCGTCAGGCAGTTGTCGCAGTTGCCGCACGGCTGGGGATAGGTCTCGCCGAAACCGGCCAGCAGCACCTGGCGGCGGCACTGCATGGATTCGCAGTAGCCCAGCAGGTGATCGAGCTTGCCCCGCTCCAGCTGCTTGCGTTCTTCGCCGGCCTCGGATTGTTCGATCATCTGCTTGAGCAGTACCACGTCGCCCAGGCCGTAGCACAGCCAGGCCTCGGCAGCTTCGCCATCACGACCAGCGCGGCCGGTTTCCTGGTAGTAGCCTTCCATCGACTTGGGCAGGTCGGTATGCGCGACAAAGCGCACGTCCGGCTTGTCGATGCCCATGCCGAAGGCGATGGTGGCGCACATGACGATGCCGTCCTCGCGCAGGAAGCGGCGCTGGTTGTTCGCGCGCACTTCCGGCGGCAGGCCGGCGTGGTAGGGCAGGGCGTTGAAGCCCTGGCCGCAGAGGAATTCAGCGGTCTCCTCGACCTTGCGCCGCGACATGCAGTAGACGATGCCGGCCTCGCCACGGTGGCCGCGCAGGAAATCGGTCAGCTGCTTGCGCGCGTTGTCCTTCTGCACCACGGTGTAGCGGATGTTGGGGCGGTCGAAGGAGCTGACGAAGTGGCGTGCTTCCTGCAGGTCGAGGCGCTCGGCGATCTCGCGCTGGGTCGGCGGGTCGGCGGTGGCGGTGAGCGCGATCCGCGGGATCTGCGGCCAGCGCTCGTGCAGTACGGTCAGCTGGCGGTATTCCGGGCGGAAGTCGTGGCCCCACTGCGACACGCAGTGAGCTTCGTCGATGGCGAACAGGGCGATCTGGCTGCGCGACAACAGCGACAGGAAGCGGCCGGTCAGCAGCCGCTCGGGAGCGACATAGAGCATGTCCAGCTCACCCGCGAGCAGTTCGCGCTCGACGCGGCCGGCGGTCTCGGCATCCAGGGTTGAATTCAGGTACTCGGCACGCACGCCGAGCTGGCGCAGGGCTTCGACCTGGTCCTGCATCAACGCGATCAGCGGCGAGATGACGATGCCACATCCGTCACGCAGCAGGGCCGGGACCTGGTAGCACAGCGACTTGCCACCGCCGGTGGGCATCAGTACCAGGGCATCATGACCGGCAGCCACATGCTCCACGATGTCCTGCTGCGGACCACGGAAATCGTCGTAACCAAAGACGCGTTGGAGCAGGTCGTGCGCGGGACGGGAAGGCATCCGGCTAGTTTACCTCCCGGAGGCGGCGGCAGGGCTGCGCCCTGCACCTGCTACAAGCCAGAGCAACGTCAAAGGCAACAGCCGGCTCTGGGGTGATTCGTGGTTTGGTGGGGCGGTGTCGGAGTGCGGGGACGCCGCAAGTACGTCCGTGTAGGCTTGGCAGCCGCATCCATGCGGCTGACACCCCGCAATCCGACACCGCCCCACCTTCGACAGTTTCCCGCGGCCGTTGGTGGGTGCCGACCTTGGTCGACACCTCTGTCAGATATCGAATGAATTCATCCGTGTCGACCAAGGTCGACACCTACCAGAGCGGACGCCGTTCCAGCAGATCGCGGAAAACTGTCGAAGGCGGGGTGGGGCCGGTGGCAGGGGTGTCCGCGGCATGGATGCCGCGGCCAAGCCCCCATGGACGGGTTTACGGCGTCCCCTGCCACCGGATCCACCCCGCCAACCCTCAGGAAACCAGCTTCTGCTCTGGCTCTGGCCTTTGATTCAAGGCCTCTGCGGGTGCAGGGCGCAGCCCTGCCGAACACCCCCAACCCTTACTGGAGCAGGGAACGCAGCATCCAGGCGTACTTCTCGTGCGTCTGCAGGCGCTGGGTCATCAGATCCTCCGTCGGGGCGTCGTCCCCCTTGGCCGCCACCTCCAGCACTTCACGTGCCGTACGGCAGACCGCTTCGTTGGCGACCACCAACTGGCGTACCATTTCACGCCAGTCCGCACTGTCGGTCAGGCCCGGTTCCTCGGCGATCGAGGTCAGCGCAGCGAATTCCCGGTAGGAGCCCGGGGCATTGAAGCCCAGCGCGCGGATGCGCTCGGCCACGTCGTCCAGTGCCGCCCACTGCTCGGTGTACTGCGTCTCGAACATGGTGTGCAGCGAGTTGAACATCGACCCGGTCACGTTCCAATGGAAGTTGTGCGTCTTCAGGTAGAGCGTGAACGCATCGGCCTGGAAGCGCGACAGACCGTCGGCGATCTTCTTGCGGTCGCCCTGGGTGATCCCGATATCGATGTTCGGTGCCGACGGTGCCGCCGCAGCAAGCTTCTGCTTGCCGGTCTTGGCCTTGGTCGTGCTCTTGGTCTTCGCCATGGGGTTCCTCCTTGTGGAATCGTTGGCCTTCACAATAAACCGGTCGTGATGACTGGTCGCTTTCAAAGTTTTGAACGAACCGATTGATGAACTCTATCGATAAAAATCCATCGCCCCGCCTGCGCCAACAGCGTGCCGCCATCGACGGCGCCATGAGCCGCGACCGGGGCCGTTTGCTGGGGATGCTCTCGCGTTGCCAGGCCAAGCCACAGGATGCGGCACTGGCCGCCACCTTCGAGCAGGCCTTGCAGGCGTCGGTGCAGCGCCGGCAGGTGCGGGCGCAACAGCAGCCGTCCATTACTCTGGACCCGCAGCTGCCGATTGCGCGTGAAGCCGACGCCATCATCGGGCTGATCCGCGAACATCAGGTGGTGGTGATCGCCGGTGAAACCGGCTCGGGCAAGACCACCCAGCTGCCGAAACTGTGCTTGGCCGCCGGCCGTGGCCAGGCCGGCATGATCGGCTGCACCCAGCCGCGACGGATTGCCGCACGTGCGGTGGCCAGCCGCGTGGCACAGGAACTGCAGAGTGAACTGGGCCAGCTGGTCGGCTACCAGGTGCGCTTCAATGACAAGGTCAGCGAAGACAGCCGCATCAAGTTCATGACCGACGGCATCCTGCTGGCGGAGATCGCCAGTGACCGCTGGCTGTCGAACTACGACACGATCATCGTCGACGAGGCGCACGAACGCAGCCTCAACATCGATTTCCTGCTGGGCTACCTGAAGCAGCTGCTGCGCAAGCGCCCGGACCTGAAGCTGATCGTCACTTCGGCCACCATCGACACCGAGCGCTTCGCCCAGCATTTCGACAATGCGCCGGTGATCAGCGTCGAAGGCCGTACCTATCCGGTGGAAGTGCGCTACCGCGCGCTGGAAGGCGAGGGCGAAGACCAGGGCGAACGCACCGTCAACGACGCCATCGTGTCGGCCATTGACGAGATCACCCGCCTGGATGCGCGCGGCGACGTACTGATCTTCCTGCCGGGCGAGCGCGAGATCCGCGATGCGCACCAGTCGCTGGAACGGCGCAAGTACCGTAATACCGAGGTGCTGCCGCTGTACGCGCGCCTGTCCAACCAGGACCAGGACCGGGTGTTCAACCCCGGGCCGAACCGGCGCATCGTGCTGGCCACCAACGTGGCCGAAACCTCGCTGACGGTGCCGCGCATCCGTTACGTGGTCGATCCGGGCTTCGCCCGCGTCAAGCGCTACAGCCCGCGCAACAAGCTGGACCGCCTGCACATCGAGCCGATCTCGCAGGCCAGCGCCAACCAGCGCAAGGGCCGCTGCGGCCGTATCGCCGAAGGTATCTGCTACCGCCTGTACGCCGAATCCGATTTCCAGGCGCGGCCGGAGTTCACCGATCCGGAAATCCGCCGCTCCAGCCTGGCCGGGGTGATCCTGCGCATGCTGCAGCTGGGCCTGGGCCGGATCGAGGAATTCCCGTTCCTGGAGGCACCGGACGAGCGTGCGGTGGCCGATGGCTGGCAGCAACTGACCGAACTGGGCGCGATCGACGCCGAGCGGCGCATGACCACCATCGGCAAGCAGATGGCACGCCTGCCGGTGGACGTGAAGCTTGCGCGCATGCTGGTGGCCGCGCAAGCTGCCGGCTGCCTGCGGCCGATGCTGGTGATCGCCTCGTTCCTGGGCATCCAGGACCCGCGCGAACGCCCACCCGAAGCGCGTGGTGCGGCCGACAGCGCGCACGCGCAGTTTGCCGATGGCCGCTCCGAGTTCGTTGGCGTGCTGCGCCTGTGGGATGCCTACCGGCAGGCCCATGAAGACCTGACCCAGTCCAAGCTGCGCGACTGGTGCGGACGTCATTTCCTCGGCTTCCTGCGCATGCGCGAGTGGCGCGAGCTGCATCGCCAGCTGCGGCTGCTGTGCGAGGAACTGGGCTGGAAGGAGGAGGCCAGCGAGGCGTCGATGGCGCCGTTGCTGGCCGGCAGCAGTGCGCCGGCCCCGGCGCGTGATGACGCGGCGGCGGTGAAAGCCACCCGGGGCCAGCTGCACCGCGCCGCGCGCCTGGCCCGCGAAGGCAAGGCGGAGACTGCACCGGCGCCGGTGGCCGTGCGCGCTCAGAAGGAACAGGCGCCGGTTGGCGGCGGTTTCAGCGAACGCGTGCGCGCCGCTGCCTACCAGACCCTGCACCGGGCGCTGGTGGCGGGCCTGCCGACGCAGATCGGCCACCGCACCGAGAAGGGCGATTTCCAGGCGCCACGCCAGCGCCGCTTCCTGCCGTTCCCGGGTTCGGCGCTGTCCAAGCGGCCGCCGCCGTGGCTGCTGGTGGCCAATCTGCTGGATACGCAGAAGGTGTGGGGCATGACCCTGGCCGCGATCGAACCGGACTGGGTGATTGCCGAGCTGCCGCACCTGCTGTTGCGCAAGCACTTCGATCCGCACTGGTCGCGCGCACAGGGACAGGTGCTGGCGTCCGAGCAGATCAGCCTGTTCGGCCTGGTGCTGGCGCCGAAGAAGCCGGTGCATTACGGCCGCATCGAGCCGGGCGAGGCACATGACATCTTCGTGCGCCAGGCATTGGTGACCGGCGAGATCAACACCCGCGCCAGTTTCGTGGCCGACAACCAGAAAGTGCTGGAGGTCGCCCGCGAGGAGGAAGCCAAGCTGCGTCGCGCCGGCATCGTCGCCGACGAGGACTGGCAGGCGCGCTGGTACCTGGACCGGGTGCCGCCGCAGATCCATTCGGTTGCGGGCCTGGATGCCTGGTGGAAGGGGCTGGCGCCGGAACAGCGCAAGACCCTGCACTGGTCGCTCGCAGACTTGCTGCCCGGAGAGGGCAGTGAGCAGGAGCGCTACCCGAAATACCTGGCGCTGGGCCAGGCGCGGCTGCCGCTGCACTACCGCTTCGAGCCGGGTGCCGACGATGACGGCGTGACCCTGGACGTGCCGCTGCACCTGCTCAATGCATTGGACCCGGTGCAGCTGGGCTGGCTGGCGCCGGGCTTCGTCGCCGACAAGGCCTCGGCACTGATCCGCAGCCTGCCCAAGGCAATGCGCCGCAACTACGTGCCGGCGCCGGACTTCGGCCGCGCGTTCTACGAGGCGTTCCCGCAGCCCAGCGCCGATGCCATCATCGGCGAACTGGCGCGTTTCCTGTCACGTGCAACCGGTGCCACCGTGACCGCGCTCGATTTCGAGCCGGGTTCGATCGAACCGCACCTGCACATGAATCTGCGCCTGCGCGACGAACAGGGCAAAGTGCTGGCCACCTCGCGTGATCTGGACGCGCTGCGCGCGAAGTTTGGCGGCCGTGCCGGTGATGCCTTCGCTGCACGCGCTGGCCGCGAGATGGCGGCCGATGGCCTGCGTACGTTCCCGGCCACGCCGATCCCGCTGCAGGTGCCTGGCGAAGCCGGCGTGCCGGCCTATCCGGCGCTGCTCGATGAAGGCGACAGCGTGGCGCTGCGCATCTTCGCCGATCGGCAGCAGGCGCAGGAGGCGCACCCGCTGGGTGTGCGCCGGTTGCTGGAGATCGCCCTGGCCGACAAGGTGAAGCAGGCGCGCAAGCAGTTGCCGGTCGGTGCCAAGACCGGTCTTCTCTACGCGGCGATCGAATCGCAGGAGCGGCTGCGCGGCGACCTGGTCGATGCGGCGATGAATGCAGTGCTGGCCGAGGGCCTGGAGGAAATCCGCGATGCGACGGCGTTCGAGCAGCGCCGCGAACACGCTGCCAAGGCCCTGTTTGGCGAGGCGATGTCGCGGCTGAAGCTGGCCGAGACCATCCTGGCGCTGGTGGCCGAACTGAAGCCGATGCTGGAGGCGCCGCTGATGGGCTGGGCGCGCGGCAACCTGGACGACATGGAAGCGCAGCTGGCCGGGCTGATCCACCCCGGTTTCCTGCGCGATACGCCGGCCGACGCGCTGGCGCAGTATCCGCGCTACCTGAAGGCCATGATCCTGCGCACCGAACGCGCCAAGCGTGATCCGCCACGTGACCAGGCACGCATGCTGGAACTGCATCCGTTCCTGGAAGCGCTGGAAACGGCAGAGCAGCAGGGCCTGCGCGATCGCCCGCAATGGCAGGCGCTGCGCTGGGATCTGGAAGAGCTGCGGGTGTCACTGTTCGCGCAGGAGCTGGGGGCACGTACCGGCATTTCGGCGAAGAAGCTGGCGCAGCGGGTGACGGCACTGCGCCAGGCCTCGTAACCCGCGACCCGACCCCGCCGGACGATGACCGGCGGGGTACGGTGGAATGTCATCCACGCGTGGCGTGGATCCACTACTTGGAGCGGCGCACCTTGGGCTGGCTGTTCACGCCTTCCACCTTCATGTACCACACGCCCATCACGCCGGGCTTGATGCTGACCTTGGGCGATTGCTTGCGCACGCCGACCACGCTGGTGCTGTCGGTCTGCTCCCATTCCTGGCCGTTGTCCAGCACGTAGACGCGGCCCTTGCCGAAGCCACGGAACTCGCCCTGCAGCACGCCGGTGATCGGCTCGCTGCTGCCGAAATCGAAGAACCCGCGGTTCTTCACGATCACTTCCTGGCGGCCCTGTTCGCGGGCTTCTTCGCGTACCGCTGCCACAGCCTGGGTCGTCGCCGCTTCAACCTTGCCCTGCAGCCAGCGGTTGAGCGTGGCCAGTTCCTGCGCGCTCAGCTTGTCCAGGCCGGCCGCCTTGAATTCGGTCGGCGACATCTGCTGCTGCAGGTCACCGTCCACCACGCGCTGGGCCAGCGCAGGCGCCGACAGGGACAGCAGCAGTGCGGCGCAGGCCAGCAGCCGTGGACGGAAACGTGGGGCGATCGAGGGCATGGCGGAACTCTCCTGGGTTTGCCGGCGAGTGTAGCGGCATGTCTTCATGCCGGGTGATGGTGGCTGCGGTGATTGTCCCTGAACGGCGCCGGCGCTAGTGTAGGAACCTCTGTCTTGCCTGCTCGATGCTGTGAACCGCGCTTCTGTCCCCGGCCTGGATGCCTTGTTGAACCGTCCCTCCGCCGCGGTGCTGCCCGCTCCGCTGCGCCAGGCCCTGCGCGAACACTGGGAAGCACCGGAGTGCGACCACCAGATGCGCGCCAGCTGGTCGGTGCTGGGAGATACCCTCGATGCACTGTCGATGCTCTCGGCCGACGAAGGCGCGGTGGTTGCCGCGCTGTTGTTCGACCTGCCCGGCCTGCGCGCCAGCCTGGACCAGCTGCCGCTGGGCAACCACAAGGCGGCGGTGATCGGCCTGCTCGACGGCCAGGACGCCGCCGATCCGGTCTGGGCGCTGCATGCTGGCCGCGAGGCCGGGCGCAACAGCGAGGGCCTGCGCCGCCTGCTGCTGGCGATCATCCGCGACCTGCGCGTGGTGCCGATCCTGCTGGCCCGGCAGCTGGCGAGAATGCGCGCTGCCGACAAGCTGGACGACGAGCAGCGCCGGGCGCTGGCGCAGCTGACCCGCGACATCCATGCGCCGCTGGCCAACCGGTTGGGCATCTGGCAGCTGAAGTGGGAGCTGGAGGACCTGGCGTTCCGCCACCTGGAGCCGGAAACCTACCGCCGCATCGCGCGCGAAGTGGACGAAACCCGCGTGGCGCGCGAGCGCTACGTGCAGAACGTGAAGAAGCAGCTGTCGCGCGAGCTGGCCGCACAGGGCATCCATGCCGAAGTGAGTGGCCGCCCCAAGCACATCTACAGCATCTGGCGGAAGATGCAGAAGAAGCGGCTGGCGTTCGACCAGCTGTACGACATCCGCGCGGTGCGGGTGATGGTCGACGACGTCGCCGCCTGCTACGCCGCGCTGGGTGTGGTGCATGCGCTGTGGGCCCCGGTGCCGAGCGAGTTCGACGATTACATCGCACGCCCGAAGGCCAACGACTACCGTTCGCTGCACACCGCCGTGGTCGGCCCGGAAGGGCGCACGATCGAAGTGCAGATCCGCACCCACGAGATGCATTCCCAGGCCGAGCTGGGCGTGGCCGCGCACTGGAAGTACAAGGAAGGCGGCAAGGGCGCGGAAAAGTCGTTCGATCGCAAGATCACCTGGATGCGCCAGCTGCTGGAGCAGGCGCAGGACGGGCAGGGCAATGAACTGGCCGGGGCACTCGACGCCGAGCTGACCGAGGACCGGGTCTATGCGCTCAGCCCGAAGGACGAGGTGCTGGACCTGCCCCAGGGGGCCACGCCGCTCGATTTCGCCTACCAGGTACATACGATGGTGGGCCACCGCTGCCGTGGCGCCAAGGTCAATGGCCGCATCGTGCCGCTGACCTATCGCCTGCGCAGCGGCGACCGTGTCGAGATCCTCACCGGCAAGGAGGCCGACCCCCGCCGCGACTGGCTGATGCCCGCGCTGGGCTTCCTGGCCAGCAACCGCTCGCGCGAAAAGGTGCGCAGCTGGTTCCACAAGCTGGACCGCGCGCGCAACGTGCAGGCCGGGCGCGAACTGCTCGAGCGCGAGCTGAAGCGCCTGGGGCTGCAGCATTCGGATCTGGCGGTGGCGGCGAAGAAGTTCCATGCCGACAGCGTTGACGACCTCTACATCCAGGTGGCGCTGGGCGACACCGGCCCGAACCAGGTCAGCCGTACGCTGCTGGAGGCAGAGCGCGCGGCCAGCCAGCCGGCCCCTGCGCCGGCGCTTCCGCGCCCGACCGCCCGCCGCGAGAACCTGGGCAAGTCCAAGTTCACGGTGCAGGGCGTGGGCAATCTGCTGGTGCAGCTGGCGCGCTGCTGCCAGCCGGTGGCCGGCGAACCGATCGTCGGCTACCTCACCCGTAGCCGCGGTGTCACCGTGCACCGGGCAGACTGTGCCGCGCTGGCCCGGCTGGCGGCCACCAGCCCGCAGCGCATCCTGCCGGTGGAATGGGGCCAGGCCGGGGGCGGCTACGAGGTGGACGTGGTGGTCGATGCGGTCGACCGCCGCTGGCTGCTGAAGGACATCACCAACCTGATCGCCCAGGAAGACGCCTACGTGCTCGACATCCACAGTGACAACGTGCGCAACAGTGGCCGTGCCCATCTGCGCCTGAGGCTGAAGGTCAGCGACTACGACCAGTTGTCGAACCTGCTGGGCAAGCTGGACGCGCTGCCGGGCGTGAGCGAGGCGCGTCGCCTCGGCTGAGCTTCACGCCGCCCCGGCTACCCTGCACGCATGGAACGCGAGCCCCCGCATCGCCCGCATGGCGCTGAACACCCTGCGCTGGATCGCGTCCGCCGCGAAGGCCGCTGGTGGTGGCTGCAGGCACGTCATGCGCGGCGGGTCTGGCGATGGGCGCTGGTCGCGGCGCTGGCGGTGTTCGTGCTGCTGGTGCTGCTGCGCAAGCCGCTGGCCGACTGGTTCTGGGACGAGCCGCAGATCGAACAGCTGCTGGTCGAAGGCGATCGCGCGCTCGCCGCCGGCCGGCTGAGTGCGGCCGACGGCAGTGGTGCGCGGGAGCGCTACCAGGCGGTGCTGGCACTGGATGGCGATCGGCCGCAGGCGCGCCAGGGCCTTGCGCGAACCGCCGCGGCAGCACTGCAGCAGGCCCGCGACAAGCTGCAGGGCGACGATCTGGAGGGCAGCGCGCAGTCACTGGCGCTGGCCCGCGAGCTGCAGGTGCCGCAGGGCGACGCCGACGCCGTGGCCCGTCAACTGCAGGCGCGGCGTAGCGCCGGCGCCGGTATCGGCGCGTTGCTGGCCCAGGCCCGCAATGCGTTCGCGGCCGGCCGGCTGGACGATGGCGACAGCAGTGCGTTGCCGCTGTTCCAGCGCATCCTGGCACTGCAGCCGGACAACCTGCCCGCTCTGGAAGGGCGCGAGGATGCACTGAGCGATCTGCTGCAGCACGCGCGCGCCCTGGCCGGACGCGGGGAACTGGCTGAAGCCGCTGCGACGTTGCAGCGCGCGCGCCTGTTCGATGCAGGCCACGCCGATCTTCCCGCCAGCCAGGAGGCCCTGGCACGGGCGGTCGACGAGCGCTTGCGGCAGGCACAGCGCGCACTTCAGCGACAGCAGCTGGAACGTGCCGCAAAGGGGTTCCTGGCCGTGCTGGCGGTGGCGCCGGACGATCCCACTGCCCAGCGGGGCCGCGAGCAGGTGCTGCAGGCGGTGCTGGCGCGAAGCCAGATCCAGGCCGACGATTTCCAGTTCGAGGCGGCGCAGCGTGATGCCGTGCTGGCCGAAGCACTGGGCGCTTCGCAGGCGGCACGACAGCAACTGGTGCAGCGCCTGCAGCGTGCACGGCAGGCCCGGGAGGCACTGCAGCAGCCCGCAGTGAGCAACGCGCAGCGTGAACGCGAGCTGCGCGATCACCTGCGCCGGATAGAACGCGCCGAGCGCGCAGGCCAATGGATCAGCCCGCCGGGGCACAGCGCATTCGATGCCCTTCGCGAAGCACAGGCGCTGGCACCGCGCGATTCACGTGTGAAGGCCGCGGCCGCGCGCCTGCTGCCTGCCAGTCGCCGTTGTTTCGACGACAATCTCCGGCAGAACCGGGTGCAGGCTGCAGGTGCCTGCCTGCAGGCCTGGCAGACGTTGTCTCCCACCGCTGGCGGCCTGCCTGCGGCCCGCCAGCGCCTCGCGCAGCGTTGGATTGCGATTGGCAGCGAACGATTGGGCAACGGAGATGTCGCCTTTGCCGAACGTGCGCTCCAGCAGGCGGGCGAGCTTGGCGTCGGCCCTTCCAGCAGCGAGTACCAGCAGTTGCGGCAGCGCCTGCGCGACATCGGGGTGTCGTCGCCCTGAGCCCGCCGCTGCCGGAGGGACCGCTATAGTAGCCACCCCTCGCAACATCCCCACGGAGTGCCGATGACCGTCCTTGTTTCCGGAGCCACCAGCCAGATCGGCCGGTTCCTGCTGCCGCGCCTGGTGCAGGCGCATGGGCGGGTACAGGCGGTGAGCCGGCAACCGCAACCGGCACAGGACGGCGTGCAGTGGCTGTGCGGGGACCTGGCGGCTGCGCTGGACAGCGTGCCGTCTCCGGACTGGCAGGCGATTGCCAGCTTCGGCCCCCTTGAAGCATTGGCGCAGTGGTTGTCGCGGCAGACGGCGGCCCCCGCGCGGCAGGTCATCGCCACCAGTTCGATGAGCGTGCTGAGCAAGCAGAATTCCGAGCAGGCCGACGAGCAGGACGTCGTGGCGATGCTGCAGCGGGGCGAAGCGGGCCTGATCGCGCAGGCCGAGCGCCTTGGCATGGGCTGGACGATCCTGCGGCCGACCCTGATCTATGGGGCCGGCATCGACCGCAGCATCACCCCGATCGTGCAGCGTGCGCTGCGTCTGCGCCTGTTTCCGATTCCGCTGGTGGGAGGCCTGCGCCAACCGGTGCATGCCGACGATATCGCCCGCGCCGTGGTGGCCTGCATCGCCACCGGTGCAGCGTCGGCACGGGTGCTGGAAATCGGCGGTGGCGAGCGCCTGCCCTATCACGCGATGTTCCGCCGCGTGCACGCCAGCCTGGCACAGCCGACATTGGCGCTGCCGTTGCCGGGCGCGGCACTGCGGGGCCTGGCCGCGGTGCTGCCGCGGGCGCGTGGTCCGGTGTCACGCCTGCAGCAGGATCTGATTGCGGACAATGGCCCACTGCAGGCGCTGCTGGACGTACATCCGCGGCCGTTCCAGCCCGACGCGGACACGTGGCGACCGATGAGCGCGGCCCAGGCCGTGCAGCGGATCGCTGCGTATCCCGGCAACGGCTAGCCAGCCATCGTATCCATCCTCTTGGGAGGGGCTCTGCTACCATCCCCCGGCCCTTGTTTCCGCGAGTACGTTCGATGCCTGACGCGCCATCCCGATCGGCCCCTGCCGAGCGCATTGGCGTCGCGCTGTGCACCTACAACGGTGCGCGCTACCTGCAGGCGCAGCTGGACAGCATCCTCGACCAGGATCTTCCGGTGAACGAAGTCATGATCGGCGATGACGGTTCCAGCGACCAGACGCTGCAGCTGTTGCAGGCCTTCGTGCCGCGTGCACAGGCGCTGGGCATCGGTGTCGAGATCGTCCAGCACGCGCGCAATCTCGGCTATGTGCGCAATTTCGCCGATGCACTGATGCGTTGCCAGGCCGACATCCTGTTCCTGTGCGACCAGGATGATGTCTGGCATCCGGGGCGTGTCCGCCGCTATGTTCAACGCTTCCGGGCAGACCCGGCCCTGTTGCTGCTGCACAGCGACGCGAGGTTGGTGGATGCGCAGGGCGCGCCGCTTGGCCAGCGGCTGCTGGAGGTACTGGTGGTCCATCCGGCCGAGGTCGAGCTGGAACGCTCGGGCCTTGCGATCGACGCGATCCTGCTGCGCAACTTCATCACCGGTGCCACCTGCGCGCTGCGCCGCGGGCTGCTGGCCGGATCGCTGCCGGTCCCGCCGGGCTGGAGCCACGACGAATGGCTGGCGGTCCACGCATCGCTGCGTGGAGGATTGGACATGCTGGCCGAACCGACCATCGACTACCGGCAGCATGGCAACAACCAGATCGGTGCCAGTCGCCGCGGTTTCCTGCAACGCCTGCGCCATCTCGATCTGTTCGATTCACAGGCGCGCCAGCGCACGGCCGGGCGCCTGCTGGCCCTGGCCGATCTGCTGGGGCAGCGCGGCGTGGTGGTGGCGCCGGAGCGCTTCCAGGGACTTCACGCGCTCGCCTGGCGCATGGCCTGGTCGCGCCTGCAACTGTATCGCCGCGTGGATGTGCCGGCAGGCTGGATCGCCCATGATGCGCCGCGGTTGATCGCACGCCTGGCCAACGTCTGCCTGGCGGGGGGCGGCTGGAAAGGGGGCTGGGCAGCGCTTGCGGGTGCGTGGGCCGGGTGGCGGGCGCCGCGCGCTGCTTGAACTGCAGTGAAACCGCGGGCCATCGCCTGCCAGCCACCGCGGCGCCTGCGTTAGACTCGCCAGACCCTACCCGCCTGCATGCCCGTGCCCCGACGCTACGATTCCGACGACATCGACGATTTCGACGACGACCAGCAGGACGACAGCCCGCTGTGGCGGCGTCGCCTGATCACCTGGAGCATGGCTGCGGTCGCGTTGGGATTGGGCTTCCTGATCCCTTATACGCTGTACCTGAACCAACAGGTGACCCAGCGCTTCGGTGAACTGCGCTGGCAGATCCCGACCCGGGTATATGCGCGGCCGCTGGTGCTCACACCCGGCAAGGCAATGGACGCGGCGACCCTGAAGACCGAACTCGCCGCATCTGCCTACCGCGATGACGGGCAGGGCAAGGAGCCGGCGACCTATGCGGTGAATGGCGGGCGCTTTGTCATTTCCAGCCGTGGCTACAACGATGTGGATGGCCGCGTCGCACCGCGCCGACTGGAACTGTCGCTGGCAGACGGTGCGGTCGCGTCGCTGCGTGATGCCGACAACCGCAAGGCGCTGAAGGCTGCGCGCCTGGACCCGGCACGTATTGCCACCCTGTACGGGCAGAAGCAGGAAGAACGCCGCCTGATCCGCATGGACGAGGCGCCGGACCTGCTGGTGACCGGCTTGCAGGCGGTGGAGGACAAGGACTTCAACCGTCACCACGGCATCGATCTGTCCGGCATCGCGCGCGCGGTGTGGGTGACGGTCCGTTCCGGTGGCCAGAGTCGCCAGGGGGCGTCCACGCTGACCCAGCAGCTGGCCCGCAGCGGCCTGCTCGGGATCGGCAAGGAGCAGACGGTCACCCGCAAATTCAACGAAGTGCTGTACGCGCTGATCATGGAGGCGCGCTACGACAAGCGCACCATCTTCGAGGCCTATCTCAACCAGGTGTACCTGGGGCAGCGCGGCAGCCAGGCCATCCACGGCATGTCTTCCGGCGCCGAGTTCTGGTTCGGCCGTGACCTGCAATCGCTGGAAACCGAGCAGATCGCGCTGCTGATCGGCTTGGTCAAGGGCCCGTCCTACTACGATCCGCGGCGCAACCCGGAACGCGCGCTGGATCGCCGTAATTTCGTGCTGGGCAAGCTGCATGAGGCGACGCTGATCGACGATGCCGAGTACCAGCGTGCGTTGAAGGCGCCGCTGGGCGTGCCCAAGACGCCGGGCCTGGTGGCGGCCAACCGCTTCCCGGCCTATGTGGACCTGGTTCGCCGCCAGCTCGGCCATGACTATCCGGAATCGGCGCTGCAGGGCGCCGGCCTGAGCGTGATGACCGGCATGTCGCCGTCTGCGCAGGCCTATGCCGAAGGCGCGGTGACCCGCACCATCAAGTCGCTGGAAAGCAAGCGCCGTCCCGAACTGCAGGCCGGCATGGTGCTGACCGACGTGCACAACGGTGACGTGCTGGCGGTGATCGGCAGCCGTGAGGTGTCCGAGGTGGGGTTCAATCGAGCGATCGAAGCACAGCGCCCGGTCGGCTCGCTGTTGAAGCCGTTCGTGTACCTGCTGGCGCTGGCGCAGCCGGACCGCTACTCGCTGGCCAGCTGGGTCGACGATTCGCCGGTGACGGTGCAGCTCGGCCGTGGCCGCAACTGGAGCCCGGGCAACGCGGACAACCGCAGCCACGGCACCGTGCGCCTGATCGACGCGCTGGCGCATTCCTACAACCAGGCCACGGTGCGCGTGGGCATGCAGGTCGGCCCCGAGCGTGTGACCCAGCTGATCCACGTGCTGGCCGGCATCAAGGCCGAAGCGAATCCGGCGGTGATCCTCGGTTCGACCGACCAGAGCCCATACGCGATGGCACAGCTGTACCAGTTCCTCGCGTCCGGTGGCGAAATCCAGCCATTGCATGCGGTGCGTGGCGTGCTCGATCCGCAGGGCAAGCTGCTCAAGCGTTACGACAAGACCCCGGCACCGGCCCAGGAAGGCGATTCGATTGCCGCCAACCTGATCAGTGTCGGCCTGCAGCAGGTGGTTGCCAGCGGCACCGCGCAGCGGCTCAACGCCGATGGCCTCAGCCGCCTGCAGCCGGCCGGCAAGACCGGTACCACCAACGATGGTCGTGACAGCTGGTATGCCGGTTACACCGGGGATCACCTGGCGGTGATCTGGATCGGCAACGACCAGAACGAGCAGGCCGGCCTGTACGGTGCCACCGGCGCGATGCGGGTCTGGTCGGGTATCTTCCAGCGTCTTCCCAGTGCGCCGCTGCGGGTCAGCAACAAGGGCCTGGACTGGCAGTCGGTGGCCGCCACCGGCCTCAACACGACTGATGAGGGCTGCCCGGGAGCGCGCCGCTTCCCGTTCGTGGTCGGCTATGCGCCGGCCTATGCGCCCTGTGCACCGGCGGTGTCGCCGGACGGGCAGGGCGAGACCGAAGGCGAGGGTGGTGGCTGGCGCAGCTGGTTCGGCCTGGACCGCAAGCCGGAAGCGCCTGCCGAACCTGCCGCGACGCCCGCCGCCGCCACTCCTCCCCCGAGCCGATGATGCCGATGAACATGCGATCCCTTTTGCAGCCCCTGGCCCTGACCGGCCTCAGCCTGGCCCTGGCCGCCTGCGTGAGCAGTGCGCCGCCGGTGGTCAAGCCGGTCGATACCACCACGCCGGCGCAGCGCCTGGCCGCAGTTGACGCAGCCGCTGGCCCCGATGACAAGGAGTTGTCGGTGCAGCCGTTGCGTGACTCGCAGGTGGAAGATCTGCGGGTGACCGCGCAGGCACAACGCCAGGCCAACGATCTGGCCGGTGCCGCCAGCAGCCTGGACCATGCGCTGGAGATCGTCGCTGGTGACCCGGCGGTGCTGCAGGAGCGCGCCGAGCTGGCGCTGCTGCAGGGGCAGTGGGCGCAGGCGGAGGCGTTCGCGCGCAAGGCGGTCGACCTGGGCTCGAAGACAGGGCCGCTGTGCCGCCGGCATTGGGCGACGATCGAGCAGTCGCGCCTGGCGCGGGGCGAGAAGGAGAATGCGGTGTCGGCGCATGCGCAGATTGAGGGCTGCACGGTGCCGGGGATCAAGCGGTACTGAGTTTCCAGCCAACGGCGCAGCCCCTCGTGGCTGGCTGCTTGGCCGCGTAAAGCAAAAGCCGCGCTTGGCCGGGCGGGGTGGGTTCGCGGGGGACGCCGTAAACCCGTCCTTGGGGGCTTGGCCGCGGCATCCATGCCGCGGACACCCCCCGCGAACCCGCCCCGCCCGACCTCTGACAGTTTCCGTGTGCTGCCAGCCACGGAAGAGAAAAAGAAAATCAAAAGCGGGTCGCGCGCTGCGCGCACTCGTTGTGGGGTCGGATCCGTTTTTCGCAGGAAAACGGCTCCGACCCCTTCTTGTTTCCGTTCCACCCACCGCTTCTGAAAGGGCAGTCGAGCAAGCTCGACTTTGCGAAGCACGTCCCTCCGTCACCGGGAAACTGTCGAAGGCGGGGACTGTGGGTTTGCGGGGTGTCCGCGGCATGGATGCCGCGGCCAAGCCCCCAAGGACGGGTCTACGGCGTCCCCGCAAACCCACAGTCCCCCGCCAGCCCTCCGTGCAACCCAGAGCCATGACCGCCGTTGCCGTTGCTGTTGCTCCGGCTCTGGCTTGAAACGGGTGCCGGGCAGCGCCCGGCCGGGTATCCTTTCCCTCTGATGTCCGACCTTGTCCATGCCAGCCGCGAAGCCCTCAGCGACGGCGGCGCGCTCGCCTCGCACCTGGATGCCTTCGTCCCGCGTCCGGCACAGCTGCACCTGACCGAAGCCATCGCCGATGCGCTGCAGCAGCGTGACCTGCTGCTGGCCGAGGCCGGTACCGGCACTGGCAAGACCTTTGCCTATCTGGTGCCGGTGCTGCTGTCCGGGCTGCGTACCATCATTTCCACCGGAACCCGCGCGCTGCAGGACCAGCTCTACCACCGCGATCTGCCACGGGTGCGCCAGGCGCTGGGTGTCGGCCTGCGCAGTGCGCTGCTGAAGGGGCGCGCGAACTACCTGTGCCGCTATCGCCTGCAGCAGGCGCGCGGCGAGCCGCGTTTTTCCAGCCCCGAACAGGCGGCGCAGTTCCAGCGCATCCTGGCCTGGTCCGGTCGTTCGGAGTTCGGTGACATCGCCGAACTGGAAGGCCTGGCCGATGACTCGCCGCTGCTGCCGATGGTCACTTCCACGGTCGACAACTGCCTGGGTACCGACTGCCCGTTCTGGGATGACTGCTTCGTGGTGCGCGCGCGGCAGCGTGCGCAGGCCGCCGATGTGGTGGTGGTCAACCATCACCTGCTGCTGGCCGATCTAGCCCTGAAGCAGGACGGTTTCGGTGAACTGCTGCCGGGGGCGCAGGCCTTCGTCATCGACGAGGCACACCAGCTGCCCGAATTGGCCGCGCAGTTCTTCGGCGAAGGATTCGGCATGCGCCCTTGGCAGGAACTGGGCCGCGACTGCCTGGCCGAAGCGCGTGGCGTCGGCGGCGCGCAGTCGGCGCTGCAGGAACCGGTCGACCAGTTGCAGCAGGCGCTGCTGGCCCTGCGTTCGGCGATGGAGGGACTGCCGCCGCGTGGCACGCAATGGCGCGCGTTAGCGATGCCGCAGGTGCGCGATGGATTCGATACGGTGATGGCGGGGTTGGTGACGCTGGAGCAGGCACTGCAGCCGCTGCGCGAAGCCGCGGCGGGCCTGGATGCCTGCCATGCGCGGGCGCGCGAGGCGGTCTCGCGGCTCAGCCGCTGGCTGGGCGATGACGAACCTGCCCTCGATTTCGATACCGACCCGGCGGAAACCGCCACTGCCGCTGATGTGCTCTGGTACGAGCTCACGCCACGTGGTTTTCGCTGCCAGCGCACGCCGATGGATGTGTCCGGCCCGTTGCGTGAGCATCGCGAACGCAGTCGCGCGGCATGGATCTTCACCTCGGCGACGCTGACCGTGGGCGGTGGCTTCGACCACATCGCCACCCGCCTGGGCCTGGACGATCCACACACGCTGGTCCAGCCAAGCCCGTTCAATTGGCCGGAGCAGGCGCTGTGCTACCTGCCCGAAGGCCTGCCTGATCCGGCTGCGCGGGGCTTCGGTACTGCGTTGATCCAGACCCTGCGGCCGGTGTTGCAGGCGTCGCAGGGCAGGGCATTCCTGCTGTTTGCCTCGCACCGTGCATTGCGCGAGGCCGCCGAGGCACTGCGTGATGGGCCATGGCCGTTGTTCGTGCAGGGCGAGGCGCCGCGCGCGACGCTGTTGCAGCGCTTCCGCGAATCGGGCAATGGCGTGCTGCTGGGCTCGGCCAGTTTCCGCGAGGGCGTGGACGTGGTGGGCGAGGCGCTGAGCGTGGTGATGATCGACAAGCTGCCGTTCGCGGCACCGGACGATCCGGTGTACGAGGCACGGCTGGAGGCGATCCGCAGCCAGGGTGGCAATCCGTTCCGCGATGAGCAGCTGCCGCAGGCGGTGATTGCGCTGAAACAGGGCGTCGGTCGCCTGATCCGCAGTGAGAGCGACCGTGGTGTGTTGGTATTGTGCGACCCGCGCCTGCTCAACCGTGGCTATGGCCGGGTCTTCCTCGATTCACTGCCGCCATTCCGCCGTACCCGCAGTCTGGCCGATGTGCAGGCCTTCTTTACGCCACAATGGGCGCCCGTGGCCGATGGTGCGGCTGCTCCGGCCGCCGTTGCGACCGGCCCCGAGCCGGCGCCCGGTGCCACGTTCCCCCTGTTCTGACCCGATCCGATGAAACTGCTCGCCTTTGAAACCGCCACCGAAGCCTGTTCCGTTGCCCTGCATGTCGATGGGCAGGTGCTGGAACGCTTCGAGATCGCCCCGCGCCGGCATGCCGAACTGAGCCTGCCGTGGGCGGAGGCGCTGCTGGCCGAAGCCGGCATCAGCCGCCGCCAGCTGGACGGTATCGCGCTCAGCCGCGGCCCGGGTGCGTTCACCGGCGTTCGCCTGGCGATCGCCATCGCGCAAGGCATTGCGCTGGCACTGGATCGGCCGTTGCTGCCGGTCTCGACGCTGCAGGTGCTGGCGCTGCGGGCACCGGCGGACGAAACGCAGATCCTGTCGGCGATCGACGCACGGATGGGGGAGTTGTACGTCGCGCGCTTCGAGCGTGTAGACGGCCTGCCGGTGGCACGCGATCCCGAGCGCGTGTGCGCACCCGCTGCGGTCGCGCTGCCGGAAGGGATGTCGGCCTACGGTGTCGGCACCGGTTTCGGTGCAGCCGAGGGGGCACTGGTGACCCAGCTGGGCACCGGCCTGCGCGGCTTTGATGCGACGGCGCTGCCGCGGGCGTCGGATGTGTTGGCACTGGCGGTGCCGGCGTTCGCTCGCGGCGAAGCCATTGCACCGGAGAAGGTCGAGCCGGCGTACCTGCGTGACAATGTGGCGCTGACCCTGGTCGAGCAGCAGGCCGCGCGCGAGGCGAAGGCGAAGGCCAACGGCTGAGCCCCTCGTGGCGGGATTGGTCGCGTAGATCAAAAGCCGTGGTTTGGCCGGGCGGGTGGGCTGCGCAGGGGGCGCTGCAAGTACGTCCCTGTAAGCTCGGTCGCCGCATCCATGCGGCTCACGCCCCTGCGCAGCCCACCCGCCCGGCCTCTGACAGTTTCCGTGTGCGTCCGCCACGGAAAATCAAGAAAAGAAAAGTCAAAGTCAAAAGCGGGTCGCTTCGCTCACATCCACGCGTGGCGTGGATGTGTGTCGACCAAGGTCGACACCTATCAACAGCGGAGCGGGACGTGATGCGCCGCGATCTGTCAGAGGTGGGGCGGTGTGGGCTTGCAGGACCGTTGGCGCCATGGGCCCGAGGCATGCCTCGGGCGGGTTGGGCAGGACGCCCAACCCCGGTCTTGCCGTGTGCGCAGGACAGCGCACACGAGCAAGGCGCCATCGAGCCCCCAGGGATGGGTTTACGGCGTGTCCTGCAAGCCCACACCGCCCCGCCAAACCCACAGCCCAACCGCCGCTGTTGCTGTTGCTTCAGTTGTTGCTGTTGCCTCCAGCGGGTCCCGGGCCGCAGGCCCGGGCAACAAAACCCTACCGGTCGTCGTGCAGGGTGCCGCCCGGCAGGAACACCCACGTACGGGTAACCTGCAGGATGTCGATCTCATCCTCGGTCTTCGGCAACGGCGGGAACGGCTGCGCCAGCTGCACCACCCGCAGGGCGGCCTCATCCAGCAACGGCGTACCGCTCGAACGCAGGATCCGGCTGCTCTCCACGCTGCCATCGCGGCGCACGCCCACGCTGATCACCACCTGGCCGCCGAGGCGGCGCTGCCGCGCCTCATCCGGGTAATTCAGGTTGCCTACCTTCTCGGCACGGTCGACCCAGGCGCGCAGGTAATTGGCATAGGCATACTCACGCGTGCTGGCCGACACGAACTTGCGGTTCGGGCGCTTGGCGTACTGCGCCGAGCGCAGATGTACTTCGGCAGCCAGCCGCGCCATCTCCACGTCGCGCTGTTCGCGTGCGCTCAAGGGCGCATCCGGTTCGGGCTGATCCGGCGTGGGGCGGGACTGCGCCTGCGCCACCACCTCTTCGCCATTGCGGCTGCTGACCACCCGTGCCTGTGGCGGCGGAACCGGAGCGGCCGATTGCTGCTGCTGTGGAACCGGGCTGATTCCGGACTGGGCCTGCGGCACGATGCCGGCCTGGCTGTCGCGCGGACGCTGTGCGCGGTCGTGCTCGCCACCGCCTTCCTGGTTGGCCGCGGCCAGGAAATCGGCCTGCTTCGGGGTCAGCGCGGTGCGGGTCTGGCTGAAGATGACTTCCAGTGTCGGCACCAGCGGCGCATCGCCCTTCACGGCGAAGCCCACGCCCAGGATCAGCAGGGCGTGGACCAGCACCGACAGCGCGATGGTCGCCCCCAGCCGTTGCGCTTCGCGCGGCGGCGGGGGCAGGACGGCAGGTGCGGCAGACATCAGCGCAGGCCGGCCTCGAGTGCGTCGAACAGGGTGCCGGCGATGTTCAGGCCGTACTGCGCGTCCAGTTCGCGCACGCAGGTCGGGCTGGTCACGTTGACCTCGGTCAGGTAATCGCCGATCACGTCCAGGCCGACGAAGCGCATGCCGCGGCGCTTCATCTCCGGGCCGACCTGGGCGGCGATCCAGCGGTCGCGCTCGCTCAGCGGGCGGCCTTCGCCGCGGCCGCCGGCGGCCAGGTTGCCACGGAATTCATCACCCTGCGGGATGCGCGCCAGGCAGTAGTCGACCGGTTCGCCATCGACCAGCAGGATGCGCTTGTCGCCGGCGGTGATGTCGGGAATGAACTTCTGGGCCAGCGCCAGCTTGCGGCCGCCGTCGGTCAGGGTTTCCAGGATCACGTTCAGATTCGGATCGCCCTGGCCGCTGCGGAAGATCGAGCGGCCGCCCATGCCGTCCAGCGGCTTCAGCACGGCCTGGCCGTGCTCCAGCGCAAAGGCCTTCAAGACCTTCGCGTCGCGGCTGACCAGGGTCGGCGGACAGCACTGCGGGAACAGCAGCGCGGCCAGCTTCTCGTTGTAGTCGCGCAGGCCCTGCGGGTTGTTGACCACGCAGGCGCCAGCCGCTGCGGCCACGTCCAGCACCTGGGTGTCGTAGATGTATTCGGCGTCGACCGGCGGGTCCTTGCGCATCAGCACGATCTGGCCGGGGCCGAACTCGGTGCGGCTGAACGCGCCCAGCTCATACCAGCCGGCCGGGTCGTCGCGCACCTGCAGCGGCGCGGTCTGGGCCACCGCTACGCCACCCTCCAGGGCCAGGCCGCCCGGGCGCACGTAGTGCAGGGCATGGCCGCGGCGCTGGGCTTCCAGCAGCATGGCGAAGGTGGTGTCCTTGGCGATCTTGATGTGGGCGATGGGATCCATCACCACGATGACGTTCAACGGCATGGGCGCACCTGTCAGGCAAGGCGTTGATGGTAGCGGCAACGCCGCTCGCGCGCCTCCCCGCCGTCCTGCAACGCAGCGTCCGCCCGGCGGTCGCGCACGCATTGCGAAACCCGTCACGTTCAGGAGGGTGCCATGCCCCGCGCCATGGGGCGGCCTTGAAGCGGGCGCGGAAAGTGCGATATAGATACGCTTTCGTAGCGGCCCCCGCCAGAGATCGGGCCGTGCGCTTGGGGATAGGCAATGACTGAAAACACGACTGCGGGCGGGGAACTCGCAGGACTCCGGGTGATGGTCATCGATGATTCGAAGACCATCCGCAGGACTGCGGAAACGCTGCTCAAGCGCGAAGGCTGCGAGGTGGTCACCGCCACCGACGGCTTCGAAGCGCTTGCGAAGATCGCAGACCAGCAGCCGCAGATCATCTTCGTCGACATCATGATGCCGCGCCTGGACGGGTACCAGACCTGTGCGCTGATCAAGGGCAACCAGCTGTTCAAGGCGACCCCGGTCATCATGCTCTCGTCCAAGGATGGCCTGTTCGACAAGGCGCGGGGACGCATCGTCGGCTCGGAGCAGTACCTGACGAAGCCTTTCACGCGTGAAGAACTGCTGGGTGCCATCCGCACATACGTCAACGCCTGACCAGGGGGGAAAGGCACAATGGCTCGTATCGTTCTGATCGAGGATTCACCGACCGACCGCGCGGTGTTCACCCAGTGGCTGCGCCGTGCCGGCCACGAGGTGCTGGAGGCGGACAATGCCGAGGATGGACTGCAGCTGGTCCGCGACCAGGTGCCGCAGCTGGTGCTGATGGACGTGGTACTGCCCGGCATGAGCGGCTTCCAGGCCACCCGCGCGATGGCCCGTGATGCGGCGATCAAGCACATCCCGGTGATCATCGTCAGCACCAAGGCGATGGAAACCGACAAGGCATGGGGCCTGCGCCAGGGCGCGGCCGATTACATCGTCAAGCCGCCGCGCGAGGATGAACTGATCGCGCGGATCAACGAACTGGTGGCCTGATGCGCTCGCCCTTCGACATTCTCGAAGCCTACGAACGGCGCAGCCTGGCCCACGCGGTGCAGCTGCCCGAGCGGCAGTTCGCCCAGGACCTCTGGCGTGGCGTGGGTTACCGCGTCGGCCAGCGCCGGCTGGTGTCCGATTTCCGCGAAGTGGTTGAAATCGTGCCGATGCCGCCGGTGACCCCGGTGCCGTGCGCGCAGCCGTGGCTGCTGGGCGTGGGCAATCTGCGCGGTAACCTGTTCCCGGTGGTCGACCTGAAGTACTTCCTGGAAGGCACGCGTACCGTGCAGCAGGAAGGCCAGCGCGTGCTGATCATGCGCCAGGCCGGCGGCGACGTCGCCCTGACCATCGATGAACTGTTCGGCCAGCGCAGCTTTGAACTGGACCAGCAGATCGCGGCCGGCACGCTGGCCGAAGGGCGCTACGGCCACTTCGTCGATCGCGCCTTCCACGCCGACGGCCACGACTGGGGCGTGTTCTCCCTCTCGCTGCTGTCGCGTACCCCTGAATTCCGGCAAGCCGCGGCCTGAGGCCGGGCATCGCCCCCTGCATTGAAGATCGAGGTTGAACGATGAGTACTGCTTCGGACGCCACCAAGACCGGCAAGCTGCGGCTGGGCGGCAGCAACCTCTGGCTGTTCCTGCTGCTGGCATCGATGATCCTGTTCGGCGTCAACACCGGCGTCGCCACCTGGCAGGGCAGTCGCCTGGCCGATGCCGGTTCCAAGGCGGCCGACCTGCAGGTGCTGTCACAGCAGCTGGCCAACCAGGGCCGTGACGCGGTGGGCGGCAACGCGCAGGCGTTCACCGCTTTCAAGGCGACCCGCAACGCGATCGAACAGAACGTGTCGACACTGCAGGGGCGCTACGGCAAGGAGCCGGGCGTGTCCGGTGCCATCGCCACCCTGGGCGAGACCTGGGCGCCGCTGGGCAAGCAGGCCGGGCAGCTGGTCGCCAGTGAACCGGCGGTGCTGGCGCTGGCTGGCAACGCCAACAACTTCACCGGTGCGGTGCCGGGCCTGCAGGCCCAGCTGAACGAGCTGGTGCGTGCGATGTCGGCCTCCGGCGCGCCGTCGTCGCAGGTGTACAGCGCCCTGCAGCAGGTGGTGGTGGCCGGCTCCATGGCCCGTCGCGTGACCGAAATGCGCGCCGGTGGCAGCGCCGCAGCGACGTCCGGCGATGCACTGGCACGCGACATCACCGTGTTCTCGCAGGTGCTCGACGGCCTGCGCAACGGCAACGAGGAACTGGGTATCACCGCCGTGCGCGGTGCCGCCGCCGTCGCCGCACTGGAGCAGTCGCAGCAGAAGTGGGAAGCGATGAAGCAGGACGCTGACGCGATCCTGGCCAGCTCGCGCCAGCTGTTCGCGGCGCAGTCCGCCGCCACCGCGCTGGGCCAGGGTTCGGCCCACATGCTGGATGACAGCCGCAAGCTGTTCGACGCGTTCTCCTCGTTCGGCTCGGTGTCTGACACCCGCCTGTTCCCGAACTTCTGGATCGGTGTGGTGTCCGGTGCGCTGTCGCTGATCGCGATCATCGGCTTCGTTTCCACCAACGTGCGCAGCCGCTCGCGCGAGCAGGAACTGCGTTACCAGACCCAGGTGGAATTCAACAGCCGCAACCAGCAGGCGATCATGCGGCTGCTGGACGAAATCTCCTCGCTGGGTGAGGGCGACCTGACGGTGAAGGCCTCGGTGACCGAGGACATGACCGGCGCCATCGCCGACGCGATCAATTACGCCGTCGACGAGCTGCGCCACCTGGTGACCACCATCAACGACACCTCGGCCAAGGTCGCGCTGTCCACCCAGGAAACCCAGGCCACCGCCATGCAGCTGGCAGAGGCGGCGGGCCACCAGGCCAACCAGATCACCTCGGCGTCGGACCGCATCGGCGAAATCGCGGCGAGCATCGAACAGGTGTCGCGCAACTCGGCCGAGTCGGCCGACGTGGCACAACGTTCGGTGGTGATCGCCGCCGAAGGTGCCGGCGTGGTGCGCGAGACCATCCAGGGCATGGACCAGATCCGTGACCAGATCCAGGAAACCTCCAAGCGCATCAAGCGCCTGGGTGAGTCGTCGCAGGAAATCGGCTCGATCGTGGAACTGATCAACGACATTTCCGAACAGACCAACATCCTGGCGTTGAACGCAGCGGTCCAGGCGGCCTCGGCAGGTGAAGCGGGCCGCGGTTTCGCGGTCGTGGCCGACGAAGTGCAGCGCCTGGCAGAACGTACCTCCGGCGCGACCCGACGCATCGAGAACCTGGTGCAGGCCATTCAGGCCGATACCAACGAAGCGGTCACCTCGATGGAACAGACCACCGCCGAAGTGGTGTCCGGTGCACGCCTGGCCGAGGATGCCGGCACCGCGCTGACTGAGATCGAGCGCGTGTCCAATGCACTGAACACCCTCATCAAGAACATCTCCATCGCCGCCCAGCAGCAGTCGGCTGCGGCCTCGGACATCACCCGCACCATGGGCGTGATCCGGCAGATCACCGGCCAGACCTCGCAGGGTGCCGGGCAGACCGCCGAATCGATCGGCCACCTCGCGCAGCTGGCGGCCGACCTGCGTCGTTCGGTCGCCGACTTCAAGCTGCCGGCGTGACGCGGGCAGGGCGGCGAGCAAGGAACCAGTCGATGAAGCATTTCCATTCCCCACGCCAGAACTCGCGCGGCTTCCGCGCGGCGGCGAACGGAGCGCGTCCATGAGCAGTCTGCGCGATGCGATGAGCCACGCAGCGCTGGGCTGGGTCAAGCCCGAGCTGGACGAGACCCTGCGCCAGGTGCGCAACGAAGTCGAGTACTACGCGGAAGACCCGACCGACGCCAGCCGCATGCGCATCTGCGCCGGCTACCTGCACCAGGTACAGGGCACCCTGCGCATGGTCGAGCTGTACGCCCCGGCCATGGTGGCCGAGGAGCTGGAACAGCTGGCCAATGCCATCGGCGCCGGTGGCGTGGCCGATCGGGATGAAGCCTGCGCGACCTTGATGCGTGGCAGCGTGCTGCTGCCCGATTACCTGGAGCGCCTGCAGAACGGTCACCGTGACATCCCGATCGTGCTGATGCCGCTGCTGAACGAGATCCGTGCCGCACGTGGCGAAGAGGGCGTGCATGACAGCGTGCTGCTGGCATTCGCACCGGACAGCATCACCGCCACCGAGGCCGAGCTGGACCATGCCCGTGGCAGCCTGAGCGGGCGCAACCGCGAGCTGCTCGATACCGTGGGCAGTGCAGTGAAGGAAGAATTGCTGCGCATCAAGGATGCGCTGGACCTGCACCTGCGTACCGGCGGTGCGCCGGAGCAGCTGCAGACCCAGGCCAACGAGCTCGGTGCGGTCGCCGATACGCTGGGCATGATGGGCCTGGGCGTGGCCCGCGGCGTGGTCGTGCAGCAACGTGATGCCCTGCGTGGCGTGGTCGAGGGCCGCCAGCAGATCGACGAAAACCTGCTGCTGGATATCGCCGGGGCGCTGCTCTACGTGGATGCGTCGCTGGATGACCAGGTCGCCCACCTGGGCGCCGGCGGCAGTGGCCAGGACGATCCGAGCGCAGTGGAGAACCGGCGCACGGTAGAGGTGCTGGCGCACGAGGCCATCGCCAACTTCGCCGCCGCGCGCGAGCACTTCGTCGCGTTCATTGAAACCAGCTGGAACCATGCCGAGCTGCACGACGTGCCGCGCCTGCTGGGCGATGTGTCCGGTGCGCTGCGCATGCTCGACCTGGGTACCGCCGCCGATTACCTGCGCGGTGTGCAGCAGTACATCGAAGCCGAGCTGATCGGTCGCCAGCGCGTGCCGAGTGGCCGCCAGCTGGACACGCTGGCCGACGCCATGGCCAGCCTGGAGTACTACCTGGAAGCCCTGCGCGACCGTCGTCCGGGTCGCGAGGACATCCTCGACATCACCCGCAGCAGCCTTGAGGCGCTGCGCTACTGGCCGTTGCCGGACCACGATGCGGCTGAGCCGGCAGCGTCCGTGCCGCAGTCGATCGAGCGTGAGCCGGTCGTGCTGCAGGGCGAGGCACTGCAGCCAGAGCACATCGAGATCCCGGTACAGTCGGCCGCGCCGGCACCCGGTGAGGTGCCGGTACCGCTGCCGGACTTCACCTTCGATCCGCCACCGCCCAGGCCTTCGCCTGCAGCGGCGGACAACAGCTTGATGTTCGGTGGGCTGGAATCCGTCGCCTCCGCGCCGCTGTCGCTGCGTGACGAGTCGGATGCACCGCTGGTCTTTGCCGCCTCCAGTGCACCTGCACCCGAGGTCCCGCAATGGGATCTGGCACCGTTCCATCCTGAGACCGATCCGCTCGCTCCAGCGGACGATGAGCGCAGTCCGACGTTTGCCAGCTTCGATCCGGTCAGTTTCGAACAGCTCGATGCAGGGCAGGGGGCCGCCACCCAGTGGACACTGTCAGAGGCGGCTCTGCCAGTGCAGTCCAATGCGACAACCGGCCTGGACGTAGAGGACGCCGCCGACGCCTCGCTGTCCATCGAGACCGGCGCGCATGACGCACCGGGGTTCGACCCGGTGGCCGCCGAACATGACGCGGTTTCTGCAAGTGACGACGTCGTGTTCCGTTTCGATGCCGATGCGCTGGACAATGCCGACGACGTGTTGTCGCTGCATGCGATGGAGGCATTGTCGCTGGAGGACGCTGCCGGGCTGCATCCGTCGCTGGAGAGCGTCGATGCCACTGCCCCTGCGGTGGTGGAAGAGAGCCCGGCTGCCGCAGAGCCGGACATCACCCCTGTGGATGTGCCGGTGGAAGCGCCCGCACCGCTTGCCGATGTGCCGGCAGCGGCGGTGTCGATGATCGACATCGACACCATCGCACCGATTGATTTCAGCGAAGCCGACGCGCAGTTCTTTGCCGAGCTGAGCGCTGCCGCCGCGGACTTCAATCCGCAGGCGACCCCGACGCCGGCCGATGCGGAAGCGCTAGTCGCCGTGGGCAGCGCGGAAGATGCAGACGCCGGCTTCGAGGCCGGCTTCGACGACGATGCCGAGAACATCGACGAGGACATCCGCGAGGTGTTCCTGGAAGAGTTCGACGACGAACTGGCCAACCTCGGAACGTTGCTGCCGGCATGGCGCATGCAGCCGGACAACATGGACCGTCTGCGTCCCATCCGCCGCATCTTCCATACGCTCAAGGGCAGTGGCCGACTGGTCGGTGCACGCACCCTGGGCGAATTCGCGTGGAAGATCGAGGGCATGCTCAACCGCGTGCTCGACGGCAGCCGCCCGGCGACGCCAGCCGTGCTGGCCATGGTCGACAACGCGCATGCCGCGCTGCCGCAGCTGAACGCCGCGTTGCGTCATGGCCAGCGGATCAGCGTGGACCTGCAGGCGATGCAGGCCATTGCCGATCGCGTCGGCGCGGGTGAGGAAACCTATTACGTACCGCTGCCGGTTGCGGCCGCTCCCGCCGCACCGGTGGTCGAAGCCGATGGCGAGGACGAGATCAGCCGCATTCTCGAAGCCGAAGCAATGGCGTCGGTGCAGGCTGAAGCCGATGCGGACCCGGCGCCCGAAGCATTGGGCACGCCGGCCAACATCGACAGCGTGCTGCGCGAGATCCTGGAAGCCGAAGTGGAAGTCCACCAGGCGACCCTGCAGGACTGGCTGCGCTTGGCACAGCAGGCGCCGCAGCCGGTCAGCGACGCGCTGTTGCGCGCGGTGCACACCATGAACGGCGCCTTCGCGATGACCGAAGTGCCGGAAATCACTGCCGTTACCGGCGGTGCCGAGTCCTACATCAAGCGCGCGCTGGCTGCAGACGTGGTGCCGGGCGACGAGGGCGTGGCTGCGCTGGATGCGACCGCGCAGGCGATCACCGCGACCATGGAAGCGCTGCAGGCCGAGCAGCCGCGCATCACGCCACAGGAAGCGCTGGTACAGCGCCTGCAGGCGCTGGCCGGTGAACTGCCGGAAGCGCGCTGGCCGATGGTCGGGCTGGAGGACGAAGATGAAGAGGGCATCGCGCTGGCGCCCGATGTCGGGCGGGCATCCGAAGCCGAAGCGCCGCTGGCCGGGCTGGACACGCTGGACGAAACCAGCATGGCGTCCGCTTTCGATGTGGCGCCCGATCTCATTGCCGAGCCGCAGCCGCTTGCCGAAGATGCGCTGGAACCGGTTCCAGCTGCAACCGACCCGCAGACGCTGAACGTCGCAGCCGACAGCGGCCTGGACGTGGGCGAGCTGACCGCCAGCGACGATCTTTCGCGTTACTTCGACGCCGGCTGGCCGTCGGTGCCGGGCGAAGGTGAACCTGCCGTGGCGGACCCCGGCGCGATTGAATCGATCCAGCCGGTCGAGAGTGCGCCTGTTGTCGAAGTGGCCGAAGCAGATGCCGTGCCCACGATCGCGACGGTCGACGACGCTGATCTGACCATGGCCGACGATCTGTCGCCCTACCTCGACGCCAGTGCGCTGCCGGTGGATGACCGCGACGCGGAAGAGCGGCCGGTATCTGCGGAAGTTGACGCGATCGACCTGAATACGCCGTTGTCCTTTGATTCGGGCAGTGGCGATGACAGCGTCATTGACGCCGCTGCTGCACTGCCACTCGACAGCGGGCTGTCGAGCCTGCAGGATGAAATGGCTGCGCCGGGTTTTGCAGAACCGGTCACGCTGGCAGCCGCGCTCGAGGCCGGCCTGCACGTGATCGAAGAAGAGCAGACCCTGGACGACGACGGGCAATGGCCCGTGCTCGGCCTCCAGGCCAGCGAACTCGCGCCGGGCGAGGCGGAAGCCTTTGCCGAGGATGCGGACGTCGGCGGGGAGGCGGCGGTCGGCGAAGGAGAGAGCGCCGATCAGCCGTCCCCGGCGACGGTGAACGAGGTGAGCGCTGCCGAAGCACTGCAGGCCACCGCCGAGCCGGTGCGGTTCTTCGAACTGGAAGAAGCGCCGGGGCAGGGCACGGCCAACACCGATGCCGAACCTGCCGAGGCCGACGCCGGAGAGCGGGCGCCGCTCCACGATGAAGCCTCCACCCTGGAAGACACCGCGGATGGCGCCGATGCGCTCGACTTCAGCGTGTACGACCGCGAACTGGTCGACATCTTCGTCGAGGAAGGCAAGGACCTGCTCGACCACTGCGATGGCCTGATCAGCGAGCTTCGCAATGCGCCGCAGGATCGCGAGGTGCTGGCCGGCCTGCAGCGTGACCTGCACACCCTGAAGGGTGGCGCACGCATGGCCGGCATCAATGCCATCGGCGACCTTGGCCACAGCATCGAATCCCTGCTGGAAGCCGTGGCGGCCGGCCGCACCGAGATCGAACGCCGCGACGTGCAGCTGCTGGAGCGCGGCTTCGACCGCCTGCACCAGCTGCTGACGCGGACCGGTGCCCACCGCGTGGTGGCGCCTGCACAGGATCTGGTGGAGGCCTTCGAGGTCCGCACCACCACCGATATCGCGGCGGCCGCTGCGGCCGCGCGTGCGGCCAGCGAGGCCGAGGCCGTGCCGGCACAGGCTGTGGGCCCGCTGACGACGCCGGCCGATGCCCCGCTGTCGGCACCACTGCCGGCCGAAGGCGTGGCCGACGAAGATCCGCTGGCGCGTCCGCAGCAGGAGCAGGTGCGGGTGCGCGCCGACCTGCTCGACCGCCTGGTCAACCATGCCGGTGAAGTGGCGATCTATCGCTCGCGTCTGGAACAGCAGCTGGGTGCCTTCCGTGGTGCCATGGCCGAACTGGAGCGCACCAATGCGCGACTGCGCGACCAGCTGCGCCGACTTGACCTGGAAACCGAGGCGCAGATCGTCGCCCGCTACCAGCGCGAGCAGGACCAGGCGGACCAGAAGTTCGATCCGCTGGAACTGGACCGTTTCTCCACCCTGCAGCAGCTCAGCCGTGCGCTGAACGAGTCCGCCGCCGACCTTGGCGGCCTGCAGGGCGTCCTGGACGATCTGTCGCGCCAGTACGACTCCCTGCTGCAGCAGCAGTCGCGCGTGAGCTCGGAACTGCAGGATGGCCTGATGCGCGCGCGCATGGTGCCGTTCGACGGTCTGGTGCCGCGCCTGCGCCGCGTGGTCCGCCAGTCCGGCATGGATACTGGCAAGCAGGTCCACCTGACCCTGGAAGGTACCCACGGCGAACTGGACCGCAACGTCCTCGACCGCATGGTCGCGCCGCTGGAACACATGCTGCGCAACTCCGTGGCGCATGGCCTGGAGGCGCCGGAACAGCGCCGCGCCGCCGGCAAGCCGGAGGAGGGCGAGATCGCCATCCGCCTGCACCGCGAAGGCTCGGAAATCGTGCTGGAAGTGGCCGACGACGGCGCCGGCCTGGACCGCGAGGCGATCCGCCGCCGCGCCATCGACCGTGGCCTGCTGGCTGCCGATGCGCAGCCGAACGAGCAGGAACTGGACAACCTGATCTTCGCCTCTGGTTTCACCACCGCCGACCAGGTCAGCCAGCTGGCCGGCCGTGGCGTGGGCATGGACGTGGTGCGCAACGAAGTGCGCCAGCTGGGCGGTTCGGTCGATATCCAGTCAGTGCGGGGCCAGGGCGTGCGCTTCACCCTGCGCCTGCCGCAGACGCTGGCGGTCACCCAGGCGGTGTTCGTGCAGATCGGCGAAACCAACTTTGCGGTGCCGGTCGCATCGGTCAGTGGCATCGGCCGCCTGTCGCGCGAGCGTTTCGAAGCGGCCGACAGCAGCTATCGCTACAGCGGCGAGGACTATCCGCTGTACGACCTCGGCAGCCTGGTCGGGCAGGCCCCGGCGCGTGCCGATGGCCAGGACCAGGTACCGCTGCTGCTGGTCCGTGCTGGTGACCTGCGTGCCGCCGTGGCGATCGACCAGGTGCTGGGCAACCGCGAAATCGTGGTCAAGCCGGTCGGCCTGCAGATCGCGTCGGTGCCGGGCATCTACGGTGCAACCATCACCGGCGATGGCCGCGTGGTGGTGATCCTGGACGTCGCGCCGCTGGTGCGCCGCTTCCTCGCCAACCCGACGCTGCCGGTGCTGGCCAACGCGCCACGCCAGGAGCGCCAGGTGCCGCTGGTGATGGTGGTGGACGATTCGCTGACCATGCGCAAGGTGACCGGGCGCATCCTCGAACGCCACAACTTCGAGGTCAGCGTCGCCCGCGACGGCGTGGAAGCACTGGAGCGCCTGGAAGAACGCGTGCCCGACCTGATGCTGCTGGACATCGAGATGCCGCGCATGGATGGTTACGAGCTGGCCACCGCGATGCGTGCCGACCCGCGCTACAAGGACGTGCCGATCGTGATGATCACCTCGCGCAGCGGCGACAAGCACCGCCAGCGCGCCTTCGAGATCGGTGTGCAGCGCTACCTGGGCAAGCCGTACCAGGAGCTGGACCTGATGCGTAACGTGTACGACCTGCTGGGGATCGCCCGTGTCCGTGAGTGAAGCCCAGGCGGCCCCGGCCGTCGCCCTGCTGGCCCGTCCTGGCGCGGCGCGCGAGCGCCTGCGCGAGGCGTTGTCGCATGCCGATGTGCAGCTGGTGCTGGAAGACGACCCCAATGGCCTGGAGCCGCAGCTGCTGCAGGACGCGCGTCCACAGTTCGTGGTGATCGCGCTGGAAGCGGCCATCGAGGATGCTCTGGAGCGGCTTGAAGCGGTGCTGTCCGCACCAGGCCTGACCCTGGTCTTCGACGAAGCCGAGCTGGCGGCGCGCCGTGATGGTTGGGAGGCACAGCGCTGGGGCCGCCACCTGGCCGCCAAGCTGCACGGCCACCAGCAGGTGCTGCCGCCGGGTGCGGAAGACGAACCCGCCCTGCAGCTGGAACCGGGCCACCCGGCACCGCCGCCGGCACCACGGGAAGAAGCGCTCCAGCCGCATCTGGACCAGGCATTGAGCTGGGCCGACGAGGTGCCGGCGGACAGCCTGTATGCGCCACCGGCGCACCTGCACGAACCGATCGCGCTGGAGCAGGCACTGGCCGCGCTGCAGCCGGTGGTGGCGGAGCCGCTGGAGGCAGCGCCGATGCAGCCGGTTGCCACACCGGCAACGCCGCCGGTGTCCTTCGACCACACCGCGTGGTCACTGGTCGAGGACGTAGCAGACGCACCCGCAGCCACCGGGTACAGCGCCGCGATGGAAGCCCCGCTGCCGTCCTTCGATACCGATCACCTCAGCCTGGTGGACCTGGACACTGCGGCGCCTGCGGGCGCACGTGCCGGCTCGCTGCTGGTGCTGGCCGGCATTGGCGGCCCGGATGCGCTGCGCCGCCTGCTCGGTGCGCTGCCATCGTCGCTGAGCGTGCCGGTGCTGGTGCACATGCGCCTGGACGGTGGCCGCTACGGCAACCTGGTCAAGCAGATGGCACGGGTGTCGCCGCTGCCGGTGCAGCTGGCCGAAGCCGGCCAGCGTGCAACACCCGGTGAAGTGCACGTGCTGGCCGATGACATCGGCGTGCAGGCCGCCAGCGACGGCCTGTATTTCGTCAGCGACGCGCAAGGCATTTCGATTGCCGGGCTGCCGGCCGACCACACTGCGCTGGTCCTGCTCAGCGGCGCCGACCTTGCGCATGTGGGTCCGGCGCTGGATCTGGCCGCCGCCGGTGCCTGGGTGGCCGGGCAGGTCGGCGAGGGCTGCTATGACCCTGCCGCAGCCACGGCGGTGGTCGCCGCTGGCATGGTGGCGGGTGAGCCACAGGAACTGGCGCAGGCCATCGCCTCGCGCTGGGGCGTGGAAGACGATAACGGAGAGGCACCATGAGCTATGCCAGCAATGACGAAATCCGCGGCGTCCTGATCCAGGCCGGCAACGAGCGCGTGCTGCTGCCCAATGCCACCGTGGCCGAAATGATGTCGCGGGTGCCGGTGCAGCCGGTTTCCGACGCCCCGCGCTGGCTGGTCGGCGAAATCGGCTGGCACGGCTGGCAGGTGCCGCTGGTGTCGTTCGCGCGCCTTTCCGGCCTGGGCGAGGAAGCCGTGGGCGGCCACAACAAGGTCGTCGTGCTGAAGGCCCTCAGCGGCAACGCGCAGCGCCCGTACTACGCGCTGCTGACGCAGAATTTCCCGCAGTTGATCTCGGTGCCGCGCGATGGCCTGCTGGCCGATGCTTCCGAGGAAACCCTGCCGCAGATCGTGCACATGCGCGTGCTGCTGGGTGAGCAGAGCGCGCTGCTGCCGAACCTGGATGCGTTGGAAGCCGCGCTGGATTCGCTGGCGGCCTGATCGGCAATCCGCCGGTCGGGTTCCCGGTAGTGCCGGCCGCTGGCCGGCAACCTCATGATCCCTTGGATGCCGGCCAGCGGCCGGCACTACCACCAATCAACCTTATCCCAGGTCGCCCAACCGCGCCTGCAATGCCGCGATCGCGGCCAGCCCGGCGGTCTCCGTGCGCAGGATGCGCGGCCCCAGCTGCAGGCCCTGGAATCCTGCCGCTGCCAGCTGATCCCGGTCGCGCGGCGACCAGCCGCCTTCCGGGCCGATCGCGATCACGATGCCGCCCGTCGGCGCCGCGTCGAGCGTCGACAGGCGATGGGCACCGTGCGGGTCCAGCGTCAGCCGCAGCGTATCGGCCGGCAGCGTCGCCGCCGCCTGCGCCAATGACACCGGCGAGCCCACCTGCGGAATGCGCGCGCGCCCGGACTGGCCGCAGGCCGAGGTCACCACGTTATTCCAGTGCGCTACGCGCTTCTCCGCGCGCGCGGCATCCAGCTTCACTTCGGTGCGCTCGGCATTCACCGGAACGATGGCGCTCACGCCCAGCTCGGTGGCCTTCTGCAGGATCAGGTCCATCTTCTCGCCTCGGGCAATGCCCTGCAGCAGAGTGATCGCCAGCGGCGATTCGTTGTCCACCGCCTGCACCGCATCGATGCGCACCTGCACCTCGCGCTTGCCGGCGGCAGTCAGCGTGGCGCTGTAGTCGTGGCCATCGCCGTTGAACAGCACGCAGGTATCACCCTCGCGCAGGCGCATCACCCGCACCAGATGGTTGGCCGTCTCTTCCGGCAGGGTCACGGTCTGGCCGCTGTGCAGCGCCAGGTCGATGGGGCAGCGGGTCACGCGCATGCAATCGCCTCGTCAATCGCCGCCAGCGTGGTATGTGCCAGCAGCTCCAGTTGTTCGTCATCCACGCAGTAGGGTGGCATCCAGTACAGCACGTCGCCCAGCGGACGCAGCACCACGCCACGTTTCAGCGCAGCCTTGTAGGCGTGCAGGCCCAGTCGCAGCGCCGGATCGAACGGAGTGCGCTTGTTGCCATCACGCGACAGCTCGAAGGCCACCACCATGCCGGCCTGGCGGACGTCGGCCACGTGCGGATGGTCGCTCAATGGCGCAGCCAGCGCGCCCATCACCGAGGCGATGCCACGGTTGCGGGCGATCACATCGTCGTCGCGGAAGATGTCCAGCGTCGCCAGCGCAGCCGCACAGGCCAGCGGGTTGCCGGTGTAACTGTGCGAATGCAGGAAGGCGCGCTCGCGAGAGTCATCAAGGAAGGCGTCGTACAGCGCCTGCGTGGCCAGCACCGCGGCAAGCGGCAGGAAGCCGCCGGTCAGGCCCTTGGACAGGCACATCAGGTCCGGCATCACCCCGGCCTGCTCGCAGGCGAACAGGGTGCCGGTGCGGCCGAAGCCGGTGGCGATCTCGTCGGCGATCATGAATGCGCCGTGCGCATCACACAGTTCGCGCACCCGCTGCAGGTACACCGGGTCATGCATGCGCATGCCGCCGGCGCACTGCAGGCGCGGCTCCAGGATCACCGCGCAGATCTCGCCGGGATGCTGGTCAAACAGGGTGGCCAGACCATCAGCGGCCTGGCGTGCGCGATCAGCCGCACTCTGGCCCGGCTCGGCCAGGTAGGCATCGGGCGAGGGCGCGAACAGGCCTTCGGCCAGCAGCGGCGCGTAGACGCGGCGGTACAGCGGAATGTCCGCCATCGCCAGCGCTCCAAGGGTCTCGCCGTGGTAGCCGTTCTCCAGCGCGATGAAGCGCGTGCGCCGTGGCTCGCCGCGGTTCTGGAAATACTGGAAGGCCATCTTCAGCGCGACTTCAACGCCGGCCGAGCCGTTGTCGGCGTAGAACACCTTGGCCAGCGGCTCGCGGCCGGGCTGGCGTGGCGCCAGCGCCAGCAGGCGCTCGGCCAGGGTGATCGCCGGCTCATGGCCGAAGCCAGCCAGCATCACCTGTTCCAGCTGCCCGGCCTGCGCCGCGATGGCGCCGCCGATGCGCGGCTCGGCATGGCCGAACAGATTGGTCCACCAGCTGCTGACGGCGTCCAGATAGCGGTTGCCGTCGTGGTCGATCAGCCATGCGCCTTCACCACGGGCGATCGGCACCAGCGGCAGGGTATGTGGGTGCTCACGCATCTGCGTGCACGGATGCCACAGCACCTGCAGGTCGCGTTGCCGCCAGTGCTGGGCCAGCGGGGAGGGGGTTGGGTCTGCTAGCATTTCGGGCTCATGAACATGTTGCTGCCTGCACATTCTATCGGCCCCGGCGCTGGCGCCGGCCGCCGCGGAGATTCCGCATGAACGATGACCGTGCCGGCCGGCGCTTGCCGATCATCCATCGGATCACCGATGAGGAGAACGGCCCCTTCCAGCGCCAGCACCTGGACCTGGAGTTCTCCAACGGTGAACGCCGCCGCTTCGAACGCCTGGTCAGCCGTGGCCATGGTGCGGTGGTGGTGGTGCCGATGCTCGATGACGAGACGGTGCTGCTGGTGCGTGAATACGCCGCCGGCATGCACCGCTATGAACTGGGCCTGGTCAAGGGCCGGATCGACGCCGGCGAAACCCCCGGGGAGGCCGCCGACCGCGAGCTGAAGGAAGAGGCCGGGTACGGTGCACGCCGGGTCGACGTGCTGCGCGCGATGACCCTGGCCCCCACCTACATGAGCCACCAGTCGTGGCTGGTGGTGGCACGCGACCTGTATCCGGAAAAGCTGGCCGGCGACGAGCCGGAAGAACTGGAGGTGGTGCCGTGGAAGCTGGCCGAACTGGACCAGCTGATGCTGCGCGAGGACTTCTCCGAGGGACGCTCGCTGGCGGCGCTGTTCATCGCTCGCCAGTGGCTGCAGGGAACGCGATGATCAAACTGACCACGGACCTGCGCGAGACCGCCATCGCCATCGCCCAGGAAGCCGGACAGGCCATCATGCAGGTGTACGCCGATGGCTTCGAGGTGCAGATCAAGGACGACGACAGCCCGGTCACCGCCGCCGACCTGGCCGCCAACCAGGTCATCGAACTGGGCCTGCGCCAGCTGACCCCGGACCTGCCGATCCTGTCGGAGGAATCGGCGCAGGTGCCTTGGGAGCACCGCCGCCACTGGGGCGCGTACTGGCTGGTGGATCCGCTCGACGGCACCCGCGAGTTCGTCAAGCGCAATGGCGAGTTCAGCGTCAACATCGCCCTGATCTACCAGGGCGCACCGGCTTTCGGCGTGGTGCTGGCGCCGGTCACCGGCATCGTCTGGCACGCCATGCGTGGCGAGCTGGCCTATCGCCGGCAGGGCCTGCACGACACCGTGCTGCGCACCCGCACGCCGGCCACCGCCCCGCTGCGCGTTGCCGCCAGTCGTTCGCACCGCTCGCCGGAAACCGAGGCGCTGCTGGCGCGCATGGGCCGCATCGAGACCATCGCGCAGGGCTCGTCGCTGAAATTCTGCCGGATCGCCGAAGGCGGCCTGGATGTCTACCCTCGGCTGGGCCCGACCTCCGAATGGGATACCGCTGCCGGCCAATGCGTGCTGCATGCCGCCGGCGGCGCCGTGCTGTCGGCCGCGACCGGCAAGCCGTTCCGCTACAACCGCCGCGAAACCCTGTTGAACGGCGATTTCATTGCCCTTGGTGATACCAGCCTGCCATGGCGCGACTGGTTGTCCGACTGACCCTGGAGGCCGCATGAGCGCGCACGACACCCCCACCACCGGCAGCGCCGCCGCCCACGAGCTGGAGCGCCTGCTGGCGATCATGGCGCGCCTGCGCGACCCGCAGGGCGGCTGCCCGTGGGATCTGGAGCAGAACTTCGCAACCATCGCGCCGTACACCATCGAGGAAGCCTACGAGGTGGCCGATGCGATCGACCGTGGCGATCTCGACGATCTCTGTGACGAGCTGGGCGACCTGCTGCTGCAGGTGGTGTTCCATGCGCGCATGGCCGAAGAGCAGGGGGCCTTTGCCTTCGCCGAGGTCGCACGCGCGATCAGCGACAAGATGCAGCGCCGTCACCCGCACGTGTTCGCCGACGTGAGCGTCGACGATGCCGACGGCGTGACGCGCAACTGGGATGCGATCAAGCGTGCCGAGCGTGCCGCCAAGGGCGAGCAGGACACCTCCGCGCTGGCCGGCATTTCGCGCGGGCTGCCGGAATGGCAGCGGGCGGTGAAGTTGCAGTCGCGTGCGGCCAAGGTCGGCTTCGACTGGCCCGGCCCGTTGCCGGTGCTGGACAAGGCGGCCGAGGAACTGCAGGAACTGCGCGAGGAGTTCGAGCGCGGCGATATCGCGGGCAACAAGGCGCGGCTGCAGGAAGAGCTCGGCGACCTGCTGTTCGTCTGCGCCAACCTGGCGCGCCATGCCGACATCGACCTGGGTGCGGCGCTGCGCGGGGCCAACCACAAGTTCGAACGCCGCTTCCGCGCGATGGAAGCGCAGGCCGACGCGCAGGGTGGGGCGCTGGCTGCGATGGACCTGGATGCGCAGGAAGCGCTGTGGCAGCACGCCAAGGCAGCAGAAAAAGCGTGAAGACGCTTGGCCTGTTCCTGCTGACCGCGCTGGCCGAGATCGTCGGCTGTTACCTGCCATGGTTGTGGCTGCGCAAGGGAGGCAGCGTCTGGCTGCTGCTGCCGGCCGCGGCCAGCCTGGCCCTGTTCGCTTGGCTGCTGACTCTGCACCCGACTGCCAGTGGACGGGTCTATGCCGCCTACGGTGGCGTGTACATCGGCACCGCGCTGTTCTGGTTGTGGCTGGTCGACGGCATCCGCCCCAGCCGCTGGGACCTGTTCGGTGCAGCCCTGTGCCTGGCCGGCATGGCGGTGATCATGTTCGGGCCGCGCACCTCATCGGTGTAGAGCCGGGCCATGCGTGGCTGCGCCTCCTTCCGACCGCGCTGGCGCGCGCAAGCCGGGCATGGCTCGGCGCCACAAGGTCAGCGATGGTGCATGATGGCGACGACCCTGGTTCCCGGAGCACGCGCATGTCCCGCTTCGCCAGCTTCCGCGAGTTCTATCCGTTCTACCTCAGCGAGCATCGCCACCCGGTATCGCGCCGGCTGCACTTCATCGGCAGCTGCGGCGTACTGCTGCTGGTCGCGGCAGCGATCCTGCGTGGGCAGCCGGTGCTGCTGCTGGCTGCCCTGTTCTGCGGTTACAGCTTTGCCTGGGTTGGCCATTTCTTTTTCGAGAAGAACCGCCCGGCCACCTTCCAGCACCCGCTGTACTCGTTCATGGGCGACTGGGTGATGTTCGCCGACATCCTGCGCGGGCGCATGCCCTGGTAGCTCCGCTGTGAATGCGGCCTTCACGCGCTATGCTGGGGCCTGGACGTCATAGATAAGGAAAGCAAGATGTTCCCGACCATGTTCTTTACCGTGGTGCTGGCCTTCGTGGCCGTGGTGATCCTGTTCAAGGCGGTACGGATGGTGCCGCAGGGGTACGAATGGACCGTCGAGCGCTTCGGGCGCTACACGCACACCATGACCCCCGGCCTGCACTTCCTGATTCCGATCGTGTACGGGGTCGGGCGCAAGGTGAACATGATGGAGCAGGTGCTGGATGTACCCAGCCAGGAAGTGATCACCAAGGACAACGCCGCCGTGCGCGTGGACGGCGTGGTGTTCTTCCAGGTACTGGATGCCGCCAAGGCTGCCTATGAGGTGGCCAACCTGGAAGTGGCGATGATCGCCCTGGTGCAGACCAACATCCGTACCGTGATCGGTTCGATGGACCTGGATGAATCGCTCAGCCAGCGCGAGGTGATCAATGCCCAGCTGCTGAGCGTGGTCGACCATGCCACCAACCCGTGGGGTGTGAAGGTCAACCGCATCGAGATCCGCGACATCCAGCCGCCGCGCGACCTGCTGGATGCGATGGCGCGGCAGATGAAGGCCGAGCGCGAGAAGCGCGCGCAGATTCTAGAGGCAGAGGGTTCACGCCAGTCGGAGATCCTGCGTGCCGATGGCGAAAAGCAGGCCACCGTGCTGGAGGCCGAAGGCCGTCGCGAAGCTGCATTCCGCGATGCCGAGGCGCGCGAACGCCTGGCCGAGGCCGAAGCAATGGCGACCAAGGTGGTGTCGGCGGCGATTGCCGAGGGCGACGTGCAGGCGATCAACTACTTCGTTGCCCAGAAGTACGTGGAAGCGTTCAAGGAGCTGGCCAGTTCGCCGAACCAGAAGCTGGTGCTGATGCCGATGGAGGCCAGTGGCGTGATCGGTTCGATCGCCGGCGTGGCCGAACTGGCGAAGCAGGCGCTGGCCAGCCAGGACAACAAGGCCGCCGGCAAGCGGCCGCCGCCGCTCGGAGGCTGACATGCGCTGGGAAGTCGTCGGTTGGGGCGCGCTGGCGCTGCTGCTGTTTGCCGCCGAGGCGTTGGCGCCCGGGGCGTTCATGCTGTGGATCGGCATTGGCGCGGCGGCGGTGTTCGTACTGGTTGCGGTGTTCAGCGGCATTCCATTGCTGTGGCAGGTCGTTGCCTTCGTCGTGCTGAGCGTTGTCTCGATCCAGTGCTACCGGCGCTGGGGCAAGGCAAGGGCGCGACCCAGCGATGCACCGTTGCTCAACCGCCGCGCCGAACAACTGGTCGGACGGGTGGTGCCGTTGCAGCAGGGTATCGTTGGTGGGCAGGGCCGGGTCAGCATCGACGACGCGTACTGGCAGGTCAGCGGCCCGGAACTGCAGGCCGGCAGCCTGGTGCGGGTGGTGGCGGTGCAGGGCAGCACGCTGGTGGTCGAGTCTGCCGCAGGTAGAGTCGACTGTTAGTCGACTGGCATGTGTTGGGTCGGGCGGGTTGGGTTCGCGGGACACGCCGTAAACCCCGCTCTGCGGTCCGGCCCAGCCGCTGGCGGCTGCGCGTTCGCGCGCTTGCGAAGCAGTGCTTCGCAAGCAAAGCGCCCCCAGGGATGGGTTCACGGCGTGTCCCGCTCGCCCCATACCGCTCCGGCCAAGCCGTCGACTTCACCGAGCCGATACGCTTTGGCTGTTGCCGTTGCCTGGCCTGTAAAAGGCGCCCGCCGGCCGCAGGCCGGCCAAACACCCCCGCTGCGCTGCGGCGCGACCTGCGGGCGACCGATCTGGGATAATGGGGATTCTTGTTTCCTCTGCTGCCGGACCCGGTCATGACCCAGAAGACGCTGCTCAACGATACTCACCGCGCCCTTGGCGCCAAGATGGTCGATTTCGGGGGTTGGGACATGCCCATCCACTACGGCTCGCAGCTGGACGAGCACCACCTGGTGCGTCGCGAGTCGGGTGTGTTCGACGTCAGCCACATGACCGTGGTCGACCTGCGCGGTGACCAGGTCAGGCCGTTCCTGCGCCGCCTGCTGGCCAACTCGGTCGACAAGCTGAAGGTGCCGGGCAAGGCGCTGTACTCGTGCATGCTGAATCCGCGCGGCGGCGTCATCGACGACCTGATCGTCTACTACCTGGGCGACGATTTCTTCCGCATGGTGGTCAACGCCTCCACCCGCGAAAAGGACCTGGCCTGGCTGCGCGAGCAGGCCGCGCCGTTCGGCGTCAGCGTCGAGCAGCGCCCGGACCTGGCCATCCTGGCCGTGCAGGGCCCGCAGGCGCGCGCGATCGTGATCGGCCTGGCCCGCGAATCCGAGCGCGAGGCGCTGACCAAGCTGGGCCGCTTCGCCGCCCTGCAGGTGCAGTCCGACGACGGCGTCGAGCTGTTCGTCGCCCGTACCGGTTACACCGGCGAAGACGGCTTCGAAATCCTGCTGCCGCAGGACGCGGTGGTCGCGTTCTGGAACCGCCTGCTGGCGGCGGGCGTGAAGCCGGCCGGTCTCGGCGCACGCGACACGTTGCGCCTGGAAGCCGGCATGAACCTGTATGGCCAGGACATGGACGAAGAGATCAGCCCGTACGAAGCGGCGCTGGCCTGGACCGTGTCGCTGGACGAAGGCCGCGACTTCATCGGCCGCGACGTGCTGGAAGCGCAGAAGAACGCAGGCACCGCGCGCCAGATGATCGGCCTGGTGATGGACGAGAAGGGCGTGCTGCGCCACGGCCAGGCAGTGACCACGGCCAGCGGCCAGGGCGAGATCCTGTCCGGCACCTTCTCGCCGACCCTGGCCAAGGGCATCGCTTTTGCCCGCGTGCCCGCCGGTGAACTCGGCGAGGTCACCGTCGACATCCGCGGCCGGCAGGTGCCGGTGCGCGTGGTCAAGTTCCCGTTCGTGCGCGAAGGCCAGGCCCAGCCCGGCGTGCTCGCCGACGCCTGATCCGGACATGCCGGTCGTCACTGACAGCAGTGGCGGCCGGTTGGTTACACTAGCCCCGTTTTTTCCACCCCTGCATATCTCTGGAGCAGTCCCATGAGCGAGATCCCCGGCGACCTCAAGTTCCTCAAGTCCCATGAGTGGGCCCGTGTCGAAGGCAATGGCCGCGTCACCGTCGGTATTTCCGACCATGCCCAGGGCCTGCTGGGTGACCTGGTCTACGTCGAACTGCCGGAAGTCGGCGCCGACGCCAAGGCCGGCGAACAGATCGCCGTCGTCGAGTCGGTGAAGGCCGCCTCGGACGTCTACAGCCCGATCAGCGGCAAGGTTGTCGAGGTCAACTCGGCCCTGTCCGACAAGCCGGAAACCATCAACGAAGATGCCTACGGCGAAGGTTGGATGTTCGTGGTCGAACTGACCAACGCTGAAGAGGTCAACGAGCTGCTGGACCCGGACGCGTACGCCGAAGCCCTGGAGAACGACGACCACTGAGTCGTCGTTTCCGGGTTCTGCAACGGCCACCTTCGGGTGGCCGTTTTTGTTTTGGCGAGTACGTTGGCTCATGACGCAGGGTTTGCTGCGCGCCCTCGACGCGGCATCAGCAGACCCGCGAACGGTACCGAGGGGCGTGCGCAGTTTTGCGCAAATCCGCGTTTCCGCCCCGCGCCGACGCGTCCGGATGTGAAAACTTTTCGCCCCCCGTTGCGGTGCCGTTGTGCTGGCGCTGGTGCCGGCGCCGGCCGGTGCCGGCGTTGCGTGCATGCAGCGGCCGCCAACATGCGTGCATCTGCGCAGAGTGCCTATTTCAAGTGGTTTTTGTTCAACGCTTGCGTTGTTGTTGCTGCAGGCAACGCGCGTGCGTGGTGCTTTGTTGGTCGTCGAGGGCGGAGCGTCGCGACCGTGCAGGCAACACCGCGGATGGCGCGGATGTGAAAATTTTTCGCGGGGGTTGTTGACAGTAAAAAAAACCGTGATTAGGTTTCGCCTCAGCAGACCTTGCCTGCCAAACCGAGTGCGCAGAATCAATCGTCCGATGCGAAGCAGCCCCTTCAAGACCACCGCGACCCAGATGACGGTGGACATGGCCCCGCTTCCCCCGGAGAAATGCAAGGCACCTCCCGTTCCGATGCCCGCTCCGCCGATCGAGGCGGGCATTGCCGCATCCGTAACGGCGCGCTTGACGCGCCGGCGGTCCCCGCACGCAGCATCCGCGGGTTTGATCCACCTGGGCGTTTCAACTCCCTATCACTGACGAGGAGCCATCCCATGGCAACCAAGAAAGCTGCGAAGAAAAAGCCCGCCGCCAAGAAGGCGGTGAAGAAGGTCGCGAAGAAGGCCGCTGCCAAGAAGGCAGTGAAGAAGGTCGCGAAGAAGGCGACCGCCAAGAAGGCAGTGAAGAAGGCTGCGAAGAAGGTCGCCAAGAAGGCCACTGCGAAGAAGGCAGTGAAGAAGGCGGCGAAGAAGGTAGCCAAGAAGTCTCCTGCCAAGAAGACCGCGAAGAAGGCCGTCAAGAAGGTAGCCAAGAAGGCCACCAAGAAGACTGCCAAGAAGGCAACGGCCCGCAAGCCGGCCAAGAAGGTCGCGAAGAAGGCGACTGCCAAGAAGGCCGTCAAGAAGACCGCCAAGAAGGCAGTGAAGAAGACCGCGAAGAAGGCCACCAAGAAGGCTGCCCCGAAGAAGGCAGCGAAGAAGGTTGCCAAGCGCAAGCCGGCCGCCCGCAAGAAGAAGGCCGCCCCGGTCGCTCTGCCGGCAACCCCGGCGCCGCTGATCTAAGTACTCCCGATAGCCGCATCCTGAAACCCCTTCCCTGGCTGCCCAGCGGGGAGGGGGTTTTTTTATGGGGCCATTGGTAGCGTCGAGCCATGCTCGACCGCCTTGCTGACGGTCGACGCTAGCGGTGCGGCGCCGGTGGAAAGCGCTCCACCAGGAAATCGATGAAGCTGCGCAGGCGGGTCGAGGGGTAGCGGTCGTGGGCGTAGACCACGTGCATCGGCCGCCCCGCGTGGCCGTGTTCGGGAAACAGCTGCACCAACCGCCCAGCCTCGACATCCGCGGCCAGAAGCAGTGCCGATTGCAGCACGATGCCCAGCCCATGCAGCGCCGCTGTACGCAGCGCTTCGCCGTTGTTGATCTGCAGCCGACCTGTGGGCACATGGCCGAGCCCGCCAGCATCGGCCTGCAGCCACTGCGCCAGCGCGCTGGGTTCGAAGGACAGGCATTGGTGCCGGGCAAGCGCCAGCAGGTCGGAGGGCGTACCGTGCCGGGCGAGGTATCCGGGCGAGGCGCACATCATCAAGCGATACGGTGCCAATGCACGCGCCACCAGCACGCTGCTGTCGGCCAGCGTGCCGATGCGCAGGGCTGCTTCGAAACCCTCCTCTGCGAGGTCGACCACGCGGTCGGTCAGCACCGCGTCGACACGCACGTCGGGGTAGCGCGCCATGTAATCGGCCAACGCCGGTACCAGCGCATGCGTGCCGAAGATCACCGGCGCGCTGATGCGCAGCGTGCCTGCAGGTGCAAGGTGCTGGTACTGGGCCTGAGCATCGGTTTCCTCCACCAGCCGCAGGATCTCCCGGCAGCGGGCGTAGTAGTCCTCCCCGAACGGCGTCATGTGCTGGCGCCGGGTGGTACGACTGAGCAACTGCATGCCCAGCCGCGCCTCCAACGCACGCAGGTGCTTGCCGGCCATCGTCGGGGAGATGGCCAGTGCTGCCGCCGCAGCGCTGAGGCTGCCCTTGTCCACGATCAGCACGTAGACCTGCATGCTTTCCAGCAGGTTCATCTGACACTCCGGGTGTTGAATGCTGAAACTTTTGCGGAGTTTATCAATCACGGGTGATCAAACAGCCTGCACTGCAGGGGCCGGATCCACCGGCCGTGCTGAAAGGAGAACACGATGGATTTGAATCTTGAGGGACGCACAGCGCTGGTCACCGGGGCGGGCAGTGGCATCGGTGCCGCTGTCGCCAGGCAACTGGCCGCGCAGGGCGTACTTGTTGCCATCTCGTCACGGCGGCAGGCACCGCTGCAGGCGCTGGCGGCAGGGATCGAAGCGGCGGGCGCACCCGCGCCGATCATCCTGCTGGGCGATGTCACTGACGCCGGGGACGTGCGACGCATTGCTGACGCGTCGCTGGCGGCGTTGCAGCGGGTGGACATCCTGGTCAACGCGGCTGGCGGTTCGCGGCCAACGACCGTCGATGCAGCCGACACGATCTGGGAGGAGGCATTGGCGCTGAACTTCTCTGCCGCACGACGGCTGACCCAGGCACTGCTGCCGGCGATGCGGGCGCAGGGATGGGGGCGGGTGATCAACTTCAGCGGTTCGATGGAGCCCCGTTCGGTGAATGCCGCCACCGCGGCGAAAGCAGCGCTGCATCTGTGGAGCAAGGGGCTGTCGTCGGAGGTGGCCGGGCAGGGCATCACGGTGAATGCCATTGCGCCGGGTCGGATCAACAGCCCGCAGATCCTGGACCGCCTGCATCCCACCGAGGAAAGCCGACGCGCGTTCATCGCCAGTAACATCCCGATCGGGCGCTTCGGTGAGCCGGAAGAAGTGGCGCCGCTGGTGGCATTCCTCGCCTCGCCGCTGGCCGGTTACATCACCGGTGCGGTGATTCCGGTGGACGGCGGCATGCACTACTTCGCGCATTAGCCCTCCGTTTGTAGAGTCGAGCGCGGCTCGATTCCACAACAGCCAACAAAAAGGGCGGCCTGCAGGCCGCCCTTCATGCTCACGGTCGCGCCCGCCTGATCAGCGCGGCGACGCCACCGCGCGGTTGCTCGAAGCGCCCTTTCCCTTGCGCTTGTCCTGCTGCGCCGGGCTCGCGCCTTCGGCCATCAGGTTGTCGCTGCCGAAGTCGGTGTCCACATCCAGCCAGCGCTGTGCCGGCAGGCCGAGCGCGGAATCGAGCACGGTCGGCAGCAGGCCGCTGGGCAGGCCGCTCTCGCCATTCCACATGATGGCGATGCCGAGATCGCGTTCGGGGACCAGCGCGACCAGGCCGCGGTAGCCCTGTACGGCACCGGCATGGAACACCACGTCGTGGCCGGCGTAGTCGAAGGTGCGCCAGCCCAGCGCGTAGCCGGCCGAGTGCAGGCGCTCGCGGCGCCAGCCCGAACGCATCTCGCCGGGGGTGTTGATCAGGCTCGAATGCAGGGTAGCCAGCAACGGTGCCGGCAGCACATCGGGGCGATGGCCGGTGTGCGCCAGCAGCCACTGCGCCATGTCGCTGGCGCTGGCGTTGACGCCAGCCGCCGGGGCAACACGGTAGTAGGTCGGCTTCGGTGTCAGCGACACCCAGCCGTTGCGGCTGCGCACGTGCGGGCGCGCCCAGCGCGAGCTGGCCTGGATGCCGGCCAGGCCGAGGCTGGCATCGTTCATGCCCAGCGGCTTGAAGATGCGGCGCTCGACCGACTGCTCGTAGAAGCTGCCGGAGGCGGCATAGACGACGTCGCCGATCAGGCTGAAGGCCACGTTCTGGTAGGCGTAGCAGTCGCCCGGCAGGCACTTCAGGCTGGTGTTGGCCAGCTTCTGGGTCAGCGCGTAGTACTCGGCGTTGCCTTCGATGTCGCGGTCGTAGGCGTTGTAGGGCAGGCCGACGCGGTGGCTGAGCACATCGGCCACGGTCAGGCGGTCGGTGGCTTCGGGCGAGTTGAGGCGGAAGCCCGGCACGTAGTCTGTGACCTTGCTGTCCCAGCGCAGCGTGCCGTCGTTGACCAGCAGTCCGGCCATGGTGCCGGCGAAGGCCTTGGACAGCGAAGCCAGGCGGAACACGGTGTGGGCGTCGACCGGCAGCGGATTGTTGACGTCAGTGACGCCATAGCCGCGCGCGCTGAGGATGCGGCCGCCCTGCACGATGGCCACGGCCATGCCCGGCACGCGCTCGCCATAGGTGAGCTGCTGCGCCATCGATTCGATATTGGCGACGTTGAAGCCTGCGGCGGGCGCCTGCACCTGCGGCACCAGCCCGGTACGGTAGGCCGCCGGCTGGGTGTGGGCAACGGCGGTGGCTGCAGCGGACTCGATGTTGGCCGGCATCGGCGGCAACGGCGGCGGGGTCTGCGCGGTGGTGGACAAGGCAACAGGCATCAACATGCCCAGCAAACCGGTGGCCGCCGAACGGATCGGACGACGCAGGCTGTTCTTTTTCATCGGTGGGACCCGTGCGCGACTGCTGATGGCGATTCTAGCGCCGCTTTTCCTCTGTGCACAAACAAAGCGAAGATGAATGCGCATCTCGTTGAAAAAGTTGGGATTTTGACGCCTCGAAAGCGTGTATCGGAACGTGTCATCCGGACCCGGTCATGACACCGCGTTGCGGCCTTCAAACGGCTACCTGCTGGCGATGTTGCAGTGCATTGGATAACGTACGCGCTTCACCGCCCCGGAGCCTGCCATGCCGCTGTCCAACCGCCGTCATCTGGCGAGGGACGCCGCGTGAGCGCGGTACGAGGGAAAGGCCCGCTGCAGGGGCTGATGGCGGCACTGCGCGAGTCCCCGGCGCTGTGGTGGTCGTTCCTGTACTTCTTCTGCCTCCTCAGCGGCTACTACGTGTTGCGTCCGGTGCGTGAAGCCATGGCCGCCTCGGCGGACCTGGAAACGGTGTTCCCGCCGATGCTGATCGCCTGGTTCGCCAGCCATGACATCGCGCTGAAGGACTTCGTCCTGCAGTTCCTGTTCTCCTGCGTGTTCGTGATCATGCTGGTGCTGCAGCCGGTGTACGGCTGGCTGGTCAGCCGCTTCCCGCGGCGGGTGTTCCTGCCGGCGGTGTATGGCTTCTTCATCGTGACCCTGCTTGGCTTCTACATGATGTTCGACAGCGGCGTGCCTGGCCGCGGCATGGCTTTCTTCTTCTGGATCACCGTCTTCAACCTGTTCGCAGTGGCGGTGTTCTGGAGTTTCATGGCCGATGTCTTCTCCAATGTGCAGGCCCGGGCCTTCTATGGCTACATCGGCGCGGCGGGCACCGTCGGTGCCTTCCTTGGTCCGGTCATCACCAGTGCGCTGGTGCAGCGCGTGGGCATCGCCAACCTGATGCTGGTGTCGGCCGGTTTCCTGGCGATCTGCTTGTTCTGCATCTGGCGCCTGCGGCACTGGGCGAAGCTGCGCGAGCAGGAGCAGCAGTTGGTATCGGGTGAGAAGCCGATGGGCGGCAGCGTGCTGGATGGCCTGAAACTGATCGTGCGCGAGCCGTTGCTGCGCTGGCTGGCGATCATGGTGGTGTTCGGCGTGGGCGTGGGGACGCTGCTCTACAACCAGCAGGCTGCAATCGTGCGCGCGGCGTTCACCGACCCGGCGGCCAGTACCGCGTTCTTCTCGCGCATCGACTTGGCGGTGAACGCGCTGGCGCTGCTGATGCAGGTGGGCCTGACCCGCTGGCTGCTGTCGCGCCACGGCATCGCACCGGCGCTGCTGATTCCCGGTTTCGCGATCCTGATCGGCTTCTCGGTGCTGGCAGCCTCGCCGATGCCGTTGATGGTCGCGGTGGTGCAGGTGATGACCCGCGCCAGCGAATTTGCACTGGCCAAGCCGGCGCGCGAGACCATCTACACGCGCGTGGACCGGCAGTGGCGCTACAAGGCCGGCGCAGCGATCGACACCGTGGTCTACCGCGGTGCGGACCTGAGCTTTGCCTGGGTGCACAAGGGCCTGTCATTGTTCGGCTCGCACGTGGTGTTCATCGGCGGCATGCTGGTGGCCGCGTGCATGACCGCAGCCGCGTTCGGTGTACTGCGCGAAGAAAAGAAACTGCCGCGCGACCGCTGATTTTCCGGGGCCCGATCCCCATCCCTGTCCAAGGAACTGCCCATGTACTGGATCGCACTCACCCTGACGTTGCTCGTCGCCTTGCTGCACGTTTATTTCCTGGTGCTGGAGATGTTCCTGTGGACCCGCCCGCTGGGCCTGAAGACCTTCCGCAACACGCCGGAGAAGGCGGAGACCACGCGGGTGCTGGCGGCCAACCAGGGCCTCTACAACGGCTTCCTGGCGGCGGGCATCGGGGTGGGGCTGGTGATCGGGCAGCCGGTGCTGGTGACGTTCTCGCTGGCCTGCGTGGTGGTGGCAGGGTGCTATGGCGCCTACAGCGTGAGCCGCCGCATTTTCATGATCCAGGCGGTGCCGGCGATCCTGGCGCTGGTGTTTCGCGCGCTGGCGTAGTTTCCAGCCAACGGCGCAGCCCCTCGTGGGTTGGTCGCGGAATGCGGGTCGTGGATCTGGCCGGGCGGATGGGCTGGGCAGGGGACGCCGTAAACCCGTCCCTGAAGTGACCCCCGAGACTTGGACGGGATCAGGCGGCCGATTGGGCCCGCTCCCGGTACTCTACCGGGCTCAGACCTTTCAGTTTCGGTTTGATGCGCTCCTGGTTGTAGTACTGGATGTATTCCACCAGC
>NZ_JCAFSU010000012.1:0-123183 GCF_059369555.1 Stenotrophomonas sp. YJH_SMC_21
GTAGTGCCGGCCGCTGGCCGGCGACCCCACCACCACATGGGTAGCGCCCGACCGTTGGTCGGGCGATGGCAGGGGCCGTGCGGACCAACGGTCCGCACCCGCCGTAACCTGCGGTAGTGCCGGCCGCTGGCCGGCAACCCCGCCACGACCTCAGCGCAGGTAATCGCTCCGCGCCATCGCTTCACCCAGGTAATCCAGGAACGAGCTGATCCGCGCCGACACCGCCGTGTTGCGGTAATACACCGCGTGGATCGGCTGGTACACATCCAGCGTCTGCGTCGCCAGCACCGGCACCAGAGTGCCGGCGGCGCGGTCGCGGTCGGTCACGAAGTCGGACAGGCAGGTGATGCCCACGCCTTCCACCGCCAGTCGGCGTAGTGTTTCGCCGCTGGACACCGCGATATCCGGACGCACCCGCAGCAGGCCATCGGCATCGCCCGGCAACGGCCAGTGATTCAACGATTCCGGTTCGTTGAAGCTGAGCAGGGTGTGCTGGCCCAGCGCGGCGACGCTGGCCGGTTCGCCGTGTGCCGCCAGGTAGGCCGGACTGGCCACCAGCCGCAGCTGGCAGCGACCCAACGGCCGCGCATGCAGGGTGGAGTCGGCCAGCGGCCCGATCCGGATCGCCAGATCGGTGCGCCGTTCCAGCAGGTCGATGTAGCGCTCGGAGCTGTTCAACTCCAGCTGCACCTCCGGGTAGCGCGCGCGGTACCCGGCCACCAGCGGCGCGATCACGTGCAGCACGAACGGCATCGCCGCATCCACGCGCAGGCGTCCGGCCGGGCGCTCGCGGCGGGCGGCCATCTGTTCCTCGGCGGACTCCACCGCATCGATGATCGCCCGTGCATGGCGCAGGTAGGCCTCGCCCTCTGCGGTCAGGTGCAGGCGGCGGGTGGTACGGGTCAACAGGGTGGTGCCGAGCTTGTCTTCCAGCCGCCCCAGCGCCCGGCTCACGCCCGACGGCGTCTGCCCCAGCTGTTCGGCGGCAGCACTGATCGACCCGCTGTCGATCACCGCGAGGAAGGCCTGCATTTCATCGAGAGTGGTCTTCATGCCTCCATTATTGACTGGGCGGCAATAGTGATTGGCGTGAAGACCGGTTTTTCGGCAAAGGTGCGCCGCGCACACTGCGCGCCTTCCTTCCCTCCGGAGCCGGCCATGATCCGTGGCATTCCCCTCGCCCTGCTGGCGCTGACCCTCGGTGCCTTCGCCATCGGTACCACCGAGTTCGTCATCGTCGGCCTGATTCCCACCATTGCCGCCGACCTGCAGGTCAGCCTGCCCTCGGCCGGCCTGCTGGTCTCTCTGTATGCCCTCGGCGTGGCCATCGGTGCGCCGGTGCTGACCGCGCTCACCGGCCGCGTACCGCGCAAGTCGCTGCTGGTGGCGCTGATGGTGCTGTTCACCCTCGGCAACGTCATCGCCTTCCTGGCGCCGGGCTACACCTCGCTGATCGTCGCCCGAATCCTCACCGGCCTCGCCCACGGTGTGTTCTTCTCGATCGGTTCGATCATCGCCACCGCGGTGGTGCCGAAGGAGAAGGCCGCCAGCGCGATCGCCATCATGTTCACCGGCCTCACCGTGGCGCTGGTGACCGGGGTGCCGCTGGGCACCTTCATCGGCCAGCACCTGGGCTGGCGCGCCACCTTCCTGGCGGTGGCCGCTCTGGGCGTGATCGCCCTGCTCGGCGCGCTGCTGTTCGTGCCGCGCAGCGTGCCGCAGAGTGCGCCGGCCAGCTTCCGCCAGCAGCTGGCCGTACTCGCCCAACCCCGCCTGCTGCTGGTCTATGCGATGACCGCGCTGGGCTACGGCGGCACCTTCCTGGCCTTCACCTATCTGGCGCCGATCCTGCAGGACGTCACCGGTTTCTCCGCCAATGCGGTCAGCCTGGTGCTGCTGGTGTACGGCGTGTCGGTGGCAATCGGCAACCTGTGGGGCGGGCGCATGGCCGACCGCATGGGTCCGGTGCCCGCACTGAAGCGCATCTTCGCCCTGCTGGCCATCGTGCTGTTCGTGCTCACCTTCACCGCCTACAACACCTGGCTGATGCTGCTCACGGTGCTGGCACTGGGTGCGGTGGCGTTCGGCAACGTGCCCGGCCTGCAGGTCTACGTGGTCAAGCAGGCGCAGCGCTATGCGCCGCAGGCCACCGACGTGGCCTCGGGGCTGAACATCGCCGCCTTCAACATCGGCATCGCGCTGGGCGCCTCGCTCGGCGGGCTGGTGGTGGAGAACATCGGCCTGATGCACACGCCGTGGCTGGGCGCGCTGGTGGTGGTGGGCGCGTATGCATTGACCGTGCTCAGCGGCCGCCTGGACCGCCGCGACGGCATCGATGACCGCGCCGATGGCATCGCCGTGGCCGCGCATTGAGATAAGTCATGCCGTGCCGGCGCCCTGCCGGTACGGTGGTGCAATGCACCGTTGCCGGCACGCATGCGGCCACTGGCCTACCCTTTGCCGGATATTCGCATCCCTCCCCTTTGCTGGAGCTCCCCATGACTGTCCCCGCCTTCGGTCTCGGCACCTTCCGCCTCAAAGACCAGACCGTGATCGATTCCGTGCGCAATGCGCTGGATGTCGGCTACCGCGCCATCGATACCGCGCAGATCTACGGCAATGAAGCCGAGGTCGGCCAGGCCATCGCCGATTCCGGCGTGCCGCGCGAAGAGATCTACCTGACCACCAAGGTCTGGATCACCGAGTTCAAGCGCGAAGCGCTGCTGGCCAGCCTGCGTACCAGTCTGGAAAAGCTGCGTACCGATCATGTGGACCTGACGCTGATCCACTGGCCGTCGCCGAACGACAAGGTCGACGTGCCGATGGAGGAGTACCTGACCGCACTGGCCGAGGCCAAGGCACAGGGCCTGACGAAGCAGATAGGCATCTCCAACTTCACCATCGCACAGACCCGCAAGGCGATCGGCATCCTCGGTGCAGGCGCCATCGCCACCAACCAGATCGAGATCCATCCGTACCTGCAGAACCGCCTGCTGGTGAAGTTCCTGCAGGACAACGGCATCCACATCACCGCCTACATGAGCCTGGCCTATGGCGAGGTGATCAAGGACCCGGTGATCCAGGCCATTGCCGGCCGCCACCAGGCCACTCCGGCGCAGATCGCGCTGGCCTGGGCGCTGCAGCAGGGCTTCTCGGTGATCCCGTCGTCGACCAAGCGCGAAAACCTGTCGGGCAACCTGGAAGCAGCAGCGATCCGCCTGACCGACGAAGACATGGCGCAGATCGCCAAGCTGGACCGCGGCCATCGCCTGGCCAACCCGGAAGGTATCGCCCCGGCCTGGGATTGATCCCGCTGCGGTTACGGATCGGAATCGGTAGGTGCCGCCCTTGGTCGGCACCTACCGGACGGTCAGCGCTCGGCAACACCGCGCAACATATCCAGGACGCTCTCGATGTCCAGTGGCTTGCACAGAAACCCAGCCGCGCCCAGCGCCTGCGCCCTGTCAATCACCTCTACCCGGGTGTCTGCGCTCATCACCAGAACGGGAGGCGCCGCAGGGTCCCTGACCAGCGCCTCCAGTACGTCCCATCCACTGCAACCTGGCATGTGCAGATCCAGCAGAACTACGTCGGGCGCCAGCGCCTTGATGACGGCCTGAGCATCGTGACCATCTTTCCGGAAGCTGAGGCGATGGCCTGCACACTGCAGCAGGTGCTGCACCACCTCGCGGTTGGTCTCCACGTCTTCGAACAGCAGGCAGTGCAGCGGACGAACCACCGCCGCGTGCAACTGGAAAAGCTCACCCAGGGAAGGAAGCGGCTCAGCCTCATCGGCCACGGCAGCAGCGAAGCACCACACGAATGAGGCGCCGCCGACATCGCTGCGGCCGACGCTGATCGTTCCGCCCATGGCATCGGAAATCAGCCGAACGATGTACAGCCCGAGCCCGACGCCCTGTTCGCAACGTGCTTCGCCCTGACTGACCTGCACGAAAGGCGAGAAAATCATGTCTCTCTGCGCTTCGTCGATGCCCGTCCCGGAGTCGCAGACCGAGATCCGCACCTGCCAGTCATCCACCGCTCGAACGGCGCCAACCGAGACCCTCGCCTCGCCCGCCATGGGACTGAACTTGATGGCATTGCAGAGAAGATTGGTCACCACCTGTTCGATGCGACCGCCATCTGCCAACAGCCATACGTCTGCTCTCCCCACATCCACCTGCAGTACCACGCCTTTGTCTGCAGCCGCAGGCATGCAGCTCGCCTGCGCCGCCTCGATGATGGAACGCAGCGAACAAGGATGTGGCCGCAGTTTCAGCTTGCCACCATCAATGCTGGCAACATCAAGTACATCATCAATGCGACGTCGGAGCGCCTGGGCCTGCCCTGCAACGGTGGCCAGTGCGTGTCGCTGGGCAGCACTTGCCGTATTGACCTCCAGAAGCTGGATGCCGCTGATGATGGCATTGAGCGGCGTGCGAAGCTCATGACTCATGGTGCCGACGAATCGCCCCTGCGCCTCACGCGACGCAATGGCACGCAACGCGATTTCGCGCATCGCTGCCACCAATGACGCCACGACCAGCGGCAACAGGATGGTCAGCGCCAGCGCATAGGCCAGATAGGCGGGCCGCGAGAACCAGTAGCCTTCGGGGGCTGCCCAAAGCAGCGCCACGGCCGTTACCGCGATTGCCGGCGCCATGGCCTTGCGTCCGTAAGCCACCGTCGCGGCGATGACGAGGAACGGCAGGATTGCATTGAGTGCCATCAACAGGATGAAGGCCGCGTGCACCTGGATGGCCACCATCGCCAGACTGAGCAGAAGGCCCGCCGCGTCGTACCACGTGTCGTGACGCGCCCTGCGAAGGTTTACAAAGAGTGCCCACGCTACAGATACCGCCAGAAGTACAACGGCGGCCGGCAGCACCCGCGCTGCCTCATCGGCCAGAACAGGCTGAGGGCCATCGATCCAAAGCCAGCACCACAGCACCGCAAGCGCCTGCAGCAGCACACGGAACCCACTGGCGCGCGGCTCCTGGAAGCATGACAGCAGTAGAGCCAGACGATGCATTTCCAGCACGCGCGCAGCATGCAGCAGCGCTGCCGGGGACGACATTGGAGAGGGCGTGTACGGATCATGCATGTCAGCGGCCCCCGGTCAGTGATTGACCTGTCGTGCGTCCCAGAAGGCGCTTTGCCGAGATTGCCAGCGCGCAGCCGCGCAGCCGCACGCTGCCGATGGCTTCGCCGGAGCGGAGAGCATCAGCCAGATTTTCGCAGGCATCGGCAATCCTGCAGCTGCCCAAGGCCGAGGTCACACTTTTCAAGGCATGCATGCGCGAAAGCTCCTGTTCCAGGCAACCCGGGGATTCATTCTCCGCAGCGCTCATCCAGCGCGAAATCGCCTCGTCCAGGTCAACGACAAACGATGAGAACTGGTCTGGCGCGGTCGCTGCAATCAGGTTGAGCATCGATCGCTCCCCGAGCTCAGGTCCGTCTGCAGGATGTCGCCGCGGCTCTACGCCTTGCGTTGAGTTCAAGCGTCGCATTGCTTTCCTCTGCTTGTCGCATTCAACACCTGAAGAGATGCGTTTCCGCGTTCCGCGACACCCAAACAGAGGCCTGAAGCGACAACGTGCGGAGCGTACGGACTACTGCATCCGTTGATGGATCTGCAGGAACAGCTGCGGAAACATGCTACCCAGTAGATGCCCGCCTGCAACCGCGAGCAGGATGGCGCCCACGATGGCAACACATCTGACCGGGAGTGACATTCGCTTCAGATCCATGGCATCCAGCATGGAAGCAACGATCGCGTAACGCCATCGGATTCCTTTCAAATTTTCCTGAGGTTCGACATGCTCGCCCTGACACTCTTTCTGCTGCTCTCGTGTGCGGTTCTGGTTCGAAAGCGACACGTGCGTAGCGGCGCCCTGCTCGCCGTAGCGCCACTGGCCATCCTGGCCAGCGCGAGCGCGCCCATCACGCAACTGCTGCTGGACCTGGCACAGGACGCGCCGCCAAGCACTGCAACAGCGCACCATCCACGCACGGCGATTGTCGTGCTGGGCGCTGGCATCGATCAGGACGCTCACGGCTCCAGGCCCGGCCTGGCTGGCTATAGCCGGTTGATGGCCGCAACGCAGCGCCACCTCGCCTGCGAACGCACCGGCGAATCCTGCGTGGTGCTGGTCAGCGGTGGCGCTACTGCGCCAGACAATGCCGCAGAAGCCAACGTCTACGCGCGTGAACTGATTGCGCTGGGCGTGCCTGCGGAACACATCATCCGCGAGCACGCCAGCGTGAACACCTGGCAGAACGCCAGCAACAGCAGCCGAATGATCCAGCGCGACAGTGTCCGGGTAGTGCTGGTGACCTCTGGCCTGCACCTAAGGCGAAGTCTGATCTACTTCCGGCACTTCGGTGTCGTGGCCGAGGGCTTGCCCAGTGATCGCCTCCGCGCCTCGCCGGGGTGGCTTCCCTCTGCGTACAACCTGCTGCTGATCGAAGTGATGCTGCACGAGTACATCGGCGTCCTGCGCTACCACGTTTACAACGGCATGGGTTGGAACGAGGAATCCATCAAGCTGGACAGTGTCACGCCTGCAGCAACCACCCACGCATCGCCGCACTGACCTCGTCCGGCTTCTCCATCGGGGCAAGGTGCCCGCAATCGGGCACCACCACCAGCTGCGAGTGCGGCACCAGGGCATGCATTTCCTCGCTTACTGCCAGCGGCGTGATGCGATCGTTGGCCCCGCAGATGATCAACAGCGGATCGCGGTAGCCAGCCAGCACGTCATGGCCGTCAGGGCGTTCCAGCGCGCTCTGGCGCAGGAACACTTCCGCGCCCAGGCGGGCGGTCATGTCGCGCACGCGCTGCACCAGCACGTAGTCATCCAGCCGCGAGGCGTCGATGTAGCTGCGCATCAGCGCATCGCCGAAGCCGTGGAACTTCCCCGGCAGGCGCACACTGGCGCGTTGGCTGCGGCGTTGTTCGGCACGTTCCGGTGAATCGGCGTGGATCGAGGTATCGACCAGCGCCAGCTGCAACACGCGTTCCGGCGCGATGCGCAGAATCTGCTGGGCGACGAAACCGCCCAGCGAGAAACCGGCCAGCGCGAAGCGCTCCGGCGCCTGCGCCAGCACATCCTCGGCCACGGCGTGCAGGGTCTCACCACGGGTCTGGTCGCCTACGGTGCAATCGGCAATGTCGGCCAGATCGGCCAACTGCGCGCGCCACAGCTCGCCATCGTTGAGCAGGCCGGGCAGCAGCAACAGGGGGGTACGGTCGGTCATGGGGGTATTGTCGCGCCGGTGCGGTGACGGCGCCATGCCAGCGACCGCGCCAAGCGCGGCGACGTGCCGCCGGATGAGCCAGGCGCGCCGGACCCACGCCCGCTTCTGGATACCCTGTGGGACGCGAGTCAGACCGATGCCGCGACGCATTCCTCGGCGTCGGAAGCAGGCGCCGTCGACGCCCCACGCTGGGGCCGCACCTCCTGGACGATCCGCCCCTGCTCCATCACGAGCACGCGGTCGGCGCTGTTTATGGTCTCCGGCCTATGGGCCACGATCACCTTGGTCAGCTCCATACGCTGCACGGCTTCGTTGACCAAGCGCTCGCGCATGACATCAAGATGGCTGGTGGCCTCATCTAGAAACAGAATCCGTGGCCGGCGGTAGAGGGCGCGGGCCAGAATCACTCGCTGCTTCTGACCGCCTGAGAGCGAGTTGCCCATGTCGCCGATAAGACCGTGGTAACCCATCGCCATCCCCGCGATGTCATCGTGCACCGCGGCCATTCGAGCAGCTTCCTCAATGCGCTGTTCATCGAAGCCACTGTCGAAGCCGCTGATGTTGTCGGCAATGCTCCCGGCAAACAACTGGTCATCCGGGATCGCATCAAGCTCGCTGACCCGGGCGAACAGCCGCATCGAAGCGATCTCGTGCAGCGCTTACTACATGCCCGGATCGCTCCAACGCATATCACTGCTGCAGCAGGTGGGTGCGCACCATCGTCTCCATCGCATACTGCGACTGACCCACGCGACCCGAACGCGGGTAATGTGGCTCGATCCGAGCCAGCAGTGCCTTCCATGGCACTACCTAGTCCACCTTGTAAAGGAGAATCTCGCGCCGAGTCTGCTTGCGCTTGCCCAGACCCTGCGTATCGCCAAATGTCAGCTGCATGGATGGCTTCTCAACGTGTGCCTCTATTGTCTCTCAGGCCGCCGGCCAGCGGACAGCACTACCGAAGTAGTTGTTCAGAGCATCCGTAGATGCAGGTCATGAGGACGACAAATCTCGCTCAGCCATCAGCGACCAATGGACTAAGAATAAGCAAATCTATAGATAAATAACGTTAGTCATCCCCCTCGACCTGTATATCGACCTTATCCCGAAAAATAACTGAAATTAAAGACAGGAGCAGAGCTGGAAGCCCCAAAAGAAGCACGAACGACAAAGGCGCACCGAACGACCATAGAGCGGCCGAAAACACGACAGCCGAAGCCCCAAGCAGCAGGAACGAGCACTTAATTTTCCCTATTAGCAGGTAACTTGCCGTCGAACACATCAGCGAGAATGCGGCAACAGAAACTCCGACCTCCTGAGGAACCTGCAAAGGCTCAGCACCCCGAAGCGCCGCCACCAGCATCAGCGCTGAGGCAGACGCCATTGCTACCAGGGAAATAAAATAGAACTTGCCATGCCGCCCATCAAATCCATCAGTAATCTTCATATCGACCCTCAAAGGATCGCAGGGCGAAAGCCCCGCGATCCAGCCAATGATTTACCAGCGCCAAGGATGTTCTGAACAGCTCCCTGCGAACTGTGCAGCAGTGCCCGCCACAGATTGCCGCTTCGGGGGACACTATTGAGTCGCGTAGTGGAATACATCATACGGCTGACATTTGGGGATGCGCAGGGCCTGGGCAAGCGCAAGCAGACCCGGCGCGAGATTCTCCTTTACGAGGTGGACTAGGTAGTGCCATGGAAGGCACTACCGGCCCGGATCGAGCCACATTACCCGCGTTCGGGTCGCGTGGGTCGGTCACCGTATGCGATGGAGACGATGCTGCGCATCCACCTGCTGCAGCAGTGATATGCGTTTGAGCGATTCGGGCATGTAGCAAGCGTTGCACGAGATTGATTCGATGCGGCTGTTCGAACGGCTCACCAGTCGTTCTCAGGTCAAGATGCCCTGCATAACTCGCGTGGACTCCATGCCAAGCGTCGAGAAGAGTCATGACGATTGCTCTGGTCCATCAACTGCCGCATTGAAACCAATACGGACTTGGCGTCCTTGCAGGAATCAGCCGCAGCTGCAGCTCAAGCGGCATCCTTGCAAAGTGATCATTTCGACGCGTGCTCTTCCCGAATCCGCTCGCGCCTGACGTCGGCACGCCTGGCTATCACAATGACAACCGCTCCTATGAACAAGAACGGCAAGGTCCGACCGTCTGCAGTTGCCGCCACCATAGCTAGGCAGCACACGCAGATGGCGAAGGTCTTTTCGTTGATACCTTGGATCCTCACAAATTTCCTCATTCCTGCAACATCGGGAAACATCTTCTTTCAATAAGGTCACGAAGGGTCGCCGCCACGCAGTGGCGCAATGGTAGCGTTGCTTCTTCGCTGAGTTGAAGAGCGAAATGCGTCAGTAGCCGCTTCTTTCCTTCTGGTGATTCAGTCACTCCTACGCAAGAGACACAGCAGGCACCCGGTACGCCGACATGCGTGGACCACTCGGACGTCACTGGCGTAGGGTATAAGCCATCGTTGTAGTCTATATTCAATCGTCGGAACGACTGACAGCAGCGCAATCATCAGCATGAGCTTGCTTTACGACGCCACCGATGTGATGACCGGGCTGACCGAGGTGCTGTGCTATGGCACGGCGGTGGTGGTGGAACCATTGCGTTGACCTGACTGTAGCGTCGAACTTGCTCGACTGCTTTTCGATGATGGCAGTCGAGCAAGCTCGACTCTACAAGAGCGAGGTGGGGACTTCGACCTGCTGCACCGGCAGAGTCACCATCATCACCGTCGGGTCGTCCGGATCGAGCTTGGTCTTGAAGCCCAGGCTCTGGCACATCGCCAGCATGGTGCTGTTCTCGCGCAGCACCTGACCTTCGACCACGTCCAGGCCCAGCCACTTGGCGTACTCGATCATGATCGCCATCAGCCGCCAGCCGATGCCGTGGCCCTTCAGGTCCGAGCGGATCAGGATGCCGTACTCACCGCGGTGGTAATCCGCATCGGCGTGCAGGCGCACCGCGCCGAGCATTTCGCCACTGCGCGGTTCGATCGCCACCAGTGCGATCGAGCGTGCATAGTCGAGCTGGGTCAGGCGCGCGATGAACTCGTGGCTGAAGTGCTTCACCGACTGGAAGAAGCGCAGGCGCAGATCCTCGTCGCTGACGCGGGCGAAGAACGCACGGAACAGCGCGTCATCCTCCGGCCGCACCGGGCGCACGAAGGCGCGGCCGCCATCGGACAGTTCGATGGTGCGCTCCCACTCCTTCGGGTACGGGAACACCGAGAAGCGCGGATGGCCACGGCCTTTGTGCAGGATGCGCGACGGCGCCACCGCCACGCGTGCGTCGAGGGCGAGGATGCCCTTGCCGTCGACCAGCAGCGGATTGATGTCCAGCGTACGCACTTCGGGGATGTCAGCGGCCAGCTGTGCCAGCTTGACCAGCGCCAATGCCAGTGCGCGCTCGTCGGCGGCAGGCACATCGCCATAGGCCTTGAGGATGCGCGAGGCACGGGTCTGGCCGATCAGCTCATGGGCCAGGCGCAGGTCCAGCGGCGGCAGCGCCAATGCCTTGTCATTGATCACTTCAACCGCGGTACCGCCACGGCCGACCACGATCACCGGGCCGAACGTCGCGTCATCGGCGATGCCGACAATCAGTTCGCGCGCCTTCGGGCGAACGATGGTCGGCTGCACCAGCAGGCCGTCGATGCGCGCATCCGGCCGCAGCTGGCGCGCGCGCGACAGGATCGCGTTGGCCGCGCTCTGCACCGCCGGCAGGGTGGACAGGTTCAGGCGCACGCCGTCCACTTCGGACTTGTGCGGGATGTCCGGTGACAGGATCTTCAGTGCCACGGTGGCACCACGTTCCAGCAGCGGCTGCGCCAGGTCCATCGCCTCATGCGCATCGCGCGCATGCATCACCGGCGCGGACGGAATGCCATAGGCCTTGAGCAGTTCATGCGTAGCCAGCGGGTCCAGCCACTGCTGGCCGTTGGCCAGCGCGGCATCGACCAGCGCGCGTGCGGCCGCCGCGTCGACATTGAAGTCCTGCGGCAGGCTGGGCGGCGTTTCCATCAGCGCGTTCTGCGCTTCGCGATAGCGCACCAGATGCTGGAAGCCGCGCACCGCTTCGGCCTCGGTCGGATAGGTCGGCACCCGTGCCGCGTTGAGCGTGGCGGTGGCCTGGTCATCGTTGCCCAGCCACACCGCGAATACCGGCTTGTCGCGATGGTGGCGCGGACGCAGGCCGAGCGTGCGGGTCAGCGCCTGCGCAGCGTCTGCAGACGAGGTGAATGCGGTGGGCACATTGACCACCATCACCGCGTCGTTCTCGTTGTCGGCCAGCAGCGCTTCAATGGCGGCGGCATAGCGGTCACCATCGGCGTCGACCACGATGTCGACCGGATTGCTGCGCGACCAGCCCTGCGGCAACACGGCGTCGAGTTTCTCGACCGTGCTGTCGGACAGGTTGGCCAGCGTGCCACGCAATGCAATGAGCTGATCCACGGCAAGGCGGCCGACACCGCCACCATTGCTGAGAATGGCCAGGCGACGACCGGGGAACGTCCCCAACCGGCCCAGCGATTCGGCAGCCGTGAACAGCTCGTCCAGCGCGCTGACGCGCAGCAGGCCGGCGCGGTTGAAGGCCGCACCGTACACGTCGTCGGTGCGGGCCAGGGCCTGCACATGGGTATCGCGGCTGCCCGGCTGCACGCGCTCGGCGCGGCCGGACTTCACCACCACCACCGGCTTGGCGCGGGCGGCGGCACGCGCGGCCGACATGAACTTGCGCGCATCCTTGATCTGCTCGACGTAGAGCAGGATGGCGCGGGTGCGGTAGTCGGTGGCGAAGTAGTCGAGCAGGTCACCGAAGTCGACGTCCATCGTGTCGCCCAGCGAGACCACCGCGGAAAACCCGACCGAGCGGGCCACGCCCCACTCCACCAGCGCGGCGGCAATGGCCGAGGATTCGGAGATCAACGCAAGATCACCGGCCTGCGGGAAGTGCGCGGCGATGCTGGCATTGAGCCGTGCGTGCGGTGCAATCACACCCAGGCAGTGTGGGCCGAGGATGCGCAGGCCATGCTTGCGCGCCACCGCCTCCACCTGCGCCGACAGCGAGCCCGGGCCTTCACCCAGGTGCGCGGTGAGGATGATTGCCGCCTGCACGCCGCGTTCGGCAGCGGTGCGCACCACCTGCGGCACGATCGACGCCGGCGCGGTGATCACCACCAGATCCGGCACCCAGTCCAGGTCCTTCAGCCGCTTCACGGTGCGGATGCCATCAATTTCGGCATGCCGCGGGTTGATCCACGCCACCTTGCCGGGGAAGCCGGTGCCGCGCAGGTTGCGCATCACCGCACGTCCGGCCGAGCGCTGACGCGGGCTGCCGCCGATCACCGCGACCGACTGCGGACGGAACACGGACTGCAGGTGGTAGGTACTCATGCGCCTACGGTACCCAAAAAAGGGGACGGAGGGGATTAAGTCGTTTGTGCCACAAACGACTTAATCCCCTCCGTCCCCTTTTCTGTTACAGCAGCGTGCCGTGCAGGATCATCGCGGCGATGCTGAAATAGATCACCAGCCCGGTCACGTCCACAAGGGTGGCCACGAACGGGGCCGAGGCACTGGCCGGGTCGAAGCCGAGCCGCTTCAGGATGAACGGCAGCATCGATCCGGACAGCGAGCCGAACGTGACGATGCCGATCAGCGCCGCGCCGATGGTGATCGCCAGCAGGATCCAGTGCTCGCCGTAGTCATGCAGGCCACCCAGCTGCCAGATCACGATTCGCACGATGGCCAGGCAGCCGAGGATCGCGCCCAGCACCATGCCGGTGGGCACTTCGCGCAGGGCCACCTTCCACCAGTCGCGCAGGCGCAGTTCGCGCAGCGCCAGGCTGCGGATCAGCAGCGAGGTGGCCTGCGAACCGGAGTTGCCGCCCGAACTCATGATGAGCGGAATGAACAGGGTCAGCACCACCGCACGCGCCAGTTCGTCCTCATAGTGCTGCATCGCGCTGGCGGTCAGCATCTCGCCCAGGAACAGCACGCTCAGCCAGCCGGCGCGCTTGCGCAGCATCTCGAAGAAACCGATCTGCATGTACGGCTTGTCCAGCGCTTCCATGCCGCCGAACTTGTGCGCGTCCTCGGTGGATTCCTCGATCAGCGCATCCAGTACGTCATCGACGGTGACGATGCCGAGCATCTGCTGCTGCGCATCGACCACCGGGATCGCCAGCAGGTCGTGGCGACGGATCAGCCGTGCCACTTCTTCCTGGTCCATCAGTGCGTCCACCGTCACCGGTGGATTGACCTGGGCCACGTCCAGGATCGACTCCTCCGGCAGGCCGGTGATCAGCCGGCGCATGGTCACCACCTGCTGCAGCTGCTGGCTGGCCGGCTCCAGCACGTAGATCGCGTACACCGTTTCACGGGTGCGCTCGACCTGGCGGATGTGCTGCAGGGTCTGCGCCACGGTCCAGCTGGCGGGTACCGCCACGTACTCGGTGGTCATCAGCGCGCCGGCGGTGTTCGGCGGGTAGCTGAGCAGCTTCTGGATGGCCTGGCGGGCGTCGGTGCCCAGCAGCGGGATCAACCGGGCGCGTTCTTCCTCATCCAGCTCATGGACGATGTCGGTGGCGCGGTCGTCGGCCATCAAGCCGAGCAGGGCGGCAGCGCGCGCCGGCGGCAGCGCAGCCACCAGTTCGCCGCTGCGGTGCAGTTCCGGCGCTTCCAGCATTTTCACTGCACGCGGCAACGGCAGCGCAGCCAGCGTTTCCGCGGCGCGGGTCAGTTCCAGCGTGTTGAGGAATTCCACCGCATCGGCGGTGTTGAAGTTCGCCAGCGGCGCGGCCAGTGCGGCGGCATCGGCCACCGGGCGCAGCAATTGCTTCTGGTTCATCGGGTTTGCCTTGTGGGGGTGCGACCTCGCGCAACGCCAACGCAGGCAAACCGTCCCGATGTCAGGCGGTGGCCATCGCTGGCGTCGAACGAGGTCGACTTCTACTGTCGCTGGACATGGGTTGGGGACTCCGGGATGCGTGTGCCGACGGACGCGCCGCCAGCGGCAGGCAGTCTGGACCCGTGGACCATGCAGGTCAACCCGGTCCCGCCGCGGCAGCACCCTGCCCGCAGGTTGTTCTCGTGCGTACACAGGCCGGCGCGCATAATGGCGCGGTGGTGTTCGCCACGCTTTTCCCAACCCGAACGGACGCACAGCGGCTCCCCCGATGACCAGGTATTCCCATGCATAGCGGTGGTCTGGAACTGGCGCTGGTGCTGCTGCTGGCAGCGGTCATCGCCGTGCCGGTGTTCAAGAAGTTCGGTTTCGGCGCGGTGCTGGGCTACCTGGCGGCCGGTGTGGTGCTGGGCCCGGACGGGCTGGGCTTCGTGCAGGACGCCGACCGCATCCTCGGCGCCGCCGAGATCGGCGTGGTGATGCTGCTGTTCGTGATCGGCCTGGAGCTGTCGCCGGCACGCCTGAAGGTGATGCGGCGCTCGGTGTTCGGCGCCGGTGCGGCACAGGTGGCGCTGTCCGGGCTGGTGCTGGGCGGCCTGCTGCTGCTCGACCACTTCCAGTGGAAGAGCGCGCTGGTGGTAGGTGTGGCGCTGGCGCTGTCATCCACGGCGGTGGGCCTGCAGCTGCTGTCCGAGCACAAGGCGATCAACAGCGACCACGGCCGGTTGGGCTTTGCCATCCTGCTGTTCCAGGACCTGATCGCGATTCCGCTGCTGGCGGCCATCCCGCTGCTGGGCGGGGTCAAGAACGAGACCCTGCGCTGGGAAGATGCGGCCGTGGCGCTGGGTGCGCTGGCGGTGGTGATCCTGTGCGGACGACCGGTGCTGCGCAAGGTGTTCAGCATCATCGCGCGCACCCGCAGCCCGGAAGTATTCACTGCCACCGCCCTGCTGGTGGTGCTGGGCACCGCCTGGTTCATGCAGGAAGCCGGCCTCAGCCCCAGCCTCGGCGCGTTCCTGGCCGGCGTGCTGCTGTCCGATTCGGAGTTCCGGCATGAGCTGGAAGCGCAGATCGAGCCGTTCAAGGGGCTGCTGCTGGGCCTGTTCTTCATCGCAGTGGGCATGGGCATCGACCTGGACCGCATCGCCGCCGAGCCGTGGCTGATCGCCGCAGGTGTCGGCATCCTGCTGGTGGTCAAGTTCAGCCTGCTCTACGCGGTTGGACGTGTCGCCCGGCTCAGCTCGCGGCAATCGCTGCTGCTGGGCAGCGTCCTGTGGCTGGGCGGTGAGTTCGCCTTCGTGGTGTTCAACGAGGCACAGCGCGCGCACCTGCTGGGCAACGCCAACCACGACCGGCTGGTGGCGATCGTCGGCCTGTCGATGGCGATCACGCCGCTGTTGATGATCGCGCTGCTGAAACTGCTCGGCCAGGAGAAAGCCACTCCGCGCGAGCCGGCCGAGGCCGACAAGGTGGCGCCGGACAACCGGCCCAAGGTGCTGATCGCCGGCATGGGCCGCTTCGGCCAGGTGATTGCGCGCCTGCTGACCGCGCAGAAGGTGCCGTTCGTGGCGCTGGAGGCGAACCCGGATACCGTGGCCGACCTGCGCCGATTCGGCAACCAGCTGTATTACGGCGACCCGACCCGGCCGGAGATGCTGCGCGCGGCCGGGGGCGAGCACATCGATGTGTTCGTGATCACCGTGGATGACCCGGAAACCAACCTGCGCGCGGTGCGCATGGTGCGCCGGCTGTACCCGGACGCGACGGTGCTGGCGCGTGCACGCAACCGTCAGCATGCGTGGCGGTTGATGGACATGTCGGCCGAGCCGTTCCGCGAAGTGTTCGGCACCAGCCTGGAGATGAGCGGCCGCGTGCTGACCGCGCTGGGCGTGGCACCGGACGTGGCCGAGCGCCACGTGCAGCGCTTCCGCGAGCACGATGAGCAGCTGCTGCGCGACCAGTACCTGGTGTACGACGACGAGGCAGCGGTGATCCAGACCTCGCGCGACGCACGCAACGACCTGATGCATCTGTTCGAGGCCGACGCGGAAAGCGACGGCAAGTAGGCGTGCCGACCAACGGTCGGCACCCACCACGGATTGCAGTAGTGCCGGCCGCTGGCCGGCAGCCTCGGGATCCCGAAGGTTTCAGGAGATTGCCGGTCAGCGGCCGGCACTACCCACTGGGGATTCCGGCCGTAGATCCACGCCATGCGTGGATGACGCGATGCCGGGGTCAGAGCCCTTTCCGTGGGAAAGGGATCCGACCCCGATGCTCAACCGTTGTCGCGCAGGAACCGCGCCATTGACGAGACACCCGGCACGCGCGGTTCAAACTCGCCGGCCACGTCGATGAAGCCACGCATCACCGCGATCTCGCGCGGGCTGCGGTTGAGGCTGTCGCGCGCCTCCGGATCGGCACCAGCGCGCAGCAGGCGCTGCACCAGCAGCGGCAGACCGTGCAGGGCCGCGAGGTGCAGCGGTCCGAAGCCGCGCGGATCGCGCACCTCAAGGCTCACGTCTTCGTCCAGCAGGCGTTCCACTGCGGCCATCACCACCTGTTCGTCGCAGGCGGTGCCGGGCTCGGCGCGTGCGCCCAGCAGCAGCAGCAGCGGCGTGACCGAACCAGCCGCGGCCTGGTCCGGTTCGGCACCGGCCAGCAGCAGGGTGTCGAGCAGGGCGAGCAGGCGCGAGCGGTCGCGGGCACTGAAGCCATACAGCGCGGCACAGTGCAGTGGGCCCAGCTGCTGGGCGTCACCGGCGTGCACGTCGGCACCGGCGGTGAGCAGGCGCGCAACGATGTCCGGCAGGCCCAGCGCGGACGCCAGCATCAGCACGGTCACTCCGCCCGGCAGGCGGTGTTCCAGCTTGGCGCCAGCGTCGAGCAGGGCCGAGACGATGTCCACCTGGCGCATGCTGACCGCCGCCGACAGCGGCGTGGCACCACTGGCCGCTGCGTGCTGCGGATCAGCGCCACGCGCCAGCAACAGGTCGGTCACCGCCAGATGGCCACCACCGGCGGCGCGCAGCAGCGCGGTGCAGCCCTGCGCATCAACCGCATCGACGGCGAAGCCCAGATCGATCAGGCGGCGTACCGCATCCACGTCACCGGCCATTGCGGCGGCCGGCAGATCGGACTCGCGCAGGGTGCGGCGCGGCAACGGCCACACCCGCCAGTCCAGCCAGTCGGCCAGGTCGCGGCGACCAATCGACAGCGCCACGCCCAGCGGCGTCTGGCCATCGGCGGCGCGTGCTTCCGGCGAGGCACCGTGCTGCACCAGCAGCTTCAGCGCGCCTTCGCGGGCCAATGCGGTGGCCAGATGCAATGCGGTCATGCCATGGCTGTCGCGCGCTTCGCGATCGACGCCCGCCTTCAGCAGCGCCTGCTGCAGGCGCAGCCAGCCCAGGCGCACCGCCAGCGACAACGGCGGATCACCGGCCGGCGAAGCCGCGAACGGATCGGCGCCACGCTCCAGCAATTCCAGCGCCAGCTGTTCCAGGCCACGGGCGGCCTGGTCGTGCTGCGCACAGGCCGCCAGGAAGCGCGCCAGGCCACCGCGTCCGGCCGGCGACAAGCCACGCTGCAACATCACCTGCAACGCCGGCACCGCATCAATGCCGCGCGACAGCAACGCGAACATCGGCGTATCGGAACAGGCGTCGCGCACGTAGGGATCGGCGCCATGGCCCAGCAGCCAATCCACCGCGCGCGGCTCCAGCGCCAGCTCGGGGTCGAGCAGCAGGCCGCCCAGTTCTTCCGGCTGGCACAGCTTGGCCAGCGCGGCCATGCCTTCGGTGTTGCCGAAGCCCAGCGCTTCGCGCAGCAGGGTCAGCGGCGGGCGGTCCGGCAGCAGGCCGCTGGCACTGGCGGCTTCGCCACGCTCGGCCAGGCCGTCACTGACCGCGGCCGGCAACGGATAGGACGGATCCAGCAGGGCGACAATCGCCCAGCGCCCGGCTTCGGCAGCGTAGTCCACTGCACGACGACCGACCGGATCGGTCGCGTCGGCGGCGATGCCCAGCTCCACCAGGCGCTTGACCAGCAACGGCGAGACATCCTCTGCCATCACCGCCAGCTGCACTGCGTTGCGCCCTTCGCCGTCGACGGCAACCAGGTCCGGCTTGTGCGGCAGCAAGTGTTCGACCACCGCGGCGCGCCCGGCACGGGCAGCTTCCAGCCAGGGCGTACGCCCCAGTGCATCGCGTGCTTCCAGGTTGGCACCGGCAGCCAGCAGCACGCCGATGATTTCAACGTGGCCGGCCAGCGCCGCCTCGTGCAGCGCGCTGCGGCGCTGGCGATCACGCGCGTCGGCACGCGCCTTGTGCTTGAGCAGCAGCTGCACGCCAGCCGGATCGTCGTCTTCGGTGGCGGCGGCGGCCAGCAGCACCGGGGTGCCCTCTGCCGGTTCGCTGCGCGCACCGCGTTCGAGCAGGAAGCGGGCCAGGCGCCAGTTGCCGACCTGGCACGCCACGGCCAGCGGCGACCAGCCCTCGTTGTTCAGCGCATCGACTTCGGCGGCGGCATCGCGCAGCAGCGCGGCCACGCCTGGGTCGGAACTGCGCGCGGCATGGTGCAGCGGGGTGTTGCCATCGCTGTCGGTGGCACGCGAATCGGCACCGTTGGCGAGCAGGGTCATCACGGCTTCGGGGCGGCCATGCCAGCTGTCGCGGGTGGCGGCCAGCAGCGGGGTCATGCCCCGGTGCGGCGCGTTCACGTCAACGCCGCGGGCAATCAGTTCGCGCAGCAGGCGCAGGTCCGGCAACACCGCCGCCAGCACCGCCAGGCTGCGCTGGTCGCGCCAGTTCGGGTCGGGCAGCGCATACGGATCGGCGCCGGCCTGCAGCAGCTGCAGGCCGCGGTCGATGCGGCCGTGGCGGGCGGCTTCATACAGGGCCGGGGTCAGCTCCTGCGGTGCCATCGCCTCCAGCGGCGCGGTCTCGGCCGCGGCAGCGAACATCGGTTCGTGTTCTGCGCTGGACGTCGCCATCGGGCTGGGGCGCAACGACACCAGCGGCGCCGGCGCGACCCGTTGCAGCAGCAGGTGCAGCACGGGAGACACCACCACCACGGCCAGCGCAGCGGGCCAGCGCGCGCTCTCCGGCAGCAGCCCCGGCCAGGCCGGCAGCACCACCAGCGCGGCCAGCGCGATCACCAGCGCGGCGACACCGAGACCGCGCCAGGCGGTCAGGTCGCGTCCGGCCAGCGCCTGCCAATGCTGGGCCAGGCTGCCATCCAGGCGTTCAACGTCGTTCCACAGCGGCCAGGTGCGCCAGGCCGCCAGCAGGCCGGCACTGACCAGCACGCTCAGGCCCAGCACCGCGGCCAGGCTGCCGCTGTCACGCAGCGCCGCCAACGGCCAGGCCAGCAGCAGCGCCAGCAACAGCGGGGCGGCCGCCCACAACGCCAGCAGCGCCGGCAGGTCCTGGCGTGCAACCACCTTCAGCGGCAGCAGCGCACGGCTGCGCCGCCACCACGATACGCCCAGCGCGAACGCCGGTTGCGCCAGGGCGGCGAGGATGGCACCGGCAACGCCGCCCACGGCAGCACCCAGTGCCAGCAAGGCGCCCACGGCGAAGGCGATCGACAGGGCGCGCGGACGGGAGACGTCAGTCATAGTGGCGCGGCATCAGGCTGGCCACCGACGGCGGCACCTGCAGGTAGAACCCGCGCTCGCTCATGTCACTGCGAACCTTGTCCGGGTCGGCCTGGGCCAGGCGACGCTGGGCATCCAGGGCCACGTCCAGGACGAAGGTGAGCGCACCCAGCGAGGTGAGCAGCGGCGCAGGCAGCGCGCTGAAATCATCGCGTCGGGGAACGTAGACGTAGGTGTCAGGCTTGAGTTGGCTTTTATAGACGTAGGCGTGCATGTCCGCGGGACGATAACCCGGGAAGAGCCATGATTGTGTCGGAAAGCCGACACCGGGGAAAGCCGTCGGCCGACGATGGCGGCGTGATCGACGGCGTTTCCCCGACGGGGTTCAGCAATGTGGCGGCGGCGTTCAGGCAACGCCGCTGCCCTGCGGTCGCTTACTTGACCTTGGCGTAGGTGCCCTTCAGCGCCACGCCAGCGAGGATCGTACCGGCATAGCATTCGTAGTTGGTGCTGCTCTTGAACTCGTTCTTCTTGTAGTAGCTGACGATGTCGACCACCGCGTTGGCACCGCGCGACTTGGCGCCGTCCTGCAGTGCGCGCAGCGCCGACAGCGCGACCCAGCGGCAAGCCTCGGCATCGCTCTTGTTGGCGGCGTTGGTCTTCTTGTTGGTCACGTCCTCGCCCAGGCGCTGCTGCACGCTGACCGGCTGGCCGGCCAGGTAGAAGCGCACGCTGCCGTCGATGCCGGCGTCCCGGGCGGCCTGCGAGGTGACCAGCTCCTGCAGGGACTGCTCAACGCGGGTGTCGCGGGCGGAGGCGGTGGAGGTCAGGGCCAGCAGTGCAGTGGCCGTGGCGATCATCAGGGTGCGGCGCATCGGAACATCTCCTTGTCGGGGGTGCGGGTGGGTTGAGGAAAAAGGCGGGATGGGACGGTGGATCATTCGCTCCAGCGGCGGAACACCAGCGAGGTGTTGATGCCGCCGAAGGCGAAGTTGTTGCTCATCACGTACTCGGCCTGCAATTCGCGGCCCTGCCCGGTGATGAAGTCGAGCTGGCCGCAGCGCGGGTCAACCTCGGCCAGGTTCAGCGTGGGGGCGAACCAGCCGGCACGCATCATCTCGATGCTCAGCCAGGCCTCGAACGCACCACAGGCACCGAGCATGTGGCCGACGTAGCTCTTCAGCGAGCTGATCGGTACGCGGCTGCCGAACACCTGCGCGGTGGCCTGGGTCTCGGCGATGTCGCCGTGATCGGTGGCGGTGCCGTGGGCGTTGACGTAGTCGATCTGCGCCGCCTCCAGGCCCGCATCCTCCAGCGCCAGGCGCATGGCCTGGGCCATGGTGTCGGCGCTGGGCTGGGTGACGTGCTGGCCGTCGCTGTTGGTGCCGTAGCCGACCACCTCGGCAAGGATGGTGGCACCGCGCGCCTGCGCGTGCTCCAGGTCTTCCAGGATCAGCGTGCAGGCACCCTCGCCCAGCACCAGGCCATCGCGGCCGGCATCGAACGGGCGCGGCGTGGTCTGCGGCGCGTCGTTGCGCACGCTGGTGGCGAACAGGGTGTCGAACACCGCCGCAGCGGTAGCGTCGAGCTGCTCGGCACCACCGGCGACCATCACCGTCTGCTTGCCGCTGCGGATCGCTTCATAGGCCGCGCCCACGCCCTGGCTGCCCGAGGTGCAGGCGCTGGAGGTGGTATAGACACGCCCGGACAGGCCGAAGAACACGCCGATGTTGACCGGCGCGGTGTGGCTCATCATCTTCAGGTAGGTGGTGGCGCTGATGCCTTCGGTGGTGAACTCGTTGAGCATGCGCCCGAACTCGCCGGTGGCTTCGTGGCTGCCCGACGAGGAACCATAGGCCACGCCGGTGCGACCGCTGCGCAGCACCGGGTGCTCGTGCAGGCCAGCTTCGCGCAGCGCCACTTCGGTGGCACGCACCGACATGATCGCGACCTTGCCCATGGAGCGGGTGGTCTTGCGGTTGTAGTTCGGCGGCAGCGCGAAGTCCTGCGCCGGCGCAGCCAGCTTGGTGTTCAGCCCGGCATAGACATCCCACTCGGGCATCGCGCGCACCGCGTTGCGGCAGCTGCGCAGGTGCGCCTCGATGGTCGGCCAGTCATGGCCGAGCGGACTGATCGCGGACGCACCGGTCACCACGACGCGACGATCGGTGGCCATCAGAGCATGCCCCCGTTCACCGAGATCACCTGGCGGGTGATGTAGCCGGCCGGTTCGGACAGCAGGAACGCCACCGTGGCCGCCACTTCGTCGGGACGGCCGACGCGGCCGGCGGGAATCAGCTTGAGCGCGTGTTCGATCACTTCATCGTTGAGCATTTCGGTCTCGATCAGGCCCGGGGCCACGCAGTTGACGGTGATCTGGCGGCTGGCCAGTTCCAGCGCCAGGGCCTTGGTGGCACCGATGATGCCGGCCTTGGCGGCACTGTAATTGACCTGCCCGCGGTTGCCGGCCAGTCCGGACACCGACGACAGGGTGACGATGCGGCCCGGCTTGCGCCGCCGCACCATCGGCATGATCAGCGGATGCAGCACGTTGTAGAAGCCATCCAGGTTGGTGTGGATGACCTGGTCCCAATCCTCCGCCGACAGTGCCGGGAAGGCGCCATCACGGGCGATGCCCGCATTGCAGACCACGCCGTAGTACGCGCCGTGCGCTTCGACATCGGCCTCCAGCGCGGCGCGTGCGGCCTCGCGGTCGGCCACGTCGAACATCAGTACGCGGGCCTGCTGGCCCAACGCGTGGATCTCGGCCACCACGGCCTGTGCCTCATCCAGGCGGCTGCGGCAATGCACCACCACGTCGAAGCCATCGCGCGCGATGCGCAGCGCGATGGCCCGGCCGATGCCCCGGCTGGCGCCGGTCACCAGCACGCTTCGATTCCCTGTCATGCCTGTCCACTCTCCAGATAGGCCATCGCATCGGCCGGTTCGAACACCGACACGTTGGCTGTCGCCCATTCGTCCTCGCCCGCCAGGATGCGGCAGGCGAACATCCCCAATCCATTGTCACCCAACAGCTCGCAGCGCGCCTGTACGCGCAGCCGCGAGCCGCTGGGGAAGCTGCAGCGCGCGCTGTTGTAGCGGCGGCTGCCGAGCAGGAAGCCCAGCTGCGGTGGCTTGCCCGCTGCACGCGCACGGCAGCCGGCCCAGGCCGCGATGGCCTGTGCCATGTATTCGATGCCCACCCAGGCCGGCACTTCGTGGTTTTCCACGAACAGGCCGGCCTCGGGCACCACCAGTTCCGCCTCGATGGTGTCCTGGTCCCAGTGCGTGATGCGCTCCAGCAGGCACATGTCCTGGCGGTGCGGTACCACCTCTTCAATTGCATACAGCATGTTCATCGACGCTCCAACGCCAGCACGGCATTGCTGCCGCCGAAGGCGAACGAATTGCTCAGCACCCGCCGCGGTGCCTGCGCCAGGCGGGTGGCTGGTGCGACCAGCGGCAGTGCCGGCAGCGCGGGGTCTGCCACGCCGTCCCACCAGTGCGGTGGCAGCTGCTGCTGCGGGTTTTCGGCCAGCACGATCCAGCACAATGCAGCTTCGATCGCGCCTGACGCACCCAGCGTATGGCCGGTCAGGGGCTTGGTCGAACTGGCCCGAATGCCGTTGCCCAGCACCTGCGAAACCGCCAGGCTTTCCATCGCATCGTTGTGCCCGGTGGCGGTGCCATGCAGGTTCACGTAGTCCACTTCATCGGCCGCCCAGCCGGCGCGCTGCAGCGCCTGCTGCAGGGCATCGATGGCACCCAGGCCCTGCGGATCGGGAGCGGACATATGGTGAGCGTCGGCCGATTCGCCCCATCCGGCCAGGCACACCGGACCCGGCTCGCGGGTGAGCAGGAACAGCGCGGCGCCCTCACCGATGTTGATACCGGCGCGGTGCTGCGAGAACGGATTGCAGCGCAGGGCCGACACCGATTCCAGCGCGCTGAAGCCGGCCACGGTGAAGCGGCACAGCGAGTCCGCACCGCCTGCGATCACGGCGTCGACGATACCGGCTCGCAGCATGCGTGCAGCCGACATCAATGCCTTGGCACTGGACGAGCAGGCGGTGGACAGGGTCCACGCGGGCCCCTGAGCGCCGCTGCGCTGGCGCACGAACTGCGCGGCAGTACCCATTTCCTGCTGGGCGTAATCGAAGCCCTGCGGCCACTGGCCCTGTTCGGCGTGGGTGCGCAGGGCCTGCTCGGACTCACCAATGCCCGAGGTGCTGGTGCCCAGCACCACCGCCACGCGCTCGGCGCCATGGCGGGTGATCGCGGCGGCCACCGCCGGAGCGATCTGCGCCAGTGCCACGTCCAGCAGGGCGTTGTTGCGCCCGCGCAGGGCCACCGGCAGTTCCTCCAGCGCCGGCAGTGGCGTGCGTACTTCTCCCGCCGCCAGGGTGCGCCCCGGCAACAGGCTGTCGTTGTCACTGAGCCCGCCCGGCACGTCGGCGAACATCGCCGACGCGACAGCGGCGCGGCCATCGCCGAGCGCGCAGATCACGCCCAGGTCGTTCAGGTAGATCGGTGCACTCATCGGTCCTGTCCGGCCATGTCGATCGATTCGATGCGCAGCGCATAGCCTTCGGCACGGTTGTCCAGCTGCACGCTGCCATCGTCCAGGCGCTGCAGTTGCAGCCACACCGTGCCATCGCGCGACAGGCTGCGCTGCTGGCCGTCGTCGCTGACCTGCCAGTCGGACGGCAGCGCGGCGGCGATGGCCGCGGTCGGCCACAGCGCGAACTGCAGGTCATCCAGCACACGCTCGGCACGTACCTGCGGCGGCAGCCACGGCGCGCGCTGCTGGGTCAGCTGCTGGCCGTCCCACTGCAGGCGCACGCCGGTCTGGCCCATCGCCTGCACCGCCAGCTGCACCTGCTGCGCGTCGGCTTCCAGCAGCGCGTCGAGGTCGCGCTCATGGCTGCCGAAGCGGAAATGCAGCTGCTGCTGCAGGGCCAGCGGCGCCGGCAGGCTGGCCGGCGACAGCCGCAGTGGCGGCAGCTCCACCTGGGGCTTGGGCATGCGCCCGGCACAGGCGGCCAGCAGCAGGCACAGCAGCAGGGCCGCAGTACGGAAGATCAGGCGCTGCACAATTCCTCCAGCACGCGCATGCGGCGACCACTTTCATCGGCCACATACGGATTCTTGGTGTCCCAGGCGTAACCGGCCAGGATGGAGCTGATCATGTCGCGCACTTCGGGCTGCTGCTGCGGGTGGTAGATGATCTTCTGGAAGCCGCCCTGGTACCAGCTTTCCACGAAGCGGCGGAAGGTCTTCACGCCGGCGCGCAGCGGGATCGAGAATTCAGCTTCCCAGTCGACGGTTTGGCCGGCATAACGGCGCTTGAGGCACTCGCTGGCCAGCTGCGCGGACTTGAAGGCAATGGTCACACCGGACGAGAACACCGGGTCGAGGAACTCGCCGGCGTTGCCCAGCAACGCGTAGCCGGGGCCCCACAGCGAGCTGACATTGGCCGAGTAACCCGTGATGCGGCGCACCGGCAGCACCGCCCATTCGGCATTGGCCAGCAGGCGGGTCAGGTTGGGGTCCTCGCCGACGATGGCCTGCAGCTTCTGCAGGTCGTCGCCTTCGTAGCGCTCGAAGAACGACGGCTCGGCGACCACGCCCAGCGAGCAGCAGCCGTTGGAGAATGGAATCGTCCAGTACCAGACGTCGATGTGTTCGGGATGGGTGGTGATCAGGATCTTGTTGCGGTCGAAGTCGGCTTCGGCCGGAATGTTGTCGCGCACGTGGCAGAAGATCGCGCCGCGCACCGGGAAATTGGATGGCGATTCCAGCTGCAGCAGGCGCGGCAGCAGGCGCGCGAAGCCCGATGCGTCGAGGATGAAATCGGCCTCGATGCGGTATTCGCTGCCATCCGGGCGGCGCACGTTCACCGCAGGCTGTTCACCGGGTTCGACCGACAGCACTTCATCACCGAAACGCAGCGTGGTTCCCATGCGCTCGGCGCCGCGTGCCAACACGTTGTCGAAGTCGGCGCGCTGCACCTGGTAGGTGGTACCCCAGCCCGGCGAGAACTTCTTCCGGAAGTCGAAGGCAGTACGCGCTTCACCGTGCACGAAGGCCGCGCCGTTCTTGTACTGGAAGCCGGCCTCGACCACATCCTGCAGCAGCCCGGCTGCTTCGATGTACTCCATGCTCTGTGGCAGCAGGCTTTCGCCGATGGAGAAGCGCGGGAACTGCTGGCGCTCCAGCATCAGCACCTGTCGGCCCTGCTGGCGCAGCATCGCCGCGGCCACGGAGCCGGCCGGGCCTGCGCCGATGATCAGGATTTCAGTGCGTTCGACAGCATCCACAGCAGTACTCATCGGGGCGTCCTTGTTGCTCGATCAGGGGAAAGAAGAAAAGCGGAAGGCGGACTCAGGCCGGCGGCAGGTCATGCGGTGGCGGCCGGAACAGTGGCGAGATCAGCCAGACCAGGCCGATGCCGAACAGCAGGGTCAGGCCGAACGCGCGCAGCGCCGGGGTCTGCGACAGGCCCAGCAGGCCGAACGACAGCCAGGTGCTGGCCGCACCCACGCAGACCGCCAGCCATGCGCTGGCATCGCCACGGTGTTCGATCAGGAAGATGCCGTAGTCGATGCCCATGCCCAGCAGCAGCATCAGCGCCAGCACGTTGAACAGCTGCAGCGGCTGGCCGAACAGGCCCAGCAGGCCCAGGGTCAGTGCGCCGGCAATCAGGGTGGGGGCAAATACGCGCCAGGCCTGGCGGCGGTAGCGCAGCCACAGCGCACCGAACACCAGTGCGATGCCGACCAGCAGCAGCCCGCCCATCAGCTTGCGGTAGTGGCCCAGCAGCTTGGAGAAATCGGAGGTGCGGTCTACCCAGCGAACGCCGGGCAGGCCTTCGGCGGCACCCTCCAGCGTGGCCAGGGCATCGGCGCGCGACAGGTCATCGACCATCACCACGCTGATCATCTGCCCACCGACTTCACCCACCCACAGGTGGCGGAACGGCTGCGAGGCCGGCGAGGCCAGGAAGGCTTCGGCGGTGAGCGGCGCGGCGGCGAACTGCGGCCGCTGCAGCGGCTCGCCCACCGCCTCGGACACGGCCGACAGCACGCCGGGTTCCACCTTCGCGGTCAGCGCAGCATCGGCCTGCTGGCGCGCCGGCGACGGCAGCCAATCGCTGATCGCGCGATAGCCACCAATGCGCTTGTCGGTGGCCAATACACGCAGGCGCTCGGTCAGTGCTTCCTCGCGCTGCAGCAGCTGCGCCGCATCGGCGCCCTGCACCAGGTAGAACTGTGCCGGGCTGGGCATGCCCAGCAACTGGCTCAGGCGGATCTGCTGCGCCATCAACGCCGGCGGCGAGGACTGCAGGCTGCGCAGGTCGTCGTTGCTCTGCAGGCGCACGATGCCGATGGCAGACAGTGCCAGCGCGACCACCACGAAGACCGTCACCGCGCGGCGGCCATGCAGCCGCGGGAAACGCTCCAGCGTATTGCCCAGCCACTGCGAGAAGCGGGTCTGGCGGATCTCGCCACCGTCGAGCCACGGGAACCAGAAGATCACCGTGAGGAAAGCTGCGGCCAGGCCCACCACCGAGAACAGTGCCATCTGGCGCAGGCCGGGGAACGGGGCCAGGCCCAATGCCAGGTAGGCCAGCGCACTGGTCAGCAGGGCCAGCCACAGGCCGGGCAGCAGATGCCGCAGCAGTTTCCAGCGACGATCGGCCGGTTCGGCCTGGCGCGAGGCGAACCAGTGAATGCCGTAATCCTCGGCCACGCCCACCAGCGACGCACCAAACACCAGGGTCAGCACGTGCACCTTGCCGAACACCAGCACGGTCACCGCCAGCGCCACGCCACAGCCGATCAGCAGCGAGGCGGCCACCAGCAGGATCGGGCGCAGCGAGCGGAATGCCAGCCACACCAGCAGCAGCACCGCCGCCAGCGACCCCCAACCGATGGTGTTGATCTCCTGGTTGGCCTGCACCGCGGCGGCCTCGGCATGCAGCGGCACGCCGGCATGCAGGATTTCAAGCTCAGGCGCCGCCGCCGTGGCGGCCTGCCCGGCACGTTCCAGCAGGCCATCGAGGTGGCGCTCGCCATCCAGCTGGAACGCCGAGCCGGGCGTATCGAACTGCAGCACGGCCCAATGCCTGCCCTCGGCTTCAAGCAGGCCGTCATCGCCCAACCGCAGGCCCGAACCCTGCGCCTGCTGCTGCCACCACTGCGGCCACAGCGACAACGGATCCTGGCGCCATTCAGTCAATCGCGGCGCACCCATCGGCCCATACAGCGCAGCCAGCGCCTGCTCGGCCAACACGCCCGGTTCGCTGCCCTGCAACTGCTCGCGCTGGGCCGGTGTCAGCAGGCGGTCGCGGTACGGCGCGTAGAACGCGCGCGCCTCGTCAAACCAGCCTTCGATCGAACCGCTGGGTACCAGCAAGGCGTGGTCGGCATCCTTGGCCATGGCCGCCGCAAAGGCCGCCTGCGCGCGCTTGGCAGCCGCGCTGTCCTTGCTGCCGAGCAGCACCACGACCTGCCGCGAACTGCCATCGGCAATGCGCCGGGTGACGTCGCTCAACAGGCGGTCGTGCGCATCCTGCGGCAGCAGGGCGAGGATGTCGGTGTCGATCCGCGATTGCTGGCTCCACAGCTGCCACTGCTGTGCGCCCAGCGCCAGCAGCACCAGCAGCCAGGCAATGCCCAGCCAGTGCCACCAGCGCCGCAACCGGTCCGGTGCGTTCGATGCCACGGCCTCACTCAAAGCGGCGGGCCTCGTCGGCATTGAGCGTGGCCGGCGCCTCGCTCAACGCGCTGAACTGGATCTGCGTGCGGTCCTTGTTGGCCTCGACGATCTCGACCTGGCGCACGTAGCGGTCGCCCTGCAGGGTCAGCGATTCGAAGGCCTTGGCCAGCATCGCCGACTTCGGCGTCAGGCGCAGCCGCCAGCCCTGCCCTTCACGGCTGGCCGCCACGTTGAACTGGCTGGACAGTGCCTGCACGTCGCCACTCATCAACGCGAACATGATCGCATTCACCGAACGCATCGCCGGCTGCTGCCGCGCGTCCAGTTCGACGCGGGTGCTGCCATCACGCTGCCGGCTGAGGATGCGGTCGGCGGTGACCACTACTTCCGAGGGGAACGGCTTGAGCGTGGTCCAGATCACGCCGTGCTGGCGCGCGACCACGAACCGGCCCTGCGAGCGCAGCGGGTTCCTGAAGCCACTCACCTGCTTTTCCTGAGTGAACTGGCCACGCAGCACATCCGGCCGCGCCACCGCCTGGGTAATCGCATCGATGGCTGGGTCGGCCGCCTGCACGCGCGGTGCGGCGACGAGCATCAGCGCGCACAGCAGCACGCTCGGAAGACGGGCAAGCATAGTCATGGCGCAGGCACTCCCAGGCGTTCCCACAGTACCGGCGGGCACTGGTACAGCATTTCCTTGCTGGCCGCGTCCACCGCGACCTGGATGGTCATCGCGCGGGTCAGCACCTGGCCGCTTTCCGCATCGAGGATTTCGTACTCGATCTTCAGCCGGTTCTCCCATTCCACGATGCGCGCGACCACGCGCAGCGCCTGGTTGAACAGCAGCGGGCGCACGTACTTCACCCGCGCATCGACCACCGGCCACAGGTAGCCCGATTCGAGCATCTGCGGGTAGTCGTAGTCGTAGCGACCGAGCAGCGCGCAGCGCGCGATCTCGAAGTACTTGAAGTAGTTGCCATGCCAGACCACGTTCATCGGATCGCAGTCATGGAAGGCGGGGGTCAACGCAATCTCGCCAACCCGTTCAATGGCCTCATTCACCGGCATACAGCTCCCAACGTTGCGCGCGGATCTCCACCAGCAGTTCCCGCAGTTCGCGATCCAGCGCGCGGTCTTCCTCGACCAGGGCGATGCGTTGCCCCAGGTCGGCGTACATGTCGGCCAGACTGCCATGCAGCTGCGCATTCAGGCCAACCCGTTCACGCAGGGCCAGGCCCTGGCGCGCGGCGATCAGCATTGCCGCCACCACCTGTTCGGTCAGCTCGATCACGCGCAGGCAGTCGCGCGCGGCGATGGTGCCCATGCTGACCTTGTCCTGGTTGTGGCATTCGGTGGAACGCGAGAACACGCTGGCCGGCATGGTCTGCTTCAGCGCTTCGGCAGTCCAGGCCGACACGCTGATCTGCAGTGCCTTCAGGCCATGGTTGATGGCCGCGCGCGGACCGGTGGCCGCCGACAGGTTGGCCGGCAGGCCATGGTTGTAACGGGCGTCCACCACCAGCGCCAGCTGCCGGTCGAGCAGATCGGCAACGTTGGCCACGGTGTTCTTCAGGGTGTCCATCGCCAGCGCGATGTGGCCCCCGTAGAAGTGGCCGCCATGCAGGATGCGCTCGCCGTCGGCGTCGATCAGCGGGTTGTCATTGGCGCTGTTCAGTTCGGTCTCGATCAGCTGGCGCAGGAACGGCAGGCTGTCCTCCAGCACGCCGATCACATGCGGTGCGCAGCGCAGCGAGTAGCGATCCTGCAGGCGCTGTTCGTTGCGCGGCGGGCGCTCGCTGTGCAGGTCGCTGCGCAGGCGCGCGGCGATGCGGCCCTGGCCCGGGTGCGGCTTGGCTGCGAACAGGGTTTCGTCGAAGTGGTGCGCGTTGCCGTCGCTGGCCAGCACGTTGAACGCGGTCAGGCGCGTAGCCATGCGTGCCAGGTAGTCGGCGCGCTGCCAGGCCAGGCAGGCCAGGCCGGTCATCACCGCGGTGCCGTTCATGATCGCCAGGCCTTCCTTCGGCCGCAGCTTCAGCGGGGTCATGCCGATCTTCGCCAGCACGTCCGCCGCCGGCTGCACGCGGCCGTCGTGCAGCACCTCGCGCTCGCCGCACAGCACCGCCGCCACGTAGGACAGCGGCGTCAGGTCACCGCTGGCACCGACCGAGCCTTCGGCCGGAATCATCGGCAGCACGTCGTGCTGCAGCAGCGTGGCCAGGCCTTCCAGCAGCGGCAGGCTTACACCGGACATGCCGCGCACCAGAGAGGCCAGGCGCGCCGCCAGCACCGCACGGGTCTCGACCGGGTCCAGGTAACGGCCCAGGCCGCAGCCATGGTAGGTGTACAGGTGGTGCGGCAGTTCAGCCACCAGCGCCGGTGGGATGTTCACCGTGCACGAATCGCCATAGCCGGTGGTCACACCGTAGATCACGCCGTCCTCGCGCAGCAGGCGGTCGAGGAAGTCGGCACCGCGCTGGATGTGCGCGCGGAACGCCGGCGCGTCGCTCAGTGCGGCCTCGCACTGGCGCTGGGCCAGGGCAACCACGTCTTCGATGGTCAACGGTGCATCGCCAAAGCGGCATGCGGGTACGGCGTCAGTCGTCATGCGGAGCCTGATCCCAGAAGGGGAAGAAATTGAACCAGTCCAACGGGGACTGGATGACCTGGAGTTCCAGCCAACGCGCGAAGCGCTGTGCCTGTTCGGCCAGTGCCGCATCGCGTGAGCCGCGCGGCAGCACGATGCGTTCGGCGAACTGTTCGAATGCCACGCGGTAGCCCTCGCCCTGGTGCAGGCAGGCCATGGTGTAGACCGGGCAGCCCAGTGCGGCGGCGAGCACATAGGCGCCGATCGGGAACGGGGCGCGGTGGCCAAGGAAATCGGCGGTGACGCTGCGTCCGCCCTGCACCGGCGTGCGGTCGCCGACGATGGCGACGAAGCCCCCCGCCGCGACGCGCTCGGCCAGCATCACTGCCGTGGCCGGGCCCATTTCGGTTACCTGCACCAGTTCCACCGCCGCCAGCGGGTCCAGCCGTTGCAGCAGGCGGTTGAAGCGCTGCGCATGCGCGGTGTGCACCAGCACGGTGATGCGGAACCCCGGCACCTGTTCGGCCAGCACCTGGCACAGTTCCAGGCAGCCGATGTGCGCGGTCAGGATCAGCCCGCCTTCGCGGCGCGCGATCTTGTCCAGCACCAGGTCGCGATGCAGGTGGATGCGTTCGGCCGGATAGCGCCCGCCCAGGCCGAGGATCTTGTCCAGCATCGTGTCGGCGAAGGCGAAGAAGTGGCGCAGGCTGTCGCGCCGGGTCGGCGCACGGCCCAGCACACCGCTGTGTGCCTGCAGGCGCTGGAGGTACTGCATGGAGGCCTGGCGGCCGACGCGGTTGCCCAGCCAGTGGCAGGCCACCACCGGCCACACGCACAGTCGGAACGGCCAGCGCCCGAACCAGCGGTGCACCCAGCACAGGAACAACACGCCGGCCACCGACGTCGATTCGCCGATGTCGGCCCAGTGCGGAGCGCCCTGCGCGGCCGCCATCTCAGCGCTGCCCCCGCAGGCGGCGCCACAGCAGGCGCGGCGCGCGCCAGAGCATGCCGAAGAACAGGCGGGTATGCATGCGGCTGATGCGCACGTTGTCACGCCACACATCGAAGTGCGACACGCCATCGGCGGGATAGGTCACCCGCGTGGCCAGGTGCTCGACCGGCAGCTGTCGCCAGTACAGGCGCACCATCACCTCGGTATCGAAATCCATGCGGCGGCCGATGGTCTCTTCACCGATCAGGCGCAGCACCGGCGGCAGCGGATACACGCGGAAGCCGCACATGGTGTCGCGCAGGTGCAGCGACAGCGTGTTGATCCAGACCCAGATATGGGTCGCGTAGCGTCCGTACAGGCGCGCCTTGGGAACACTGGCGTCGTAGGCCGGGATGCCGCAGATCACCGCACCCGGGTGCGCACGCGCCGCCTCGATGAAACGCGGCAGGTCGGCGGTATCGTGCTGGCCGTCGGCATCGATCTGCAGCACGTGGCTGTAGCCACGCGCAGCGGCCTCGGCAAAGCCGGCCAGCATCGCCCCACCCTTGCCCTGGTTGATGTCCAGGCGCAGCACGTCGACGCCCTGGCGCTGTGCCAGCGAACGCAGCACCGTCGCGCACGCTTCATGCGAGCCATCGTCGACCAGCAGGCACGGCAGGCCAGCGGCCTGCACGCCGTCGACCACCGCCGCGATGGCGTGCTCGTGGTCGTAGACGGGAATCACCACCAGTGGCGCGAACGCGGCACCGGCAACGGCCGGATCAGTCCGCATCGGCGAAAACCACCTTGCCGCTGGCATGCACACCGTGGCTGGAGGTGTAGCGGAAGGCCAGCACATTGCGCGTGGCATCCCAGTCCAGCTGCAGGGTCAGCTCATCGCCCGGGCGGGCCACGTGCTGGAACTTCACCGCATCCATGCGCAGGAATCCGGCCGGCATGCTGAACGCCTGGCGGCCAAAACGCACGGCCCAGTCCAGCTGCGCCACGCCGGGCAGGATCGCCGCCTGCGGGAAGTGGCCCTGGAACGGCCGCAGCGCCGGGTCGAGGGTCATGCGCAACGTAGCGCTGGCAGCATCGCGGTGAACCCAGACCGGCACCGGCATGAGCGGCTGGAACAGCGCCGCCAGTGCCGCCTGGGTGACCTTACCTTGTGCATTGATCGGCAGCGCCTTCACCAGGCGCCAGCGGCGCGGCCGGGTGACCGCGTCATGCGCCTGTGCCAGGCGCGCGCCAAGGCGCTGGCCCAGCGCGCGGCGCGCGGCGTCACCGCCCTCCAGCAGCGCCAGGTTGGCCGGTACCACCACCGCTGCCAGCTGCTCACGCTGTCCTGGCAGGACCAGTACTCTCACATCGTCCACTTCGGTGTCTTCGCGCAGCGCGCGTTCCAGCGCATCCAGCGAAACGCGGCGCTCCTCGATCTTGACGATGCGGTCGGCACGGCCCAGCAGGCGGAAGCGGCCATCGGCCAACGCTTCCACGCGGTCCTGGGTGCGCCACCAGTCGAGGGTTTCCAGATGCGCCGAGGCGACGGCCAGGCAGCCATCCTCGATGCGCCATTGCACGCCTGGCAACGGCTGCCACGGCGGCAGGTCGGTATCCCAGCGGCGCCAGGCGATACCACCGGTTTCGCTGCTGCCGTAAACCTCGGTCGGTGCCACGCCCAGCCATTGCCGTACCTGGCGTGCGGCTTCTTCGGGCAGCGGGCCACCGGAGGAGAACACCGCGCGCAGGCGGCCGTGCAGGCTGGCCCAGTCGAGCTGCTCGGGCAGGCGCTTGAGGTGGGCTGGCGTCGCCACCAGCACCGTGTCGGTACCGGCCAGCGCGCCCACCAGGTCTTCGTGGAAGAACCGGCGCGGATGGATCAGGCGGCCGGCGGCCAGCGGCCACAGCACCCGGAACAGCAGGCCGTAGATGTGCTGGTGGGACACCGTGCCATGCACCTGCACGCCTTCCAGCTGCGCGCCGAACGCAGCCTGCAGCGCATCCACCTCGCGCGCCAGCTGGTCCATGCGCTTGTTGATCGCACTGGGCTGGCCCGTGCTGCCGGAGGTGAACACGCACAGCTCGCAGGCGCGCTCGTCCAGCACCTGCAGTTCGCCGTCCACGCCAACGGTGGGGGCAACCAGCGCTCGGTAGTCGGCGGAAACATCGCCGGCGAAACCGCTCACCTGTGGCTGCAGCGCCTGCAGCGTGGCCGGCAGGTTGTCGGCAGCCAGAAACACCCGCTTGCCGGCATGCCAGGCGCCGAACAGCGCAGCAGCGAAGGCCACCGCATCATCGAAGTACAGGGCCCAGTCACGGCCATCGGCAGCAGCAAAGGCCGCACGCCAGGCCAGCACCCGCTGGCGGAAGCGGGCATGGTCGATCACCTCGCCATCGCACACGCCGATGCTGCGCTGCGGCTGCGGGTCCACCAGCAGCCGGTCCAGGGCAATCCACTCAGCCATGCGCGTGCGCTGCCTTGACCCGACGCCGCACCAGCCACTCACCTGCAAACAACACGCCCATCATCACGTACGCCAACAATCCGTTGTAGAGCATCCAGACCCGGTCCGACGCGTAAAGCGCGGTCAGCAGGGCCAGGCTGCCGTTGAGAACGAAGAAGCCACACCACACCTGGGTGACGCGGCGGGTATAGGCCACCGCGAACGCCGGCAGGTCCGGCTCCTGCAACCGCGCCAGGCGTTCCACCAGCGGCGGGCCGAAGCGCAGGCTGGTGCCGAACACCGCCAGCATCACCATGTTGACCAGCGCCGGATACAGCTTCAGCGGCAGGGCCTGGTTCAGCACGGTGGCCAACACGGCCAGCAGGCCGGTTCCCGCGGCGGCGGCCCACCACAGCGGCTGGCGCGTACTCAGCGCACGCAGCAGGGCCAGGGTGAACAGCAGCAGCGACAGCCAGCGTGGCTCGAAACGGCCCATCGCCAGGTACACCAGCACCGGGTAGGCCAGCGAGATCGCAGCCACCACGACCGTGCGTGCGCGTGCCATGGCGGAGCCGCCGGCGCTGCGGTCAGGCGGCTGCCTGGTCCGGCAGCAACCCATGCACGACATCGACGATGTCCTGCACGGTGCGCACGGCCTTGAACGCTTCCGGCTGCAGATTGCGGCCCAGCAGCGGCTTGAGCTGCACGATCAGGTCGACCGCATCGATGCTGTCGATATCCAGGTCGTCGTACAGGCGTGCCTCGGGGGTGATCCGGGCGGTTTCGATCTCGAAGCTGTCGGTCAGGATGCTGACGATGCGTTCGAACAGTTCATTCTTGGTCATGGCAATTCCTGGCGCCGTTACGACTGGCGGGCGGCGACGAACTCGCCGAGCGCGCGCACGCTGGAGAAATGGCGACGGGTTTCTTCCGAATCGGCCGAGAGGCTGACACCGTACTTCTTCTGCAACGCCAGGCCCAACTCCAGCGCGTCGATCGAATCCAGGCCGAGGCCCTCGACGAACAGCGGCGCGGTCGGATCGATGTCCTCCGGCGTGATGTCCTCCAGCGAAAGGGAGGAAATGATCAATTCCTTGATCTCGTGCTCAAGTGCTTGCACGGGGCGGCTCTCCAGACAGGTCGAAATAACGAGAAAGGTGCTCGGTAACGCGGCGTGCCGCCAAGGCATCCCCCCTTGGCGAGTCGTCTTCGGCCAAGAAAGGCGCGATCGGGATATCTTCGCCGATCTGCAGCCGAACGTGAAAGCGACGTGAGGGGACACGATACCACTTCTGTCCCTTGGTCAGGGTTGGCGGGCTGCAGGTGATCCGCACCGGGGTGACGTCGATGCGGCCCCGTACGGCGATGTTGGCGGCCCCGCGCTGCAGGCGCGGCGGCTGCCCGGGCACGCTGCGGGTGCCCTCCGGGAAGATGACCAGGGTGCCGCCGGCATGCACCGCGGCCACGCAGTCATCGACCAGGCCGGCGCCATCGTCATTGGAGATGTAGCCGGCGGCCCGTACCGGACCGCGCATGAACGGGTTGCAGGCCACGGCCCGCTTGACCACGCAGTCGGCGTTGGGAAGCAGCGAGATCAGGCAGACCACGTCGATCAGGGTCGGGTGGTTGGCCAGCACCAGCAGGCCGTCACGCTGCAGGCGTTCACCGCCCTCGATCTCGTAGGTCATCACCCCCAGCCCGCGCATCAGCCGCAGATGGCTGGCGAACGCGACCTGGACCACGCGCCGGGCGCGCCGGCGACGGGCCACCGGGTCCCGCATCAGCAGCAGTACCGGCATCACCAGGACGCCGAGCAGCAGCCCGCCCAGGCCAAACGCAACAAAGCTCAGGCCGGTGCCAAACACCCGCCAGGCGTGGTCGAGGCGGCGCGGCAGCTCACTCACGGCGGCCCCAGCGCCAGCGCTGGCCATGGGCCACGTGCTCCAGCGCTGGCGCGCCGGACAACAGGAAGCGATGCAGGTCCAGCGCGTGCGGCAGCAGGCCGGGTACAGTGCTGGCCTGGCCGTCGGCCGGCTGCCACTGCAGCGCCAGCGTCGGCCGGCCCTCTGCTGGCGCGGTCAAACGCCAGCACCAGGCGAAGAACGGGTCGGGTTCGTCGGCGAACGTCGCGTAAACCTCCGGTAGCGGCGACTCGTAGACCACCACCCGTACCTCGCGGGCGCCATCGGCAAGCAGGGCGACGGCCTCCAGGCACGCGGCTTCGACCGTTGCCTGGCCAGCAGCCAATGCCAGGTAGTTGCCGCGATGGCCGCGGGCGATTGAATACAGCGCGGCGATCGCGTTGTGCACCGACAGGCCAAATCCGGTGGGCGACAACGGCTGGTCGCCGACCAGCGCCCCCAGCAGGTCCATCGAACGTGCGACGTCGCCATGGCGGCTGGCGAACACCAGCGGCACGTCGCTGTCGGCCCCCTGCCCGTCCTCGCACCAGCACGCGGTCTGGATCGCCATGCGGCCCAACCGCTCGATGCGACGGCGTTGCATTGCCGGAACCTCTGCCAGTGCCGGCGTATCCCCGCCGTGCGGCAGGTACGGCGCTTCGGCCCAGCCCAGCCACTGGCTACGCTCGCTCAGGCCGGGCGCCCACGCGGCCCAGTCGACGATGGAGAATTCAATCATTTAGCGTTGGTGCTTCAACGGGAGAACGATAGGCACGAGCCATTACGGCGACGCGCGGCGGCCCCCCATTCCTGCAGCCGTGCGTCCGTCCAGGACGTCGCCGGCTGCCCCCCTGGCTGCCGGAAAGGAGCGCACGCTAGCACGTCCCGCCCGGGGTGTGCAGGTTTCACATTCCCCAACACGGGGCCCGGCACCGGCGGGCCCCGCCTTCAACCCATCAGTGGTAACCGGTGTCGGCGTGCACCTTGCCGCGGAACACCCGGTACGACCACGCCGTATAGCCCAGGATGACCGGCAGCAGAATGACCAGCCCGACCAGGGTGAAGCCCAGCGAGGAGGCCGGCGCGGCGGCCTGCCACAGGGTCATCGACGGCGGCAGCAGGTACGGCCACATGCCCAGCACCAGGCCAAGGAAACCAAGCACGAACAGCGCCAGGCTGAGCAGGAACGGCGGCAGGTCGCGGCGCGGATGGGTCGCACTGCGCCACAGCGCGGCGGCCACCGCCAGGGTCAACAGCGGCACCGGCGACAGCCACCAGAAGTTGCCGTCGCTGAACCAGCGGGCCATCAGCCGCGAATCGAGGAACGGCAGCCAGCTGCTGACCAGGCCCATCGCTGCGATCACCGCCACCACCAGCGGCCGGGTCATCTGCCGTGCCAGCGCCTGCACGCGGCCTTCGGTCTTCAGGATCAGCCAGGTGCTGCCCAGCAGCGCATAGCCGGCCACCAGCGCGGCACCGGTCAGCATCGCGAACGGGCTGAACCAGGCGAACGGTCCGCCCTGATAGACGCCGTCCACCAGCGGGATGCCCTGCACCAGGGTGCCCAGGATCACGCCCTGGGCAAAGGTCGCCAGCAGCGAACCGAGGCCGAACGCCACGCTCCACAGCCGGCGCGATCGATGCGCCTTGAAGCGGAACTCGAAGGCCACCCCGCGGAACACCAGCGCCACCACCAGCAACAACACCGGCAGGTACAGCGCCGACAACAACACCGCATAGGCCTTCGGGAACGCCGCCAGCAGCCCGGCGCCGCCCAGTACCAGCCAGGTCTCGTTGCCGTCCCAGATCGGCGCGGCGGTGTTCATCATCAGGTCCAGCTGTTCCTCGTCCTCGGCGAACGGGGCGAGGATGCCGATGCCGAGCACGAAACCGTCCAGCACCACATACATCAGCACGCCGAAGCCGATCACCGCGAACCACGCCACCGGCAGCCAGGTCATCAGGTCCATGTCAGCGCTCCTCCAGCGGTTCGTCGGCCGCCGACAGCGGGCGTGCCGGGGTGTGGCTGCCGTGGTCCAGCGACGGCCCATCATCGTGCGGACGCGGTCCGTGGCGCAGGATCTTCACCAGGTACCAGATGCCCCAGCCGAACACGAAGGCGTAGCCAACGACGTAGACCGCCAGCGACAGCGCGGTCATCCACGCGCTCTGCGGGCCGACCGCATCAGCGGTGCGCAGCACGCCATACACCACCCACGGCTGGCGGCCCATCTCGGTGACGAACCACCCGGACAGCAGCGCGATGAAGCCGCTGGGCAGCATCCAGTTCCAGCCGCGCAGCAGCCACGGCGAATCCAGCAGCTTCCTGCGCCACAACTGGAAAGCCGACACCCAGGCCAGCAGCAGCATCAGCGTGCCCAGCCCGACCATGATCCGGAAGGCGAAGAACACCGGCGTCACCGGCGGCCGCTCGCTGGACGGTACTGAAGTGAGCGGGTCGAAGGTGCCGTCCAGGCTGTGGGTGAGGATCACGCTGCCCAGCTTCGGGATGGCAACTTCGAAATCATTGCGCTCTTCCTTCTCGTTCGGCAGCGCGAACACCACCAGTGGTACGCCCTCGCCCTCCTTGGTTTCATGCCAGTGCGCTTCCATCGCCGCAATCTTCATCGGCTGGTGCTTGAGCGTGTTCAGGCCATGCATGTCGCCGACGAAAATCTGCACCGGCACGGTCAGTGCCGCGAACGCCACCGCTGCCACCAGCATGCGCCGGCCCGCTTCCACGTGCGTGCCCTTGCGCAGGTACCACGCGCCGACGCCACCGATCACGAAACAGGTGGTGATGAACGAACCCAGCGCCATGTGCGCCAGCCGGTACGGGAACGAAGGATTGAACACCACCTGCCACCAGTCCACCGGATGCACCACGCCGTTGACCATCTCGTAGCCGGCCGGCGTATGCAGCCAGCTGTTGGACGACAGGATCCAGAACGTGGAGAACAGCGTGCCCAGCGCCACCATGCAGGTGGACAGGAAATGCAGGCGCGGCGAGACGCGGCCCCAGCCGAACATCATCACGCCGAGGAAGCTGGCTTCCAGGAAGAACGCGGTCAGCACTTCGTAGGTCAGCAGCGGGCCGATGACCGTGCCGGCCACCTCGCTCAGCCGTGGCCAGTTGGTTCCGAACTGGAAGGCCATGACGATGCCGCTGACCACGCCCATGCCAAACGACACCGCGAAGATCTTCTGCCAGAAGAAATACAGCTCGCGCCACACGGGCAGCTTGGTGCGCAGCCAGCGCCATTCGATGAAGGCCAGCCAGCTGGCCGTGCCAATGGTGAAGGCGGGGAACAGCACATGGAAACTGATGACGAATCCGAACTGGATCCGGGACAACAACAACGCGTCCAAGGGACGCCTCCTGCCTGTGACCGGTGGGATACCGGACCACTTTAGGAGGATTTCGTTAAGACGGGATGCGACCGGGTGACGCGCTGCTTCACTTTGTCGCAGGTGAAGCTGGGTGACAGGATGAATGGGCTACAAGGGCTTCAGCAGGGTCAAGGGCGGCTCCTTGGTGATTCGCAGGGCCTGGGGTACCAGTGCAGTCAAGCAGGCCCCCATCACCAGCACGACAGCGCTCGATATCGAGAACCACGGTGAACCTGTGCTGCCGTCCTGCGGCGACCCTACCCACTGCAACGACAACGCGCCGAGCAGGGTGCCCAGCGTGGTGAACAGTGAAACCTCGAACATGATTTCGGCAAAGATCACGGATCCGCGAGCACCCAATGTCCGTCGAACCCCAATGGAGTGCCGGCGCCGATCAAGCCACGCGCCCACAACTCCGGAAACGCCGGCCATCAGCACACCGAGAACAACGGCGGTCATGACCGCGAGCACGGTCGTAGCGAAGCGATCAGCTTTGACGTAGGCGTCGCGATAACCCGCCAGCGTCTCGACACCGGCTGGATGCATGATCCGATAAGGCCGCTGCAGCGCATCGGCGGTGCGATCAAGCGATGAACGATCAACCTCCGACCTCCACTTCGCCAGATAATAGCGACTGGCGCCCATGGGAAGGCCCGGGAGCAGCACCCACTGCGAATCTCGCTCATTGCCGCCTGGCGCCGGTCCAGCAACAGACGCAAATACGCCCACGATGACCCGGCTGCTGCCGGGGCCGAAATACAGGTGGCGGCCAACAGCATTCCCCGCTCCGAACAGATGGGCAGCCAGCGATTCACTGATCAGCACCACCGGAGCGCCTTCAACCATGTCCTCCTCCATGGCATCGCGCCCCAGGACGATTCCCGCGCCCAGCATCGCCAGCAAGCCAGAGCTTGCAGTTACAACGGGAACGCGATCACATCCAGCAACGTCTGCCGTGCCCGCGTTCATCGAATGCACCATGGCCGACTCACTGGTGCATACGCCGTATCGATGGGCTCTTCCCCCGAACGGAACAGCGTCGCTCACAACCGTGTCCTGAACACCGGGCAGCCGGATCGCGGACAGGTCTGCCCGCAGCACTGCCGCATCCGCGCCGTCTTCGACATCAGAGACTCTGACCACACCAATCGATGCTGCCTCCCGGATGCTCCCGGCGTTCAATCTGGCGAAGCTGTCCAGCGCAGATTGCAGTGCGAACGCACATGCCAGGCTTGCAAGCGCTGCCTGCACTGCAAGCAGTGCGGCGCTTCCCAAATGTCGTCGGGTCTCCCTCATCGATTCGAACATTTCAGGCAGCCCCCTTCGCGAAGGCACTCGACAGGGAGCTGACCCTGCAGATTTCAAACGACGGGACCAATGAACAGAGCAACGTCGTGACGACTCCCAGGCCAGCGGCCATCAGCATTGCCCCAGCATGCATCGCCGTTATCGCGCTGGGCAGAACGTCTCCCGCAGCAACCACCCGGATTCCCAGCGTGTAGGTGACGACAGCGAGCACACTGCTTGCGGCTCCCGCCGCGATGGATTCCCACATGAGCTGGATGAACACGTCCCGACGTCGCGCTCCCAGTGCACGTCGTATCGCGAGCTCCCGCCGACGGCGCCCCAGACTGAAGCTCAGCAGCGCCGCCGCGTTGACGATGCACACACCGAGAAGGATCAGTGACAGCCGAAGCTGCATCCTGGCCCGCTCCGGAACCAATCCCAGCCTGTCCAGCCACTCCATCAACGGCCAGAGTGCCACCTGCTGGGTGCCTGGTTCGATCCGAAGGCCCTTTGTCTGTGCATAGGCATCCAGATTCGCCCGGTAGGCGGCGACATCATCCGCGGTGGGCAGCCACGCCCACAATTGAAGCCATGACACGTTGGCTCCTGCAGGGTCCGTGTCCTGGTCACCCCCCCAGATCGCCGTCCCGTCCACAACAGTCAGCCTGTCCGCGATTGCGGTCTCAACCGGCAGGTAGATCTCGTCAGGTTCCACAAACGGCCGCCGTGTGAGATCTCCCTGAAACATCGGCACCGGATGCCAGTCCTCCGCGACACCCACAACAGTGTAGGTGCGCCTGCCCAGTTCCAACCGATGACCAACACAGTCCTGCGCACACTCGCGCTCGGCGAGCGCACGCGACAGGACCACTATACGACTCGCAGCATGCCCCTCCTCGGCGGTCCATGCGCGCCCTTCAACAACAGCAATGCCAAGAACACTGAACACTTCGGACGTTGCGAACCTCGCACGCAGCCTTGCGCTGGCGGCTCCCGGCCGGGAGAGCGTCACCGCCCCGCCCGCCATGGCGGCCTGCTTCCACGACCTCCCCTGGCCCAGAAGCGCCTTCGCATCCGGCCAGGTCAGTGCCTGTCCCGGATCCGGGGAACCACTGCGCAGAGCATCTGGACGCGCATCAAGGTACGGGCGGAACAATGCGGAGCTCCGGCCCGGCGCGGGATCCGACGATGCCTGGAGAACAATGGAGAGCATCACGGTCGTGATCCCCACCCCCGCACCCAGCATGAGAGCGATTGCCAGATGAGTGCCGATCCGTTGCTTGAATCGGGCAAGCGAAAGCTGGATGTAGTAGAGCATCATCCAATTGCATCCGGCGTTGGATTACTGGCGCACCTGTCCATGTGATTCTCACTCCATACCCGTGGAAGCTGATGGTTGAGAGTCTCTGATTGTGAAACTCCGACTCAAGCGGAGGCATGGAGTTTGCAACTTTCCTCAGGAAACACACGTAGCTCGCGGACCCTGGATAGAGCGACTGCCACTGATGACGAGGCCGACGTGACGGAGTCTGACGGGAAAGACCAACTGCCGACGTGGAGACAACGCCCGACGCTTGGATATCTGATCGGAAGTTGGAGGAAGAAGCGTCCCAAAGCAGTTGCGGGCGTCAATGTTCTTCTAGACCCAGAAGTACCAGGCCGCTGCAGCCAGCAGTGCGCCAAACAACAGCACCTGCACCACCACATAGCCCACGCCACTGTCGCGTGACTCAGCGGCAATGCGCTTCTGCAGCGCGTCACTCACATCCGGCGTTTCTTCCCGCTGCACCTGCTCACGCAACGCCTGCGCCAGCGCGCGCTCTTCCGCATCACGAGGGTCGGTCGATGGGTTCACAGCAGTTCTCCGGCAGTGGCATGCCGCGTCAGTTCCTGCTTCAGGACCTGGCGCGCGCGGTGCAGGTGGCTCTTGATGGTACCGCGTGCCAGTCCGGTCACCTGCTCGATTTCGGCCAGATCGAAATCCTCCAGGTAGTGCAGGCCGACGATCAGGCGCTGCGGTGCACTCAGCCGTTCCAGCGCCGCGCCGAGCTGGCGCCCTACCTGCAGCGCCTCGCTCAACTCAACCGGGCCCGGGCCTTCATCGCCGACACCCAGTTCCTCCGGCACCTCCACCGCCACCATCCATTGCGCCTCCAGCCGCCGCCGGCGCAGGTGCTGCAGCGCCGTGGTGTAAGCGACCCGGGAAACCCAGGTGCGCAGCGAGGATTCAAAACGAAACCGGTGCAGCTGGCGGAACACTGCCAGGAAGGTCTCCTGCAGCAGATCGGGCACTTGGTCGCGGTCGCCGACCATGCGCCCGATCACTTGCGCGCAGGTGCGCTGGTGGGTTTCAACCAGTTGCGCGAAGGCCGACTGCGAGCCATCGATGATGGCCCGCACCAGGGCCTGGTCCGCGTCGAGCGGCTCGGCGGGCGGTGCCGCCGATACTGCATCGTGGCGGCGACGGCCCCGCAGCGCCGACAGTGCTTCGCCGAGCAGGCTCATCTACGGGGCGCCCCCTGTGCCCGTGGCATGCGCCGGCTCAGCCCTTGCGTGCGGCGGGGCGGGTGAAGTGCCAGGCCAGCAGCTGGCCCAGGCCGGCACTGCCGACCAGCGCGGCAGCGGCACCAAAGGTCAGGTCACGCGCACCGATGGCCTCCAGCAGGGCCATGGCCAGCGCCAGGCAGACCAGGCTGATGCCCCAGCGCAACGCCCCCTGGCGGCGCCGCTCTTCTTCCAGCACGGCCAGCGAGCGGATCACTTCCTCCGGCACGTGCGGGGCCACCAGCTTGCTACGCGCGCGGGCATCGGCAATGGCGTGGATCGCGTAGGCGATGCAGATGAAGAGGGTGATCGGGATCAGTTCCTGCATGGTCGGGCTCCTGTTCGGTGGATGATGCGGGTTCAGGAGAATGGATGCGCGAGGCCGGCCAGCGGTTGCACTACTTTGCCAATCCCTCTGCCATGACCTGTGGCCCCTGCCCCCGGCCCGTGCGGCTGCTACGCTTGGCCGGTTTTCCTCTACTGGTGCCGTCCGCCCATGTCCCGAGTGCTGCCCCTGTCCCTCCTGCTGTCGGCCGTGCTGGCCGCACCGGCTGCGCATGCCGCGCCGACGCCGATCACCATCGAACAGGCCATGGCCGACCCGGACTGGATCGGCCCGCCGGTCGAGAAGGCCTGGTGGTCGTGGAACAGCCAGCAGGTGGAGTACCAGCTCAAGCGCAACGGTAGCCCGGTGCGCGATACCTTCCGCCAGCCGGTGGCCGGTGGCGTGGCCGCGCAGGTGGCCGATGACCAGCGCGGCACCCTGGACGTGGCCGAGCCGGTCTACGACCGCAGCCGCAGCCGCAGTGCCTTCGTGCGCAATGGCGACGTGTTCGTGCGCGACCTGCGCAGCGGCGCGCTGACGCAGCTGACCCGCAGCAACGAGCGCGCGGGCAACGTGAACTTCGCCGCCGACAATGGCGTGATCTGGCGCGTCGGCCAGAACTGGTTCCACTGGACCGCCGCCAGCGGCGTGCAGCAGGTGGCCAGCCTGAAGGCCGAAAAGGATCCGCGTACACCGCCGAAGGCCGACGTGCTGCGCGACCAGCAGCTGCGCACGCTGGAAACCCTTCGCCGCGACCGTGACCAGCGCGAAGCACTGAAGGACCAGGACCAGCGCTGGCGCCAGGCCGACCCGACCCGCGCGCCGGGCCCGGTGTACCTGGGCGCCGACGTGGAGATCGCCGACAGCGTGCTGTCGCCTGACCTGACCCACCTGGTCGTGGTGACCAAGCCGAAGGACTTCGATGACGGCCGTGGCGGCAAGATGCCGCTGTACGTGACCGAGTCGGGCTACGAGGAAACCGAGGACACCCGCACCCGCGTCGGCCGTAACGGCTTCGAGCCGCACACGCTGTGGTACGTGGACGTGCGCACCGGCAAGGCCGAGAAGGTTTCGCTGGCCGGCCTGCCGGGCATCAGCACCGATCCGCTGGCCGAGCTGCGCCGCAAGGCCGGCAAGGACGCGCTGAAGGGCGAGCGCAGCCTGCAGGTGATGAGCGACTTCATGGGCGGTGGCATCCGCTGGAGCCCCGATGGCCAGCAGGCCGCGGTGATGCTGCGTGCCAACGACAACAAGGACCGCTGGATCATCAGCGTCAACGCCGCCGACGGCCGCGTGCAGAACCGCCATCGACTGACCGACACCGCCTGGATCAACTGGGGCTTCAATGATTTCGGCTGGATGGCCGATGGCCGCACGCTGTGGCTGCTGTCGGAGGAATCGGGCTTCTCGCACCTGTATACCCAGTCCGGTACGGGCAAGCCGCAGGCGCTGACCAGCGGCAAGTGGGAAACCTCGGCGCCGGTGCTGTCGGCCGACGGCAAGGGTTTCTACTTCCTGTGCAACCAGCAGGCGCCGCATGACTACGAAGTCTGCGCGGTCGACACCGGCAGCCGCCAGGTGCGCGAGCTGACCAGCCTCAACGGCGTGGAAGACTTCTCGCTGTCGCCGGACGGCCAGCAGCTGCTGGTGCGCTACTCCGGCGCCTACCTGCCGGCGCAGCTGGCCGTGGTACCGAGCACCGGCGCAGGCCAGGCCCGCGTGCTGACCGACACCCGCACTGCCGAGTTCAAGGCGCGCCAGTGGATCCAGCCGAAGCTGGTGGCGGTGCCGTCCAAGCATGGCGCCGGCGTGGTCTGGGCCAAGTACTACGAGCCCGAAAACAAGGAACCGGGGAAGAAGTACCCGATCGTGATGTTCGTGCACGGCGCCGGCTACCTGCAGAACGTGCACCAGCGCTACCCGGCCTACTTCCGCGAGCAGATGTTCCACAACCTGCTGGTGCAGAAGGGCTACATCGTGCTGGACATGGATTACCGCGGCAGCGAGGGCTACGGCCGCGACTGGCGTACGGCGATCTACCGCAACATGGGCCACCCGGAACTGGAAGACTACAAGGACGGCCTGGACTGGCTGGTCGACACCCAGCAGGGTGACCGCGACCATGCCGGCATCTACGGTGGTTCCTACGGCGGCTTCATGACCTTCATGGCCCTGTTCCGCTCGCCGGGCACGTTCAAGGCCGGCGCCGCGCTGCGCCCGGTGGTGGACTGGCACCAGTACAACCATGGCTATACCAGCAACATCCTCAATACCCCGGACATCGATCCGGAGGCGTACCGCGTGTCCTCGCCGATCGAATACGCGCAGAACCTGCAGGACAACCTGCTGATCGCCCACGGCATGATGGATGACAACGTGTTCTTCCAGGACTCGGTGAACCTGACCCAGCGCCTGATCGAACTGCACAAGGACAACTGGTCGATCGCACCGTACCCGCTGGAGCGCCACGGCTATGTGCGCGCCGATTCCTGGCTGGACCAGTACAAGCGCATCCTCAAGCTGTTCGAGCAGAACCTGAAGTGAGCAACGCCGCGGCCACGATCCACATCGTGGCCGCGGTCATCCTGGATGACCGCGGCCGGGCGCTGGTGGTACGCAAGCACGGCGCCAGCCGCTTCATCCAACCGGGCGGCAAGCCCGAACCCGGCGAAGCGCCGCTGCAGGCGCTGGCCCGCGAACTGGACGAAGAACTCGGTGTGCAGCTGTGCGCCGAAACCGCCATCGCGCTGGGCACCTTCGAGGATTGGGCGGTGAACGAACCCGGCCATCGCGTGCAGGCACAGGCCTGGTGGGTGCGGGTGGACGGCACGCCACAGGCATGTGCCGAGATCACCGAACTGGCCTGGGTGCCACTGCAGCCGCCGCATGGCCAGCCCTTGGCACCGTTGAGCGAACACCATATCCTGCCGGCCGTCGCCACCCGGGTGACGGCCCGCTGATCGCGCGGGCACCGATTGCAAGGACACCGGATGTCAATGTCGATCCCGCCGATTCCCTCGCTGGTCCAGCCGACCTATCACGCCTGGGTGCGTCCGATCGCACACGCTTCGTTCTGGCTGTCGCTGCTGCTCACGGTGTGCTTCGTGATGCAGGGACTGCTGCTGTGGCCGCTGCACAACCTTCCGATCTGGCATCTGGTTGAGAGGGAAGTACAAGACCAGCACCTGCACAGCCTGACCTGGCTGTTGGCGCATCCGGTGGCCGCGTCGATGATTGCCGCGCTGCTGTGCCTGGCCTCGACGCTGGCCAGCTGGGGCCTGCTGCGCGAGCGCAGCTGGGGCCTGTGGAGCTTTGTGGTGATCCTGCTGCTGAGCGCATTGGCCAACTTTGCGATCGCCGGCTGGTTGGACGTGTTCATGCGTGACGTCATCCCGTTTCTCTCCGACGACGCCGTCCTGCAGCAGGAACTCCATCTGAAACGCTGGTTGATCACGCTGACCGTGGTGGCCATGTCATTGGTGCTCCTCGGCCTGCAGGGCTGGCTGGCCTGGCGCCTGTTGCGGCCGGACCTCCGCTCGCGCTTCCACTGAGCCCTCCCCTTTCCCGCACGACAAGGACCGTCGCTTGCGCTTGCCGACCCTTCTCCCCGCATTGCTGCTGTTGACTGCGCTGCCTGCCAGCGCCGACGCGCTGCAATGTGGCGAATACCGCAGCGCCGATGGCGGCATGGCGCTGGTGTTCACCAGTCCCGGCAGCGGCTACCACCACGATGAGGGCAGCGAGCCGCAGCCGCTGTGGGTTGATCGCGGTGCGGCACAGACGCGGTTGGTCATGCTCGACGATGGCGTGGCGCAGCCGATCCGGATCAGCGCCGATGGGCAGCGCATCGAGCACGACGGGGTGGTGCTCTACATCCTGCGCCAGCCCCGCGCCTGCGCCAGCGAGCCCAGCGCGATGGACGGCAGCTGCCGCGCCGCCGGCAGCCACTGCGTTGCACGGCTGCCCACGGCCTCACCCGGCCAGGCCCAGCGTGCGTGCAGCGAAGGCGTTGGCGCGGGCTGCTCGGCGCTGCTGCGCCAGCTTCGCGATGGAACAACCGTAGCCGGCAGCGATGACACCAGCCCCGCGCGCTTCGAACGCCCGCCCATCTGCCGCGAACACACGCCCGGCCATGACCCGCAGGCCTGCGAGACGCTGACCGGCGATGCGCTGGCCGCCGCCATGCAGAAGGTCGGTGAACGCCTGCAACAGGAAGACGAAGACATGCCGGATTCACCGCTTCCGGCCGCTGCACGCGATCGCCTGCAGCAGTTGTGCCTGCAGCAACGTGGTGGCCGCTTCTGCGTCGAAGTAGCCGCACAGCAGCTGATCGCGCTGGAGCCCGCATTGGCGGTGCAGGCGCTGCAGGTGGTCTGCGATGCCGGCCGCGCCAGCGCCTGCGAACGCATCGCACCGCTGCGCGGTCCCGGCGCCGACCTGCGCCTCGTCCCGGCCCAGCAGGTGCCCTGCGGCCGCTACCAGGCCGATGGAGGCGTGATCGACAGGCTCGACTTCGGCGATGGCACCCGGGCCCGCCTGCAGAACGGCGCCATCCACATGCAGCAGAACGGCGAAACCCTTGTGCTGCGCCAGCTCGGCAACGGCGATCTGCTCGGCATGGATGCGCAGACCGCCTACCAGCGTTACCAGCCCGTGCCCGGCACGGCAGAATGTACGCCCCCGCGCGAGGGCCCTGGTTCGCCGTAGCGCCTGGAGTTTCCCGTTCGATCGTCAAGGAGACGACATGCATTCACCCGCACCGCGCCAGCGCTGGCTGGCCTGGGCGTTGCTGCTGGCCGCACCGATGGCCGCCGCACAGTCACCACAATGCGGCCTGTTCAAGGCCGACGAAGGCAGCAGCACGCTGCGCATCAGCTCACCCAACCGTGGCGAGCAGAAGCACTTCGGCAGTGCGCCGTCTCCGGTCGCGTTCCAGCAGATCGACGGAAAGCTGCAACTGGTGAACCTGGAACATGGCCTGCCCAGCGCGCTGCAGGTGCGCGACCGTGGCCGCACGGTCGAGGTGGATGGCACGACCTACATCCTGCTGGCCCCCGAACAGTGCGCCGCAGCAACCACGCCGGCTGAAGGCAGCTGCCTGGCCAATGCCGTGGCCTGCCTGGACAACCGTCACGAAGCCACTCCGGCCACGCTGGAAGCAGGGTGTCGGGAAGGCGTGCCCGGCATGTGCCTGCAACTGGCTGATCGTTGGCATGAGGAGGCTAAACCTGTCGTCGAAGCCGATCCTGTCCAGCAGAAGGCGGCCCTCGACGCCGCCCTGTCCGGTATCAAGCTCCCCGCTGCCTGTGACAACGGTGGCTTCGAACAGGAAACCCCGGCATGTGCCGCCGCGCTCGAGGCCGACCCCGCAGTGCAGGCGCAGCTGGTCAAGGCCGCGATGACGGCAGCCATGACCGAAGCCATGGTGACGATGACGGCGCCGACCGTGCCGGTGATCATTCCGGCTGAGCGGCGGCAACAGTTGTTGCGGCTGTGCCGCGAGGTAGCGCATGGCGGCTTCTGCGAGCGGGTGGCCGAACTGTCCTGGGACGCGGGAGATCCCCTGCTGGCGGTGCAGGCGCTGGCTGCGGCCTGCACACCGGGCAACGACACCGCCACCTGCGAGCGTCTGCCGGCGTTGCAGGCGCTGGGCGCATCATTGCGACCGCAACCGGCAACGGCCCTGCCCTGCGGCAACTACCGGGCCGATGGCGGTCTGATGGACACGCTGGACTTCGGTGACAACGGCCTGGTCGGCGTTGGCTGGAACAGCCATCTCCGCGCCCGCGTCGAAGAGGGCGACATCCGCATCCGCCACGACAGGGGCGGCGACTTCGTGCTGCGTCCGCTGCCTGGCGGCCAACTGCTGGGCCTGGATAGCTGGACCCGCTTCCAGGTGTTCACCCCCACTGGCGATGGCCCGGGCCGCTGCAGTGCACCGAAGCAGTACACCGTGCTGCCGCTACCCCAGGATTGCCCGCAGGCGCTCGCTACCGGCGGGGCGGAAGCCTGCTGCGCGCAGGGCAAGCTGCAGGGCTGCAACGTACTCGGCAACCGCCTTGCGCTGTCCGGGCACTGGCTGCAGGCCGCCGAGCACTACACCACGGTCTGCCGCGCCGGCGTCCGCGAGGGCTGCGAGAACCTGGTCACGGCCCAGGGCAACGATGCCGAGGTGGATGCACATGCACTGCTGGACCGGCTGTGCAAGGCCGACCGCAGTGGCCTGCACGTGGCCTGCGACGTGCTCGGCACCCAGAACTGGGAACTGATCGATCTGGGCCGCGCGCTGCAGAAGGCGGCCGATGACGCGGCATCAGACGACACCCCGCCGCCACGCCATTCCAACCGCAAGCGCTGAGCCGGCCAGGGCCTGTCCGCAGCTTCGGGCGGGCCCTGCGGTAAAGTACGCGCCATGAACGAATTCGAGCGCGTGCGCGCCTACCTCACCGACCTGCAGGACCGCATCTGTGCGGCGATCGAGGCCGTCGATGGCCGGGCCCGCTTCCAGGAAGACCTGTGGCAGCGTGCCGAGGGCGGCGGTGGGCGCACCCGCGTGCTGCGCGACGGCGCGGTGTTCGAGCAGGCCGGTATCGGCTTTTCCGATGTGTCCGGCAGCCGCCTGCCGCCGTCGGCCTCGGCCAACCGCCCGGAACTGGCCGGCGCCTCCTGGCGCGCCACCGGCGTGTCGCTGGTGTTCCACCCGCTCAACCCCTACGTGCCGACCACCCATGCCAACGTGCGCTTCTTCCAGGCGCAGCGCGATGGTGAAGTGGTGGCCAGCTGGTTCGGCGGCGGCTTCGACCTGACCCCGTTCTATCCGTTCGACGAGGACGTGCAGCACTGGCACCAGGTGGCACGCGATCTGTGTGCGCCGTTCGGCGACGAACGCTATGCCGCGCACAAGCGCTGGTGTGATGAGTACTTCTTCCTGCGCCACCGCAATGAAACGCGCGGCGTCGGCGGGCTGTTCTTCGACGACCTGCACGGCGACTTCGAGCGCGACTTCGCTTATCTGCGTGCGGTCGGCGATGGTTTCCTCGACGCCTACCTGCCGATCGTGCAGCAGCGCAAGGACGCCATCTATGGCGAGCGCGAACGCGAGTTCCAGCTGTACCGCCGCGGCCGCTACGTGGAGTTCAACCTGGTCTACGACCGCGGCACCCTGTTCGGGCTGCAGAGCGGTGGCCGCAGCGAAAGCATCCTGATGAGCCTGCCGCCCCGGGTACGCTGGGAGTACGGCTTCACCCCGGAAGCGGGCAGCGCCGAGGCGCGCCTGGCCGACTATCTGGTGCCGCGCGACTGGCTGTGATCTTCCGGCGCCACGCCTGACCCGTGGCGCCCTCTCCTGCCTGTGGTGCGCCCCGCACCGGACAGGCCCTGCTCACTTCCTTCAAGGATGACCCCATGCCCGCTGCTGTTTCCCCCCGCCCTCGCGCTGCGGGCTGGCGCTCCCTGCTGTTGCTTGCATTGGCCTCGGCCAGCCTGCCGGCCGCCGCTCAGTCGATGGCCTGCGGCACCTACAAGGACAGCAACGGCAACACCACGCTGACCCTGGAGAGCGAAGGCCACGGCTTCCTGTCCGGCCCCTACCAGGCCACCGAGGAGCTGCGCATCGCCCGCCAGGAAGACGTGCTCGGTACCGGCAACCTGTCCACGGGCCAGCTGGAAAACTGGTACTTCTCGGACAACGACCGCACGATCAGCACGCCCTATCGCGAGTTCACCCGTGAGCACGCCGCCGCCTGCAAGACGATGCCGCAGCCCGTCGAGGGCGGTTGCGTGATGAACACCTCCGAGTGCCTGGAGGCGCTGCCAGAGGCCGCACCCGTGAAACTGCACGCCTGGTGCGCCGAGGGCGTGGGCGCAGCCTGCATGCGCCTGCTGGAGACCTACCAGCAGCAGGCCAAGGACGCAGCGCCCGGAAAGGAAGAACCGCCGATTCCCGAGATCTGCAGGGAGGAGCTGCCCTCGTTCGACGCCGAGGGTTGCATGACGGCAGCCAAGGAGATTGCCTCGGAAATGATGGGCAAGGCCCTGCTCGGCCTGCAGCATTCCGTGGATGCGCCTCTGCCACCTGCACAGCTTGATGAACTGATCGACCTTTGCCGCGTGCAACAGGGCGAAACGTTCTGCGCCGACACCGCCGAAACCTTGTGGAGCAGTGGCCGCCTGCAGGAGGCCCGCGATGCGCTGCAGCGATCCTGTGCACAGCGCGCGGATGCCCCGGCCTGCGGTCCGGCCAAAGACCTTGCCGTTCTCGCCAGCGCCCCCGCGGCAGCGCTCACGCCGGTGCCGGCCGCCGCACTGCCCTGTGGCAGCTTTGAAGCCGAGCGCAGCGTGCTGTCGCAGCTGCGTTTCCTCGAGGGTGGTGTGGTTGAGGCCGGTGGCCGCGAACAGCCACTGCGGGCAAGCCTGCGCGATGGCCGCATCCTCATCCACCGCGATATCGGCAGCGACTTCGTGCTGCAGCTGCTGCAGAACGGCAACCTGGTCGGTATCGACAGCGGCAATCGTTTCGCCTATTACGAGCGCAAACCGGCGGCCGGCACTACCCGCTGCACACCGTGAATGATGCGCTGTAGCGCCGAGCCCATGCTCGGTGCTGCACGATCAGGTGCCCTTCCGCGGAAGGATGGTGATGTGCCCGGTCGTCTCCAGCAGGGCGATCTGCACATCCTCGATCCGCAGGCCACCCTGCTGGCGCAACGCAGCATCGAAATCGGCCCGGCTGATCAGTTCGCGGCGAAGAACACCCTCCAAAAGCCGGCCATCGCGCGCGATTACGGTAGGTTCTCCTTCGATCATCCGCTCCATGCGTCGATTCCGGGTGGTCAGCCAGCCCACCCCATAGTTGAGCAGGATGAGGGTCGCGGCCAGCAGCAGGCCGCCGCCCAGCGAGGTATCGGTGCCCAGCAGCGCGTTCTGCACCGCATTGCCCAGCAGCACGATCAACAGCACGTCGAAGGGCGTGATCTGCCCTAGAGCCCGCTTGCCGCCAAGCCGGACCATGCCCAGCACCACGACATAGACCACCACCGCGCGCAGGATGAACTCCCACCAGGGCATTGCCAGTGCAAACAGATCGGGCATGGCCTTCCCCTGTGGAACGGTAGCCCAGCCTAGCACCAAGGATCTGACCCCATCCTGGTGCTGCGGCGGCACAAATAAAAAGCCCCGCTGACCAGGGGGAGGTCAACGGGGCCGGGGAACGGGCACTTGGGGAGGAGTCCCCGTTCCGAGATCTGCTCCAGGGGATGGGAGAGATCCACAACAGGCGTTGCGCCTGTCGAGAGTTATAGAAGCACTCCGAACACTAACGGTTCGTGAAGGGGCCCAATTTAATGAACCTCGATCAGGACAACATTCATGATCGAGTCAGAAACCTCTGACGAATGAACGAATTCACGTCGTTTTCGGCCTGAAATACCCTCAGTGCGCTTCGTCCCAGTTGTTGCCGACGCCGGTATCGACCACCAGCGGCACCCGCAGTTTGGCCGCTTGCGACATGCGCTCGACCACCTGCAAACGCAAGTCTTCAACGAAACTGCTTTCGGTTTCGAACACCAGTTCATCGTGCACCTGCAGGATCATCCGTGCCGGTGCGCCGCTGTCACGCAGCCACTGGTCCACGTCCACCATCGCGCGTTTGATGATGTCGGCGGCGGTGCCCTGCATCGGCGCGTTGATCGCCGCGCGTTCGGCACCGGCGCGCAGGCCCTGGTTACGTGCATGAATGTCGTTCAGGTACAGGCGACGACCAAACAGGGTTTCCACATAGCCCTGGTCGCGGGCCTGCTGGCGCATCCGCTCCATGAAATCGCGCACGCCCGGGTAGCGGCTGAAGTACAGCGCCACGTAGTCCTGCGCCTGGCCACGGTCGATGCCCAGGTTGCGGGCCAGGCCGAAGGCGCTCATGCCGTACATCAGCCCGAAGTTGATCGCCTTGGCGGCGCGGCGCTCGTTCGGGGTCACTTCCTCCAGCGTGCGCCCGAACACCTCGGCGGCGGTGGCACGGTGCACGTCGGCGCCCTGCTCGAAGGCACGCACCAGGCCCGGGTCCTCGGACAGGTGGGCCATGATCCGCAGTTCGATCTGCGAATAGTCGGCCGCCAGCAGCTGGAAGCCCTCCGGCGCCACGAACGCGCGGCGGATGCGACGGCCGTCCTCGGTGCGGATCGGGATGTTCTGCAGGTTCGGGTCCGACGAGGACAGGCGGCCGGTGGCGGCTCCGGACTGGTGATAGCTGGTATGCACGCGGCCGGTATCCGGGTTGACCATCTCCGGCAGCTTGTCGGTGTAGGTGCTGCGCAGCTTGGCCAGCCCGCGGTACTCCAGGATCACGCGCGGCAGCTCGTGCTGGTCGGCAATCGCCTCCAGCGCCTCTTCATTGGTGCTGGGCTGGCCCTTGGGGGTCTTCACCACCGCCGGCAGCTTCAACTCGTCGAACAGCACCGCCTGCAGCTGCTTGGGCGAATCCAGGTTGAAGCTGCGCCCGGCCAGCTCGGTGGCTTTCTGCTGCGCGGCCAGCATGCGCGAAGACAGGTCCTGGCTCTGCCGGCGCAGTTCGTCGGTGTCGACCCGCACGCCGTTGGCTTCGATGCTGGCCAGCACCGGCACCAGCGGCATCTCGATGCCGCGGTAAACGCTGTCCAGCGCCGGCTCGGCCAGCAGCTGCGGCTGCAGCGCGTGGTGCAGGCGCAGGGTGATGTCGGCGTCCTCGGCGGCGTAGCGGCTGGCCTCGTCGATGCCCACCTGCGAGAACGGAATCTGCTTGGCGCCCTTGCCGGCCACGTCCTCGAACTTGATGGTGCTGTAGCCCAGGTAGCGCAGCGCCAGCGAATCCATGTCGTGGCGGGTGGCGGTGGAATTGAGCACGAAGCTCTCGAGCATGGTGTCGTCGTGGTAGCCCTGCACCTGCACGCCGTGGCGTCGCAGCACGTGCAGGTCGTACTTGCCGTGCTGGCCCAGCTTCTTCTTCGCCGGGTCCTGCAGCACCGAGCGCAGTGCGTCCAGCACCTGCTGCATCGGCAGCTGGGCCGGCGCACCCGGGTAATCGTGGCCGACCGGAATATACGCCGCCCTGCCCGGCTCGACGGCCAGGCTGATGCCCACCAGCCGCGCACGCATCGCGTCCAGCGCATCGGTTTCGGTATCGAAGCTGATCAGGTCGGCCTGCTGCAGGCGTTCGACCCAGGCCTGCAGCTGCTCGGCGCTCAGCACGGTCTCGTATTCACCCGGCGCGGACAGTGCCGGATCCAGCGTGCCGGCGGCGGGCGCCTCGACGCTGCCACGCGCGAAGCCGGCCGCAGTGCCGCGCAGGCTCGGGGTCGCCTCGCTGGCGGCCACCGGTGCCGGCACCGGCGCACCCAGCTCCTTCAGCGCCTGGGTGAAGCCGTAGCGCGCATACAGCTCGGTCAGCTCCGGCACGTCCTGCTCGCGCAGGGCCAGCGTGGTCGGGCTGGCGTCCAGCGCCAGGTCGGTGCGGATGGTCACCAGCTCGCGGTTCAGCGGCAGGCGCTCCAGCGCCGCGCGCAGGTTTTCGCCGATCTTGCCCTTCATGGTCGGCGCGGCCGCCATCACCCCATCCAGGTGCTGGTACTCGGCCAGCCACTTGGCGGCGGTCTTCGGCCCGCACTTCTCCACGCCCGGCACGTTGTCGACGGTGTCGCCCATCAGCGCCAGCAGGTCGATGATCTGGTCGGCGCGCACGCCGAATTTCTCCATCACCGCCGCATCCGAATCCATGCGGCTTCCGGTCATGGTGTTGACCAGCTCGATGCCCGGGCGCACCAGCTGGGCGAAGTCCTTGTCGCCGGTGGAAATGGTCACCTTCAGGTCCTGCGCCAGGCCCTGGAGGGCCAGCGTGCCGATCACATCGTCGGCTTCCACGCCGGGGACGCGCAGGATGCTGATGCCCAGCGCCTCGACGATGCGGCACATCGGCTCGACCTGGCTGCGCAGCTCATCGGGCATCGGCGGGCGGTTGGCCTTGTACTGGTCGTACAGGTCATCGCGGAAGGTCTTGCCGGGCGCATCGACCACGAACGCGACGTAGGCCGGGCGTTCCTTCAGCGTCGAACGCAGCATGTTGACCACGCCGAACAGTGCGCCAGTGGGTTCACCCTGTGCATTGGACAGGGGCGGCAGCGCGTGGAACGCGCGGTACAGGTAACTGGACCCGTCGATCAGGACTAATCTGCTCATGGGCCGATTCTACGCGCCCGTGCCTGCACCGCGACGACACGGCACGCACCTGGCGATGGGGCATAATCAGGGCTCTCTCCAGGCAAAGGCCCCCGCCGATGAAGACCCTGATGCTGGCTTCCCTGCTCCTGCTCGCTGGCTGCGCCAGCATGGGTGGCGCAGGTGCTCCCCCGGTGGACGTCAAGGGCGCCGATGTCTCCAAGCGCACCATGGACAACGGCGATGTCATCGAGGAATACCGTGTGTCCGGCCAGCTGCGCATGGTCAAGGTGACGCCATCGCGCGGTGCTCCGTTCTACATGTACGACAAGAACGGCGATGGCCGTTTCGACAACGACAAGGACGGTGTGTCGCCGGTGTACTGGAAGCTGTACAGCTGGTGATGTGACCGGGGTCGGATCCCTCTCCACAGGAAAGGGCTCTGACCCCTCAAGGCCATCGGCACGGCCCATCCACGCATGGCGTGGATCTACCGGGACAACGAACGTGGATCCACGCCATGCGTGGGTGACCGCCTATCAGTAGATCCACGCCATGCGTGGATCCGCCCCCCGATCCCCGACAAAAAACAACGCCGGCGCGCATCCTGCGGCCGGCGTCGGGTCCCCTCCCCGGGAACGCTTGAATCAGTGGTGTGGATCAGCGGATGACCAGCACCGGCAGCGTGCTGCGTGCCAGCACTTCGGCGGTCTGGCTGCCCAGCAGCACGCGGGTCACGCCACGGCGGCCGTGCGAGGTCATCACGATCAGGTCGCTGTTGCGCTCGCCGGCGGTCTCGATGATGCCGTCAGCCGCGTAGCGGTCCAGCACGTGCACCGGATTGGCGGTGATGCCCTGCTCGGCCGCCTTGGCCAGCGCCGGCTGCAGCACCTTCTGCGCACCTTCCTCGCGGTCGGCCTTGTACTCGGGGCTGTTCATGTAGCCCACGCTCCAGCCCATGGCATCGTACATGCCGACGGCCCATGGCTCGGAAACAGTCACGATATCGACCTCGGCATTGAGGTCCTTGGCCAGCTCCAGGCCCTTGGCCAGGCCCTTGTCGGCCAGCTCGGATCCGTCGGTGGCAATCAGGATGCGCTTGTACATGGTGGGGCTCCGTAGCGATCTGCCAGATGGGAACGACACCATTGCACACCGGATGTGCAGGCCGTGCCTTGAGCAGAATCAATCCGGCGCCGCGCATTGGCGTGTGCGCACCGCCCGCTTGCACGCACCGGTCGGGCGGCGCATGCTCGGCGGGCGGCGCACTGCCGCGCCCAAGGACGACCGACATGCAGGACAACAAGCCGCCCGTCTGGAGTTCCCAGAAGTCCATCATGGTCGCCGCGATCATCGCCTTGGCGGTGCTGTTCGGCGGCTACCAGATCGGCAAGGACATGGCGCTGCGCGACAACGCCCGGCAGTCAGCCGGCCGATAACCTGCTGCCGTAGAGTCGAGCTTGCTCGACTCTACAGCGCCCCTACCTTCAGGCGATCTGCACCACGCGTGCGTTCTGGCACAGCGGATAGCTGCCCACGAATCCGGCAATCGCATCACGCATCGCTTCGAACGATCCGCCGTACATGTACAGCGCGGTTTCGGTCGGGCCCTGCCACCAGCTGCAGATCTCGCCCAGGCCGTCGATGTTCTCCGACAGCTGTTCGAACACGTGGTTGGAATCGCACTGCTCGTAGACTTCGTCCGGCAGGTTCAGGCCATCCAGGTAGATGCCCAGCCCCTCGGTCACGCCGAAGCTGCGGTCGGCTTCACCCGCGCCCTGCAGCTGCGAACCCTTCGGTGCACCCAGCTGTTCCAGCAGGTCGATCAGCTTCGGCACGCCGGCCGCATCGACCAGGGCAACTTCGATATCACCGTATTCGACCTCGCCGAGATCGGACATCGCGGTGCCGCCGCCAGTCAGCTCGCCCACCTGGGCCGCCTGCAGCAGCGCATCGAGCGGATCTTCGAACAGTTCGTGGCGATGCTCCGGCTGCAGCCGGGCGTTCAACTTCACGGTGACGTGCAGCGTGGGTTCGGTCATGGGGGCGTTCCTGGAGGATGTCAGGCCCCATTGTAGAGTCGAAGGGAGCGGCAGGAGCCGCTGCCAACGTCGCTTGCGACCGCCCAAAGGGTGCCGGTCAGGACGACCGGCATAGCCATGCTCGACTGCATTTTGCTCGTCCCAGTAGAGCCACGCCTATGCTCGGCTGCCCCGCTGTGACCAACGCCACTCCCGCTGCCTGCGAGCCACGCGATAATGCGCGTCGCAAGGACACCATTCCAACAGGGGGAATACATGAAGTCGATCATTGGTCTTTCGCTGCTGCTGCTCCTCACCGGCTGCGGCATCCGCACCGAAGTGGTGCGCGTGAACGTGCCCGATATCCGGGTGAATCCCGAAGAGGGTCCGGTAGTGGTGGTGGGGCCGGTGCGCGACGTCCGTCCGGTCTATTACCCGGAAGTTGCGGCAGCCGACCGTGCGAAGAACATTGCCGGGGTGGTTCGTCAAGGCAACGGCGTCCTTGTCTCCATCGAGTCCACCACAGCGGCGGACAAGACACGCGCAATCATGATCCAGGCATTGCGAAACATGGGCTATCGCACCGCCGATCAGTGCGAAACCTCATGTACGCAACTGGAGGCCTCGCTCACCGATTTCTCGGTCAAGATGCCGGCGAACTTCTTCCGGATGGTGTCATCCACACAACAGATGCTGGCCGACATTTCGGTGCAGGTCGTTGCGCGGAAGGAAGGCCAGACCCGTACCTTCACCGCCACCGGGCATGGCGCGAACATCTTCCAGGTGCCATCACGCGAGAACTGGGAAATCGCACTGGAGCGCGCGGTAAAGAGTTTCACCAGCAGCCTGCAGCAGTCGATGTCCGAACAGGATGCGACGGCCGGTTCAAAGGCGCAGGACTGACGCTCTGTCTTTCTGGTAGACCCGAGCCATGTTCGGCTGCCTTTCCCGCCAGAAGCAGCCGAGCATGGGCTCGGCTCTACACCACCAACGCTCAACGCAGGAACGGCGCCACCTTGCGCTTCAGCAACTCCACCAGCACCGGGTCCATGTAGTCGTAGTCATCCGGGATATCCAGGCAGATCACCCGCTTGTCCTTCAGCCACGGCTTGTAGCGGCTGGACAGCCGGTTGCGGTGAGCACGCTCCATCACGAACACGATATCGGCCCACTGCAGCAGCTCGGGGCTGAGCACTTCCTCGGCATCGGCCAGCAGCCCGGCCGATGCGGTTTCGATGCCCGGCCACTCGGCGAACACTTGCTCGGCCGTCGGGCTGCGCAGGCGGTTCTGGCTGCAGAGGAAGAGCACGTTGCGGGTCATGGCTGCAGCGTATCGGGGTCGGATCCCTTTTCCAACGGAAAGGGGCTCTGACCCCATACGTGTAACGTCCAACCGCTTTTGTAGAGCCGGGCCTATGCTCGGCTGTTCTTCCCCGCCAACAGCAGCCGAGCATGGCTCGGCTCTACAGGGATCCCGCCCCCCGACGGTGATCAGATCACCGTCAGGTTGGCGTAGGCCATCACCAGCCACTTGCTGCCGGCGTCGGCAAACTCGACCTGCACGCGGGCGTGGGCGCCGCTGCCTTCGTAGTCGGTCACCATGCCTTCGCCGAACTTGGGATGGGTGACCAGCGCGCCGAGCTTGACCGGCGGCGCCTCGATCGAGGCATGGCCCATCACCCGGCTGGCACCCATCGAGGCCGGCCGCGAGACCTGTACCTTCGGGCGCACTTCGTGCAGCAGTTCGCGCGGGATCTCGCGCAGGAAGCGCGACGGCAGGCTGTAGTTGTCCTGGCCGTGGATGCGGCGCGACTCGGCATAGCTCAGCACCAGCTTCTGGCGCGCGCGGGTGATGCCGACGTAGGCCAGGCGGCGCTCTTCCTCCAGCCGCCCGCTTTCCTCCAGCGAACGTGCGCTGGGGAACAGGCCGTCTTCCATGCCCGCCAGGAACACCAGCGGGAATTCCAGGCCCTTGGCCGAATGCAGGGTCATCAGCTGCACGCCGTCCTCGCCGGCCTGCGCCTGGCCTTCACCGGCCTCCAGCGCGGCGTAGGCCAGGAACGCGACCAGCTCGTCCATGTCCTCGCCCACTTCCTCGATGTCGTCGGCGCGGCGCACGAAGCGCGAAGCGACCGAGACCAGTTCGTCGAGGTTGTCGGTGCGCGATTCCGAATCCAGCGAATTGCGGCTTTCCTTGCTCCAGTGCTCGCGCAGCTGCGAGCGGGCCAGCACGTGGTCCACGCGCTCGGCGAGGGTCATGTGCACGGTCTGCGCCTGCAGCTCGTTGACCAGCCCCAGGAAGCCGGCCAGTGCATTGCGCGCGCGTGCGGCCAGCGCGTTGCCCTGGGTGACCAGCATCGTTGCTTCCCACAGCGAGATGCCCTGCGCGCGCGCCTCGCGGCGCACTTCGTCCAGCGTGCGGTCGCCGATGCCCCGGGTAGGCGTGTTGACCGCGCGCTCGAAGGCGGCGTCATCGTTGCGGTTGGACAGCAGGCGCAGGTAAGCCAGCGCGTCCTTGATTTCGGCCCGTTCGAAGAAGCGCATGCCGCCGTACACGCGATAGGGCACCTGTTCGCTCAGCAGCGCCTCTTCAAGCGCGCGCGACTGTGCGTTGCTGCGGTAGAGCACGGCCACTTCGGTGTAGCTGCCACCATCGCGTACCCACTGGCGGGCACGCTCGACGATGTAGCGCGCCTCGTCCATCTCGTTGTACGCCGCGTACAGGTCGATCGGTTCTCCGTCGCCACTGTCGGTCCACAGCTGCTTGCCGATGCGATCCGGGTTGTGCGCGATCACCGCATTGGCAGCGCCGAGGATGTTGGCAGTGGAGCGATAGTTCTGTTCCAGGCGGATGGTCTGCGCACCTGGGAAATCACGCAGGAAGCCCTGCACGTTCTCGACCTTGGCGCCGCGCCAGCCGTAGATGGCCTGGTCATCGTCGCCGACCACGAACACGTGGCCGGAATCGCCGGCCAGCACGCGCACGAAGGCGTACTGGATGGCATTGGTATCCTGGAACTCGTCCACCAGGATCTCGCGGAAGCGGGCACGGTAGTGCGACAGCAGCGCCGGGTTGTCGCGCAGCAGTTCATGCGCGCGCAGCAGCAGCTCGGCGAAGTCGACCAGGCCGGCGCGGTCGCAGCGTGCCTGGTATTCGATATAGGCCTGGCGCATGGTTTCCAGCCACGCATCATGCGGCTCGGGCTGGATGTGCTGCGGGCGACGGCCCTCGTCCTTCTGCGCGTTGATCCACCACGCGATCTGCTTGGCCGGGTACTTGCCGTCGTCCAGCTCCAGCGCCTGCACCACGCGCTTGACCAGCCGCAGCTGGTCGTCCGAGTCCATCACCTGGAAGCCTTCAGGCAGCTTCGCGTCCTGCCAGTGCAGGCGCAGCAGGCGGTTGGCCAGGCCGTGGAAGGTACCGATCCACATGCCACGGCTGCCGTTGGGCAGCTGGGCGTCGATGCGGTGGCGCATTTCGCCGGCCGCCTTGTTGGTGAAGGTCACCGCGAAAATGCCGTGGGTCGGCACGCCTTCGACTTCATGCAGCCAGGCGATGCGGTGGGTGAGTACGCGGGTCTTGCCGGAACCGGCACCGGCCAGCACCAGGTGGTGGCCGGGGGGAGCGGAGACGGCTTCGCGCTGGGCCGGGTTCAGGCCATCAAGCAGGTGGGAGACATCCATGCCCCCATTTTACGGCATCGCCGTCGCGGCTCCTGCGACCACCTGGGTGGCCAGTGCCTGCGCCTGCTGACGCAGTTCAGGCACCGCCAGACTTTCCCACAGGCTGCCGATGCGCAGGCTGCCGAGCACGCCCAGCCGCGCCTGCGGTTGGCCACCGGCGGCACACAGGCGATCGCCCGGCACCGTGCTGTCCAGGCCCAGCCCATGCGGGCCGGGGCGGGCCAGGCCATCGGCCTGCAGCTGCTGCAGCAGCAGGTTGCGCAGCGCACTGGCGCGGGTTTCCACGCCGGTAGCGTTGATCACGCCGCTGATCGTCCACTGCTGTTCATTGCCGGTGGCATCGCGACCCGACAGCCGCAGGGCATCGCCTTCGCGGCCGACGCGTTGCAGGCGGGACCGGTGAACACGCAGTTGGCCGCTTTCGATCAGCGCCTGCAGCTGTGCGTCGACCTCTTCGGCGATGCGGTGGCGATGCACGTCCCAGTAGCGCACCACATGGCGCAGGAAGCGGCGCTGGTCGGCCGCGTCGAGGCTGCACCACAGCGCCTGCCCGTGCGGACGGATGCGGTCCATCACGCCCTGCCACGGCAGGCCGTCGGCCTGTGCCTGGCGTGCGAACCCACGCAACGCGCGCAGGCGCTGGCGCAGGTTCATCGGCAGCAGCGTGGCCGGGTCGAACCTGGGCAGGCCACCATGCGCATGCGGCAACGGCAGCAGGCCGTGGCGCGAGATCACATGCAGCGGGCCGGTGTGGCCGGCGGCGACCAATGCCAACACGGTGTCGGCCATGCTCAGGCCGGAGCCTACGATGGCCACGGCCTGCTCGCCGGCCAGGGTGCGTACGCCGTCGTAGTCCCAGGCCACGATCACGTCATCGGCGGGCAGTGCCTCGGCACCGGCCACCGGCAGCGGCCGCATGCTGTTGCCGGTGGCCAGCACCGCCTGCGCGGCGTGCAGCGTGCTGCCATCGCCGAGTGTCAGCTGGTAGCCATGGTCATCCGGCTGCAGGCCCAGCACCGGCTGCGCGATCACTTGCAGCTGTGCCGGGCTGGTCGCAGCGGCCTCCTGCAGGCGCTGCTGCAGGTAGGCAGCAAAGTAGTGGCGGCACACATAGCGCTCGCCCAGCACCTCGCGCGCCTCGCCCGGGTAGGCATTGGCGGCCATCAGGTAGTCGAGGAAATCGCCGGGCTGGTCGGCAAACGCACTCATCTTCGCCGCCGGCACGTTCAGCAGATGCTCCGGCCATGGCGTGGCATAGGCGATGCCCTGCGCCAGCTGCGAGGCGGGTTCGAAGATGGCCAGCGCCAGCGGCGCCTTGGCCTGGCGCAACACCTGGATCGCCACCAGCACCCCGGCCGCACCACCACCGATGATTGCCAGGTCCAGTTCGCCATTACGCGGTGAATCAGTCATGTGCCGATTGTAGGCCATCGGCGATGACGGGCCGGATTGCCGGAATGGGCGGCCGGCATTGCTTCACATCAACGCATCGGCCAGCCGTGCAATACCTTCGCGGCTGCGCCGCCACGTGGGACGGCTGCGCCACTGCTGCAGGTCCAGCTGCCGCGACTCGCGCAGGTAGCCGTCCTCGATCGCGCACAGCTGCTGGACCAGCGCGCGGTCGTAGCAGATCAGGCCGATCTCGGCATTCAGCGCGAACGAGCGGATATCCATGTTGATGGAGCCGAGCACGGCGATGTCCTCATCCACGCTCATGTGCTTGGCGTGCAGGAACTGCGGCTCGTACAGCGCGATGCGCACGCCACAGCGCAGCAGTTCATCGTAGTAGGCCTCCTGCGCCCACGACGTCAGCCGCTGGTTGTTGCTGGCAGACAGGATCAGCTGCACCTGCACGCCGGACAATGCGGCGATACGCAGCGCACTCAGTGTGGCTTCGTCAGGCACGAAGTACGGGGTGACCATCACCAGCCGGCGTCGCGCCAGGTGGATCAGCGCGGCTACCGCGTCGCGCGCGTTGCTGTACGGGTAGGCCGGGCCGCTGGGCAGCAGCTGGGTGGCGATGTCGTCGCCGCATTCGGGCACATCGGTGATCACATCCAGGCGCTGGCCGGTCTCCATGTACCAGTCGCTGGCGAATACGGCTTCCAGGTGCGCCACCGCCGGGCCGCGGACGCGCGCCACCAGTTCGCGGTTCGGGTGGCCCGGCACGAACTGCGGGCCCGCCAGGTTCTGCGAACCGACATAGGCCACTTCGTTGTCGATCACCGCGATCTTGCGGTGGTTGCGCAGGTCCATGCGTCCGCTGCGACGCCAGCGCAGGCCACCGGGCAGCATCGCGCGCACTTCGATGTCGCGCGCCTGCAGGCGCTTGCGATAGGCGCGCAGGCCACGCTTGGCGCCCACCGCATCGAGCAGCACGCGGCACTGCACGCCACGCGCGGCGGCACGCTGCAAGGCCTCGACAATGGCCTCGCCGACCGCGTCGTCGAACATCAGGTAGTACAGCAGGTGCACGCGGTCTTCGGCCTGGTCGATGTCGGCGATCAGCGTGTGCAGCGACTCGTCGTAGTCGGTCAGCAGATCGACGGCGTTGCCGTGTACCGGCATGAAATCGCCCTGGCGCTGCACCAACGGCACGATCTCGGCGCTGGCGGTGTCGGGCTGTGGGGTCCAGCGCAGGCGATGCTGCAGCGCCTGCTCCTCGCGGATCACCTGCGAGGCCTCGGCCTGGCGGCGGATGCGCTCGCGCGACAGCCACGGGTGGCCGAACAGCAGGTACAGCGGCAGGCCCAGCAGCGGTACGAAGCCGACCAGCAGCAGCCAGCTGCGCGCCGCGCCGGGCGTGGTGCGGGTGGGAATCCAGCACAGCGCGACCAGCCGGATCAGCCAGTCGATCAGCAGCAGGTAGGAACCCAGCAACCACTCGAACAGCATCGTGTCGCCCGTCGGGAGGTGATGGGCCATTCTGCCCACCGGCCTTTGTAGAGTCGAGCCGCGCTCGACTGCGTTGAAGCAGCGTGCCAACCAAGGTTGGCACCTACCGGGGGCGGGGACCGCGTGTCGACCAAGGTCGACACCTACCGAGCACGGGGACAGCGTGCCAACCAAAGTTGGCACCTACCGGGGGGTGGAGGGAGTGTGCCGACCAACGGCCGGCACCCACAGGCACCCACCACGGGAACATCGGGCATGAAAAAACCCGCCACAAGGGCGGGTTTCTTCGCGGGGACCAGCAATCCTTGCGGATTACTTGATCTTGCCTTCCTTGTACAGGACGTGCTTGCGCACGACCGGATCGTACTTCAGGAATTCCATCTTCCCCGGGGTGTTCTTCTTGTTCTTGTCGGTCGTGTAGAAGTGGCCGGTACCGGCCGAGGAAATCATACGGACCTTATCGCGCTTGCCTGCCATGATGCTTTACTCCTCAGACCTTTTCGCCGCGCGCACGCAGCTCAGCCAGAACGGAATCAATGCCGTTCTTGTCGATGGTGCGCAGTGCATGCGCGGAAACACGAAGCTTGACCCAGCGGTTCTCGCTGGCCACCCAGAAACGGCGCTCGTGCAGATTCGGCAGGAAACGACGACGGGTCTTGTTGTTGGCGTGCGAGACGTTGTTACCCGTCTGCACTCGCTTGCCGGAAACCTGGCATACGCGGGACATTGCGCACCTCGATAGTAGTAGTTGTCAGCCCGTAGCCCGGGAGACGGCGGCCTCGATGGTTGCCCACCACACGTCAAGAGAATCAAAGGGTTACGCTGGCGTTGGGCGGCCGGGGACGTGCTCCCGGGGGCGCCGCCCGGTAGAAAACCGGACACAGCGAGCCGCGCATTATGCACGGGTTCAAGCACTTGCGCAAGTTACCCACAGGCTGCGGCTGAACCGGCAGGGCCGGGAGCCCGCCAACCGGCATACTGCTCCGGTTCACTGCGGAGCTTTCCATGCGGCTGCTGGCCCTGACCTACGGAACCGAAGGCGATACGCGTCCGCTGGCCATGCTCTGCCATGGGCTGATCGGCGCAGGCCACGAGGTGGCACTGCTTGCCGATGGCGGCACCCTGGGCAGCGCGCAGGCACTGGATGTGCCCCATGCGGCTCTTGAAGGTGACATCCATGACGAAGTGGTCGCGCTGGTCTCGCGTGGCAACGGTGTTGCCGCCGCCAGTAGCGGGCTGGCACGGATGGCGCTGCAGCATGTCAGCGGCTGGATGCGCCAGGCAGATGCCGCTGCCGAAGGCTGCGATGCGATTCTGACCGGTGGCCTGGCGGCCTTTGTCGGCATGAGCGTGGGCGAACGCCGCGGACTGCCGGTCATCGGCACCGGCATGATCCCGCTGACCCCGACGCGGGCCTTCCGCTCTCCGTTCCTGCCACCGGGACGCTCGCCGGGCTGGTTGAACCGCGCCAGCTATGGGCTGGTCAACGGCCTGATCTGGCGCCAGTTCCGTCGGCCGATCAACGCAGCCCGCAAGCAGCTGGGGCAATCGCCGCGCCGCTCGCTGTGGCCCGGCCTGCCGATGCTCTATGGCATCTCGCCGCAGCTGCTGCCGCCACCGGCGGATTGGCCGGCCGACCACATCGTCTGTGGCCAATGGCGCCTTCCCGATGCGCCCTGGATACCCCCGGCCGATCTGCAGGCCTTCCTCGATGCCGGCTCGGCGCCGGTGTATCTGGGCTTCGGCAGCATGACCGGCTTTGATCGCGAGCGCGTGTTGCCGGCCCTGCTGCAGGCGCTGGCGCCACGCCGGGTGCTGCTGTTTCCTGGCTGGGTGGGACTGCCTGCGATGCGCTTGCCCGATTCGGTCTTCGTACTGGGGCCGACTCCACACGAAGCGCTGTTCCCGCGTTGCGCATTCGCCATCCATCACGGTGGCAGCGGCACCACGCATTCGGCCTGCCGCGCCGGTGTTCCTTCGCTGGTGATGCCGTTCGCCGCCGATCAGTTCTTCTGGGCTGATCGTCTGTATCGGTTGGGCGTGGCACCGGCACCGTTGTCACCGAAGCGGCTGGACGCAGCAACGCTGGCGGCAGCCATCACCTTCGTTGAAACCGACGCAACACGCGCACGCGCGGCGGCCCTGGGCGTGGCGATGCGCCATGAGGACGGGGTGGCCTGTGGCGTTGCAATGATCGAGCGATGGTTGCGGCCGGTGTGACAGCGGCCAGGCCTCAGCGCAGGTGCGGAATCACCTGCGCCAGCAGGTGCGCATCCTTCAACGCGCCATGCAGGCCGCGCTGGCTGGGAATGCGCAGGCGCTGCAGCACATCATCCAGCTTGTTGCCCTGACCCGGCCAGCGTCCCCGCGCAAGCTTCAGGCTGCAGGTGATGCGGCAGTGCTGGGCCAGCGTGCCGGGGATGCCGGACAGGCGCAGCTCGTTGTCCAGGAAGCCCACATCGAAGGTAGCGTTGTGCGCGACCATCTCGCTGCCGCGCAGGAACTCCAGCAGTTCGGCCGCCTTGCTGGAGAACAGCGGCTTGCCCACCAGCATCGCATCGCTGATGCCGTGCACGCGCTGTGCGCCCCAATCCACCTTGCGCTGCGGCTGCAGGTAGGTGTGGAACTGGCGGCCGGTGAGCTGGCCATCGATCAGTTCGACGGCACCGATTTCGATCACCCGGTGCCCCAGGCGGTGGGAGATGCCGGTGGTTTCGGTATCCAGTGCGACGATGCGGCTCATCAGGGTGTGCGTTCTCCAGTACGTGCACGCCGATTCTCGCACGCGGCCGATGCACTCACCCCAACGCTTCCACCACCCAATCGATGAACACCCGCAGCCGCTGGCTCATGTGCCGGTTCGGCGGGAACATCACATGCATCGGCATCGGCGGCAGCTGCCAGTCCTGCAACACCGGCAGCAGCTCGCCGCGCGCCACGTGCGGTTCGGCCATGTAGCTGGGCAGCGCCACCACGCCCAACCCCGCCAACGCAGCGGCCAGATAGGCATTTCCATCATCGAAGCCGACCGTATAGCGGCCCTGCACCTCAACGCGCTCATCGCCGCGCTGTGCGCTGAACACCCGCGCCCGGCCACTGCGCGGGCTGAGGAAGCCGATCATGTGGTGGTCGGGTCCTTCCAGCGCGCGCGGGTCGGTCGGCAGGCCGAAGCGCTGCACATAGCCCGGACTGGCGTGGAAACCGATCGGCAGCGCGCCGAGCGGTCGCGCCACCAGTGCCGGGTCGGCCGGGGTGCCACCCCGGATCACGCAATCGACGTTGTCTGCGATGACGTCGACCTCGCGGTCGCTGACGCCGATGTCCAGCTGGATCTCCGGGTAGCGCGCCTGGAAATCCGGCAACGCCGGCACCAGCCGCAACCGCGCGTACGGCCCGGGCACATCCACGCGCAGCCGCCCGCGTGGCTGGGTGGCCGCGTCACCCAGCCCGCCCTCCACTTCTTCCAGCTCGGCCAGCAGGCGGGCGATGCGCGGGTAGTAGGCCGCGCCGTCGGCGGTGACGCTGACCCGGCGCGTGGTGCGGTTGAGCAGGCGCAGCCGCAGGTGTGCCTCCAGCTGCTGCACCAGCTGGGTGACCGTGGTGCGGCTGATCTGCAGCGTGTGCGCGGCGCGGGTGAAGCTGCCGGTTTCCACGACCCGGGCAAACGCCCGCATCGCCTCGAAACGGTCCATGGCGGGCCATGATTGTTTGGAATTGGCAATCAATCTAGGCTGATCATCGCGGTTTATCCAGACAGCACTGGCGCGGAGGATGGCGTTCTCTCCCACGGGATCTTCCCCATGTCACAGCGTGATGTCGTTTTCCCCGCCGGCCGCCAGGCCCTGTACGAGCGCAACCGCTACTCGCCGGCGATCCGATCCAATGGCTTCCTGTTCGTCTCCGGCCAGGTCGGCAGCCGCGAGGACGGCTCACCCGAGCCGGATTTCGAAATCCAAGTGCGCCGCGCGTTCGAGAATCTCAATGCGGTGCTGGCCGCCGCCGGCTGCACGTTCGATGACGTGATCGATGTGACTGTATTTCTGGTCGATCCGGAAGAGAACTTCGAGAAGGCCTGGGCGATCGTGCCCGAGTACTGGGGCGAGGCGCCGCACCCGACCCTAACCGGTATTGGCGTGACCTGGCTGTATGGGTTCCAGTTCGAGATCAAGGTGATCGCGAAGCTGCCTGCAGACCGGTAGTGCCGGCCGCTGGCCGGCAGCAAGGTGTCGGGGTCAGAGCCCTTTCCGGCGGAAAGGGATCCGACCCCGCGCCCGGCCCACCTGAACGGGAGATTCCGACGTATTCCCGAAGCGGCCATTGATATTGTATCCGGCGAAAACCGCTTGCTAGCCTCCCTTCCATGCGCCGGATCACCCGCCAACTGCGTACGTACCTGATGATGCTGCTGATGGCGGCATTCGTGGTCGTGCCGGTGGCCGACGCGCTGGCCTGCACGGTAGAACCGCACGCCAGCACGGTGCACGTGGAGTCCGCACCGGATGCCGATGGCGATACCGACGGCAAGCATGTTGGTGCCTGTGGCCACAACCACTGCCACCACTCCAACCTGAGCCTGCCGGCCAGTACCCTCGCCGCCTTCGGTGCGCCACTGCCGGCGCGCTGGATGAATGCCGGCGACGCGGCGACCTATGCGGTCGCCCAGGATGAATTGACGCGTCCCCCCCGGGCGTGAGTTGAGCGCGTCCCGCGATTGCGGGCTCCCGTTTCACTCACAACCGGAATCCTCCTATGTCGATCCTGACACCTCGGTCGCCGCGCGCGGCCGGGCTGGTCGTCGCCGTGTTGCTGGGCCTGGCCCCGGCGGCATCGGTGATGGCGCAAGCCGCCCCTTCCTACGACGCCCTGCTTGAACGCCTGGACCAGCTGCCCGGCACCCGCGTGGGTGCGGCGCTGGCCGAGGCCGCCGACGCGCGCGCCGACCAGGCCCGTGCATTGCCCAACCCTTCCCTCTCCTACTCAGCTGAAAATGCCTGGGGCACCGGCTCCTATGGCGGCATGGGCAAGGCCGATACCGTGCTCACCTTGTCCCAGCCGCTGGAGGTCTGGGGCCAGCGTGGCGCGCGCGTCCGTGCGGCCCGGGCCGAAGCCCAGGCGGCCAACCTGCGTGGTGCCCAAAGCCGCAGCGACGTGGCCAGCCAGCTGGCGGTGGTCTACGCACAGGCGGAAAGTGCACTGCGCCGCTACACCCTGGCCGAAGAAGCACTGACCCTCACCCGCGCTGACGCCAACGCCGTCAACGCGTTGGTCAAGCAGGGCCGCGAACCGCAGCTGCGTGCGGTGCAGGCGCAGAGCGAGGTGGCCAACGCCAGCGCCGCGCTGGATGAAGCGCAGGCGTTCCGCGATGCCGCGCTGGCCCGCCTGGCCGGTGCTGCACTGCTGGATGCACCGGTGCAGTCGATCAACGACAGCCTGCTCGACCGTGCGCCGCCGCTACCGCGTGGCGCCACCGACGTGGCACTGGCGGTGCGCATCGCCGAAGCCGAAGCCGATGCGGCGGGCAAGTTGGTCGAGCTGGAGCGCAAGCGTGCCCTGCCCGACCTAAGTGTCACCGCCGCGCAGACCCGCTTCCGCGAAGGCGGCGAGCGTGCCTACAACCTCGGGGTCAGCCTCAGCATCCCGCTGTTCGACCGCAACCGCGGTGGCATCCGCGCCGCCAATGCCGACCAGCGCGCGGCCGAAGCGCGCCTGGACCAGCAGCGCCGCGACAGCGAGGCCGAGCGCCTCTCTGCGGTGGCCGGGTTGAAGGCCGCCAGCAGCCGTACCCGCGCCGCCGATGAAAGCGTGGTCGCCGCCGAAGAGGCGTATCGCCTGGCCCGCATTGGCTTCGACGCCGGACGCATCTCGCAGCTGGAACTGCGCAGCACGCGCAGCGCCCTCATCGCCGCCCGCGGCACCGCCGTGGATGCGCGCCTGTCGCGCGTCGCCGCGGAAATCGATCTTGCCCGCCTGGAAGGGCGCGCACCCTTTGTGGAGGCTCCATGACTCTCTCCCGTACTTTCCCGCTGATCGGCGGCGTACTGCTGACCGTCCTGCTGGCTGGCTGCGCCGGCAACGCGCAGACGCCTGCCAATGAAAACCCCGCTGCGGCCAAGGCCGGCACCGACGATGGCCACGGCCATGCCGCCGGCAGCAAGGAAGCCAAGGCAGAAACCGCGAAGGCACCTGCTGACGCCGACGAAGGCGTGGTGCAGCTGACCCCGGAGCAGATCAAGGCCTCCGGTATCGAAGTGGTCGCGATCGGTCGCGGTGGCGGTGGCTCCACGCGCCTGTCCGGCCGGGTCGAACCGTCGGTCGGTGCACGCGCCTCGGTGGCGTCGACCGTGACCGGCCGCGTCGAACGCGTTCTGGTCGCACCGGGCACCGCGGTGAAGCAGAACCAGGCACTGGCGATCGTGGTCAGCGGCGAAGCGGCGGTGTTCCGCGCCAATGCGCTGGCCGCAGCGGCCGAAGCCGAAGCCGCGCGGCTGGCCTATGGCCGCGACAAGGCGCTGGTCGACCAGGGCGTGGTCGCCCGCCAGGAGATGGAAGCCTCCCGTGCACGTTCGCTGGCGGCACAGGCCCAGGCTGCTGCCGCGCAGGCCCAGGCCGCCGCCAACGGTGCGCCCGATGCCAGCGGTCGCGTGCGCATCACCAGCCCGGTGGCCGGCATCGTCGGCAACGTGCAGGTCACCCCGGGCGGCGTGGTCGCCGCCGGCAGCGCGGTGGCCGACGTCGCCGACCCGACGATGAACGAGCTGGTGTTCACCGCACCGCCGGCGCTGGCCGCGCAGGTCACGCCCGGCATGAAGCTGGAAGTCAGCGTGCCGGGTGGCAGCTTCACCGCCACCGTCACCGGTTCGGCCGCCGATGTGCGCCAGCAGGGCGGCGTCGCGGTCATCCGTGCCACGCCGGTGGATGCCTCGTTGCCGCCGGCAGGTTCGCCGGTATCGGCGGTGGTGGTCACCGAAGGCCAGGACGACTCGCTCAGCGTCCCGGCCGATGCAGTGCAGAACGTCGATGGCAGCAGCGCGGTGTTCGTCGCCGTCGAAGGCGGCTTCAAGGCGCAGCCGGTGCTGGCCGGCCGTCGCGCTGGTGAACGCATCGAGATCCTCGGTGGCCTGACCGGCAGCGAGCGCATCGTTGGCAGCAACGCCTTCCTGCTCAAGGCCGAGCTGGCCAAGGGCGAAGCCGAGCACGGCCACTGAGGAGGCGACCATGTTCAAGCTGATCATTGAAACAGCGGTGCGCCACCGCTGGCTGGTGGTGTTCATGGCGGCGCTGATCGCCGCGGTGGGCCTGTTCCAGCTGGGCAAGCTGCCGATCGACGCGGTGCCGGACATCACCAACCGCCAGGTGCAGATCAACACGGTGGCACCGGCGCTGACCCCGGAGCAGATCGAGCGGCAGGTGACCTACCCGCTGGAAACCGCGCTGGCCGGCATCCCCGGCCTGACCACCACGCGTTCACTGTCGCGCAATGGCTTCTCGCAGGTCACCGCGATCTTCACCGATGCGACCGACATCTACTTCGCGCGCCAGCAGGTGGCCGAACGCATGCGCGAGGCATCTGAAGACCTGCCCGATGGCGCGTCGCCGATGCTGTCGCCGGTTACCACCGGCCTCGGCGAAGTGCTGATGTGGACCGTGGACTTCACCACGTTCGATCCGGCCAAGCTGGCCAAGCCGGGTGAAGCCGGCTGGCAGGCCGGCGAGGTCTACCGCACGCCGGAAGGCAATCTGCTGTGCACGCCGGAAGAACGTGCGACCTACCTGCGCACCGTGCAGGACTGGATCATCGCGCCGCAGATGCGTTCCAGCCCGGGGCTGGCCGGCGTCGATACGGTCGGTGGCTACGTCAAGGAATATGGCGTGCATCCGGACAGCGCCCGGCTGGCCGCGCACGGCCTCGGCCTGGCCGATCTGGTCACCGCCCTGCAGCGTTCCAACGTGCAGGCCGGTGCCGGTTTCGTGCAGCGCGCCGGCGAAGGACTGGTGGTGCGTGCCGATGGCCTGGCGCTGACCACCGAGGATCTGGCACAGGCCCCGGTGGCGACCCGCAATGGCGTGGTGGTGCGCGTGGCCGATGTGGCCGAGGTCGAGCTGAGCCGCGCGCCGCGCCTGGGTGCGGCCAGCCGCAACGGCCATGAAGCCGTACTGGGTACCGCGCTGATGATTGCCGGCGGCAACAGCCGCACCGTGGCGCAGGCCGCTGCGGCGCGCCTGGAACAGGTGAACAAATCGCTGCCGGCCGACATTGTGGCCGCGCCGGTGCTGGACCGCAGCGTGCTGGTCAATTCCACCATCAAGACCGTGGCCAGGAACCTCACCGAGGGCGCGCTGCTGGTGGTGGTGGTGCTGTTCCTGCTGCTGGGCAACCTGCGTGCAGCGACGATCACCGCGCTGGTGATTCCGCTGTCGTTCCTGTTCGCAGTAATCGGCATGAACCGCTTCGGGATCAGCGGCAACCTGATGAGCCTGGGTGCGCTGGACTTTGGCATCCTGGTGGACGGTGCGGTGATCGTGGTCGAATCGACCCTGCTGATGCTGGGCCAGCGCCGCGCCGAACTGGGCCGTGCGTTGACCGCGATGGAGCGGCTGCGCGTGGCTGCCGATTCGGCGATGAAGATGGCGCGTCCAGCTGCGTTCGGACAGTTGATCATCCTGCTGGTGTTCGCGCCGATCCTCACGCTGGAAGGTGTGGAGGGCAAGACGTTCCACCCGATGGCAGCGACCTTCATGCTGGCCCTGGTCGGTGCCTTCCTGTTCTCCTTCACCTTCGTGCCGGCGATGGCCGCGCTGCTGGTGCGCGAGCCGAAGGTAAAGGACGGCGATACGCATGCCGAAGATGGCGAGCACGAGACCAGGCTGATCCGCGTGCTGCGTGCGCGCATCGAACCGGTGGTGCGCAAGGCCGTGGCACATCCGCGCACGGTGCTGGCAGCTGCGGTGATGATGGTGGTGGTGGGCATCGGCGCGTTCTCGCTGCTGGGCCGCGAGTTCATGCCGACGCTGGACGAAGGCAACGTGGCGATGCAGGCCCTGCGCGTGCCGTCGACCTCACTGGAGCAGTCGCTGGCGATGCAGCTCGCGCTGGAGAAAGCGATCGCCAAGCAGCCGGAAGTGGAAACCGTATTCTCGCGTACCGGTACCGCCGAGGCGGCCATCGACCCGATGCCGACCAACATCTCCGACAGCGTGATCGTGCTGAAGCCGCGCAAGGACTGGCCCGATCCGAAGCTGGCCAAGGACGCACTGGTGGCGCGCTTCGAAAAGCTGGCCGGGCAGCAGCTGGGCAACAGCTTCGAGTTCAGCCAGCCGATCGAACTGCGCTTCAACGAGCTGATTTCCGGCGTGCGTACCGACCTGGCGGTGATGATCTTCGGCGATGACTTCAGCCAGCTGCAGAAGGTGGCCGACCAGGTGGCGCTGAAGCTGCGTGCGGTGAACGGCGCGGCCGACGTGCGGGTGGAACAGATCTCCGGCCTGCCTACGCTCAACGTGGCGATCGACCACGTGGCGGCGGCGCAGTACGGCCTGACTGCCGCAGACGTCAGTGATGCACTGTCCACCGGCATTGGCGGCACGGCGGCCGGCAAGATCTTCGAAGGTGATCGCCGCTTCAACGTGGTGGTGCGCCTGGACGATGCCTCGCGCAACGATCCGGACCAGCTGGCCTCGCTGCCGATCGCCACGCCTTCGGGGCTGGTGATTCCGCTGTCGTCAGTGGCGCGCATCACGGTGAGCGAAGGGCCGAACCAGATCAGCCGCAACAACGGCAGCCGCCGCGTGGTGGTGCAGGCCAACGTGCGCGGTCGCGATCTGGGCGGCTTCGTCGGCGAGGCGCAGGCAGCGGTGGCCGACGTGGCACTGCCGCCGGGTGCCTACCTGACCTGGGGTGGCCAGTTCGAGAACCTGCAGCGCGCGGAGAAGCGGCTGGCGACGGTAGTGCCGGTGGTGTTCCTGCTGATCGGTAGCCTGCTGTTCATGGCCCTGCGCAGCGGCAAGGAAGCCATTCTGGTGTTCAGCTGCGTGCCGTTGGCGCTGGTCGGCGGCATCCTCGCGCTGCTGCTGCGGGGCATGCCGTTCTCGGTGTCGGCGGCGGTCGGCTTCATCGCCGTCTCCGGCGTGGCCACCTTGAACGGCCTGGTGCTGATGCAGGCGATCCGCGAACGCCTGGATGCCGGTGACCTGCCGCTGCAGGCAGCGATCAACGGTGCCTCCAGCCGCATCCGCGCGGTGCTGACCACGGCGCTGGTGGCGATCGTCGGCTTCATTCCGATGGCGATTGCCAGCGGTTCCGGTGCGGAAGTGCAGAAGCCGTTGGCGACGGTGGTGATCGGTGGCCTGATCACCGCCACCGTGCTGACCCTGCTGGTGCTGCCGACCTTTGCTGCACGAGTGGCCAAGCCGCGGGCGGTGGGGTGAGCTGAGAGGGGGTCGGAGCCCTTTCCTTGGGAAAGGGATCCGACCCCGTGACCGGGTCGGATTGCCGGCCAGCGGCCGGCACTACCCGGTAGCGGTCAGGCCTTCTTGCGCTCGGCGATGTAGGCTTGGATCTGCTGTTCCAGCACCGGCAGCGGCACCGAGCCCTGCTTGAGCAGGGTGTCGTGGAAGCCCTTGATGTCGAACTTGTCGCCCAGTTCCTTCTCGGCCTGCGCGCGCAGGCGCACGATGGCGATCTCGCCCAGCTTGTAGCTCAGTGCCTGGCCCGGCCAGGAGATGTAGCGGTCCACTTCGGTGGTCACTTCATGCTCGCTCAGCGCGGTGTGGTCACGCAGGTAGGCCAGCGCCTGCTCGCGGGTCCAGCCCTTGCTGTGCACGCCGGTGTCGATCACCAGGCGCGCGGCGCGCCACATCTCATAGGTCAGGCGGCCGAAATCCTCGTACGGGGTTTCGTAGATGCCCATCTCCACGCCCAGCTTCTCGCAGTACAGCGCCCAGCCTTCGCCATAGGCGGAGATGTAGGCGTTGCGGCGGAACTCGGGCAGGTTCTTCTGTTCGGCGGCGATCGCGCCCTGCAGCGCGTGGCCCGGATCGGACTCATGCAGCGTCAGTGCCGGCAGGTTGTACAGCGGGCGCGACGGCAGGTTGTAGGTATTGAGCCAGTAGGTGCCCATGCCACCACGGCCGGCGGTCCAGAACGGCGCGATATCCGGCGGCACCGGCACGATGGTGAAGCGCGCGCGCGGCAGCGTCATGTATTTGCCCAGCTGGCCGTCCGCCCGCTTGGAAATCCACGCGGCACGCGACAGCAGCTCTTCCGGCGTCCTGGCATAGAACTGCGGATCGGTACGCAGGAAGGTCAGGAACTCGGCGAAGCTGCCCTTGAACTTCACCTGCTTGATGATGTCGTTCATTTCCTTCTGGATGCGTGCGACTTCATCCAGGCCGATGCGGTGGATCTCGTCCGGCGACAGGTCCAGCGTGGTGTATTCGTGGATCTGCTGCTTGTAGTACGCCTTGCCATCGGGCATCGCTTCGGCGGCCAGGGTGGTGCGCGCCTGCGGCACGTACTCGTTGACGAAGAAGGTGCGCAGCTGCTGGAACGCCGGCACCACCTTGCCGCTGATCGCTTCACGCGCCTGCGCCTGCAGCCTGGCCTGCTCGGCGGCCGGGATGGTGGTGGGCAGCTTCTTGAACGGCGCGTACAACGGCGATCCGGTCGGGTCCTTCAGCTCGGCGACGGTGGCGATGGACACTTCGCGGCCATCGAGCACGGCACGCGGCACGCTGAAGCCACGCTTCAGACCGGCACGCATGTTCTCGGTCTGCTGGCCGAAGTAACGCGGCACATCGTTCAGCCGTGCGATGTAGTTCTGGTAGTCCTGCACGGTCTTCATCTCGCGCCGGGCCATGAAGGACAGGTTGGACCAGAACGAGGAGTCGGCGTTGAACGGCATCTCGTAGCCGCGCAGGCGCGTCTCTTCGGCCAGGTTGAACACCTGGTCGTGGTAGATCGCGTAGTTGACCTGGTTGTCGGGCGACAGGGTCTTCGGGTCGATCTTCTTCAGCGCGGCGAGGGTTTCGTCCCACACCTTCAGGCGCGCCTGCTGCGCGGCCGGGCCGACATCGGGCATGCGGGTGGCATTGGCCGGCGCGTCTTCGTCTTCGCTGGCCTCGCCGCCGCCTTGCTGGCGCCACTTCCATTCCTTCTCGTACAGCGCGCGGAAGGCAGCATCGGCGGGCGATTCGGTAGCGACGCTGGCCGGCGCGGCGGCGGCGGGCGGCGCGGCCAGGGCCACGGCGGGGGCGGACAGGGCAATCAGCAGGGCAACGGCAAGACGGGTTTTCACGAGCACAGGTTCCCGGGAAGGCAGACCCCGATGATGGCACCGCCCACGGCCCGTGGCATGGGACGAAGGTCCTGCCTGCGCAGCAGGCAGGACCGGGAACCGGCCGCAGGCCGGGGGCCCAGCGCCGAAGGCGCGTGGTAGAGCCGACTGTCAGTCGGCTGCTCTTCCGCCACATGCAGCAAACCCCGCGCTCCGCGCGAAAGTCGACTGACAGTCGACTCTACCCACGGCAGGCAGGACCGGGAACCGGCCGCAGGCCGGGGCCCCAGCGCCGGGGGCGCGTGGTAGAGCCGACTGTCAGTCGGCTGCTCTTCCGCCATATGCAGCAAACCCCGCGTTCCGCGCGAAAGTCGACTGACAGTCGACTCTACCCACGGCAGGCAGGACCGGGAACCGGCCGCAGGCCGGGGCCCCAGCGCCGGAGGCACGTGGTAGAGCCGACTGTCAGTCGGCTGTTCTTCCGCCACATGCAGCAAACCCCGCGCTCCGCGCGAAAGTCGACTGACAGTCGACTCTACCCACGGCAGACCGCATCCCGGCGCAGCCTCAATGGCTGGCCCTGTCCCGCTTCCAGCCCCGGTGCTTGATGTCCAGCTGCAGGCTGTACAGCGCGGTGAACGCCGGGAACAGGTTCTGCAGCACGCCCACCGAGTCCTGCTTGGCCGAGAACAGGAAGTAGCTCAGCGTCATCAGGCTGCCGACCACGCTCATGTACCAGAACAGGCGCGGAATCACCGGCTTGCCCGCACGCTTGGACGCGATGAACTGGACCAGCCAGCGGCCGCCGAACATCAGCGCGCCGGTATAGCCGATCAGCTTCCAGCCGGTCACATGCAGGCCGGTCCAGTACAACCAGGTCAGCGGCTGGTCGAGCCAGTGCAGCTCCAGATCCATCAACGCTCCTCCACCGCGGTGCGCTTGCTGCGGGTGATCAGCCACGCCACGCCGCGCAGGTCACGGATGCCGACCAGTGCACGGCCCAGGTTGTTGTACTTGGACACGCCGGCGGTACGGTGGCGGTGGTTGACCGGCACGCTGGTGGTCTTCCAGCCGGCACGCTGCATCAGCGCGGGCAGGTAGCGGTGCATGTGGTCGAAGTACGGCAGGTCGAGGAACGCGCTGCGCTCGAACAGCTTGATGCCGCAGCCGGTATCGGGCGTATCGTCGCGCAGCATGCGCGCGCGGATGGCGTTGGCCCACTTGCTGGCCCAGCGCTTGCTGCCGCTGTCCTGGCGGTTGACCCGCCAGCCGGCGAACAGCTTCACCTGCGCCTCGGCGCCATCGCGCGCGGCCAGCAGCTTGGGAATGTCGGCCGGATCGTTCTGGCCATCGCCATCCAGGGTCGCGATCCACGGCGCACGTGCGTGCTTGACACCGGTGCGCACGGCGGTGCTCTGCCCGCTCTGGTTCACATGGTGCAGCACCCGCAGTTCCGGTGTGGTCGCCTTCAGGCCCTGCAGCACCGCCAGGGTGTCATCGCGCGAGTGATCATCGATGTAGACGATCTCGAACGGCAGCCGGCCACGCAGTGCAGCGGTGATTTCGGCAACCAGCGGGGCGACGTTGTCGCGTTCGTTGAACACCGGGACGACAACGGAAAGCTCGGGTTGGCTCATAAGGCACTCGGCCAAAGGGGGACAAAGACCGCGCATTCTCCGAAGCCGAGGTTATCCGAAGATGAATCCGGCTGTGTGAGGATCCGTCCTCAGGCGCGGTCGCCAAAATACTCGCGGCACCACTGCACGACGGGGGGCAACCCTTCTTCGATCGGGGTCACCGCGTCGAAGCCGAATGCGTCATGGGCGCGCCGGGTATCGGCCATCGTGCGCACCATGTCGCCCGGCTGCATCGGCTTGTAGACCTTCTGCGCGGGGCGACCGGCGGCCTGCTCGATCACGCTGATGAAGCGCTCCAGCTCGACCGGCGTATGGTTGCCGAGGTTGAACACCCGGTGCGGTACCGGACCATCGGCCGGATGCGCGAGCGCGCCGAGGATACCCGACACGATGTCGGAGACATGTGTGAAATCACGCTGCATGCGGCCCTCGTTGAACACGTCGATCGGCCGCCCGGCCAGCACCGCACGCGAGAACAGCAGCGGTGCCATGTCCGGCCGGCCCCACGGGCCATACACGGTGAAGAAGCGCAGGCCGGTGGCATGCAGGCCGTAAAGCTGCGCGTAGGTGTAGGCCATCAGCTCGTTGGCCGCCTTGGTCGCCGCGTACAGCGAGCGCGGCTGGTCCACGCGCTGGTCCTCGGAGAACGGCGGCGTGGCCGAATCGCCGTAGACCGAGCTGCTGGAGGCATACACCAGGTGCTGCACGCCACGGTGGCGGCACAGTTCGAGCATGTTGACGAAGCCGACCAGGTTGCTGTCGACGTAGGCGTGCGGGTTTTCCAGCGAATAGCGCACGCCGGCCTGCGCGGCCAGGTGGATCACCGCAGTCGGCTTCACCTCGTCGAACAGTGCCGCCAGACCCTGCTGGTCGGTCAGGTCCAGGGTGCGCAGGTCCAGCGCCGGGCACAGCGCGGCCACGCGGTCGCGCTTGATCTGCGGGTCGTAGTAGTCGTTGAAGTTGTCCAGGCCAACCACGGGCTGGCCGGCCTCCAGCAGCGCGCGGGCGGTGTAGGCACCGATGAAGCCGGCAGCGCCGGTGAGCAGGATGGTCATGACAGGGGCCTGGAAACGAAATTCAGGCCCCTGATGTTACCGGTCTCAGAACAATCCGAAACGCTTCTTCGCCACGTTGGTGCGGCCGGGTTCGATCACGTCCTGGATGTTCTTCGCATCGAAGCGGTCGAGCAGCGCCTCGGCGCCCTTCCTCAGCTTCAGGTCCATCTCTTCCGGGTACAGCGGAACCAGGCTCATGAAGCTGATGGTCCTGCCGTCCTCCAGCGCCAGCGTGGCGAAGTCCTCCGGGGCGGTCACCGGCGACAGCACGATGGCACCGTCGAAACCCACGCCCGGCGCGTAGGGCTAGCTGGGATGGCCGTTGGGAATGGTGTGGCCGAAGCCCAGCCAGGTGTCGTACTCGTGCGGCAACCGTGCCATGCCCTTCAGCAGGCGCACCGGCCAGTAATTGCGCTCGTCCTCGAAGGCGTCCTGGGAGATCGGCCAGTCGGCCGGCAGGGTCACCATCAGTTCCATGTAGCGCGGCACGTCCGCGTCCACCTCGGCGGGCACGGTCATCGGCAGGTCGCTCATGCCGGAGGTGACCAGGCGCAGGTATGGGCAGTGGTCATTGGCCGGCACCACGTGCACGTCGATGTGCACCAGATCGGAGATGATCTCGTGGAAGACACCGGACACCGGGCCCAGATGGCGTTCGAGATGGGCGCTGATCGCCTCGATGTGCTGTTCTTCGCCGATGGCGGGCACGAAGTCCTTTTCGCGGCGATGTACCAGTATCTGGGTGCCGTCCGGGCTGACGTCCTCGTATTCGTTGCTCATGTCCTGTTCCCTGGATGAGGCCACGGACCGGAGAGCAGTGCATCCCCGGCACGCGCGGCGGTGCGTTCCCTGTCATCTGCAGGACGCGGCGGGAACAGGCCGCACCCCCTGACGCGGCGCCGGGCTCAGCCCTGGCGCGTACGCAGCTTTTCCAGCACGCCGTCCAGGGTATCCAGATCGGTGTAGTGGATGATCAGCTTGCCCTTGCCGCCCCGGCCGTGGTTGATCGCCACCTTGGCACCCAGTGCTTCGGACAGTTCGGTTTCCAGCGAGGCGATGTCGGCCTGCTGCACCTTCGGCGTCGCCACCGGGCGGTTGCTCGGCACCTTGCCGGCCGCGAAGGCCTGCGCACGGCGCTCGACCTCGCGCACCGACCAGCCTTCATCGGCCGCTTCCTGCGCCAGCTTGCCAGCCAGCTCGGGAGCCAGGGTCAGCAGCGCGCGGGCGTGGCCCATTTCCAGGCGGCGGGTTTCCAGCAGCAAGCGGATCGCCACCGGCAGCTCCAGCAGGCGCAGCAGGTTGGACACCGCCGCGCGCGAGCGGCCGACGGCCTCGGCGGCCTCGGCATGGGTCAGGGTGAACTCGCTGATCAGGCGCTGCAGCGCCTCGGCTTCTTCCAGCGGGTTGAGGTCTTCGCGCTGGATGTTCTCGATCAGCGCCATCGCGATGACGGTGCGGTCTTCCAGCTCGCGCACCACCACCGGCACTTCGTCCAGGCCGGCCAGCTGCGATGCGCGCCAGCGGCGCTCACCGGCGACGATTTCGTAGTTGCCTGCCGGCAGCTGGCGCACCAGGATCGGTTGGATCACGCCCTGCGACTTGATCGAGTCGGCCAGCTCGGAGAGCTTGCCCTCGTCCATCTCGCGGCGCGGCTGGTACTTGCCCGGCTGCAGCTGGCCGACCGGCAACTTGCGCAGCACTTCACCCGGCAGCGGCTCAATCACCGCGGTGGTGGCCTGCACCTGGCTGACCGCGCCTTTCGGGCCCAGCAGCGCGTCCAGGCCACGGCCGAGGCCTCGCTTCTTGGCTGCCGGCTTGCTGCTGGTCATCAGACGGTCTCCACGGCCTTGGCGGCCTTGTTGCGTTCGTTGTTGCGGCGGATGATCTCGCCGGCCAGGCCCAGGTAGGCCACGCCACCGCGCGAGGCGCGGTCGTAGCCGACGATGCTCTGGCCATGGCTGGGCGCCTCGGCCAGGCGCACGTTGCGCGGCACGATGGTGCGGAACACGCGGTCGCCGAAGTGCTCGGTGAGCTCGGCCGACACTGCGTTGGCCAGGTTGTTGCGCACGTCGAACATGGTGCGCAGCACGCCTTCGATCTCCAGCGCCGGGTTCAGGCTGGTGCGCAGCGCTTCGATGGTTTCCACCAGCGCGCTCAGGCCTTCCAGTGCGTAGTACTCGCACTGCATCGGCACGATCACCGAATCGGCGGCGGCCAGCGCGTTGAGCGTCAGCAGCGACAACGCCGGCGGGCAATCGATCAGGATGTAGTCGTACTCGTCGCGGATCGGCGCCAGTGCGCGCTTCAGGCGCTGCTCGCGCTCGCTCTGGCCCATCAGCTGGATCTCGGCGGCGGTCAGGTCGATGTTGCCCGGCAGCAGGTCGTAGCCTTCGGCGGTCTGCACGCGCACATCGGCGGCGCTGTTCTCGCCCAGCAGCAGATCGCAGGTGGAGGCCGCCAGCTCACGCTTGTCCACGCCGCTGCCCATGGTCGCGTTGCCCTGCGAGTCCAGGTCGACCAACAGCACGCGCTTGGGTGCGTTGGCCAGAGAAGCGGCCAGGTTGACGGCGGTCGTGGTCTTGCCGACGCCACCCTTCTGGTTGGCGATGGCGATGATGCGGGCCATGCGGGTGTGCCTCGTCGACGGATGGTTGGGACCGGTCATTATGCGTACAACCGGCCCCTTGCGGAAATCGTGGATCGCCAACCCGTTGTTCCACAAAGGGCTGGCGGCGGGAATCAGGGACCTGTAACGGTGACCAGGTGGCGTTCGCCGGCCAGGCCGGGCACGCTCAGCGGGGTCACCTCACGCACCTGCCAGCCAGCCGGCAGTTCCGCGATCTCCTCATGCGGGTAGACGCCCTTCATGGCCAGCAGCACGCCACCGGGGCGCAGCAGATGGCCGCCGACGCGGACGATGCCAGCCAGGGTATCCATTGCGCGCGCGGTCAGCTGGTCGTAACGACCGGCCTCGTCCAGCGCTTCGGCCCGCGATTCGGCCACGCGGGCGTTGCCCAGGCCGAGCTGGCGCACGGCCTCGCGCATGAAGCGCGCCTTCTTGCCGTTGCTCTCCACCAGGGTGACCTGCAGGCCCGGGCAGGCGATCGCCAGCGGGATGCCGGGCAACCCGGGGCCGGTACCGAGGTCGGCCAGGCTGCCATCAGCCACGAACGGCTGCATCGCCAGCGAATCGAGCAGGTGGCGGGTAACCATCTCCTGCGGGTCGCGGATGGCGGTGAGGTTGTAGGTGCCGTTCCAGCGGTGCAGCAGGGCCAGGTAGCGCAGCAGCGGCGGCGCCAGCGCGGCGTCCAGGCCCATGCTGGCCAGGCCCTGTTCCAGCGTGGCAGCCACGCTGGCGGGAAGTGGGTGTTCGCTCATGCCGCCATTATCGCCGGTTTTGCGCGCTGATTCCCCGCTTCAGTGCGGATACCAGGCCAACGCCGCACGGAACTGGCCGGTGGCCTGCCATTCGTGCAGGTGCCAGCGCGCGGCCTCGCCCAGTTCCGGGTCGCACCAGCGCAGGTGCAGGGCGCCATCGGCCCCCGGCGCCAGCTGCAGGCGGTGCAGGCCGAACGAGATGCCCTGGCCGTGCGCCTTCAGGATGGCTTCCTTGACGCACCACACGCGGAAGAACCAGTGCTCGCGGTCGGCCTCGTCCAGGCGTTCCAGCCAGGCCACCTCCTGCGGGTGGAAGAAGCGCCGCACGATCTCCAGAAGACGCGGCCGCGGCCGCAGCAGTTCCAGGTCCACGCCCAGCCGCACGCCTTCGCCCAGCGCCACCAGCAGCACCTCACCGCTGTGGCTCCAGCCGGTCCCGTAGTGGGCCAACGGGCCGCTCAGCTCCGGCCGGCCCTTGTCGTCACGGACCAGTGGCAGCGTCTGCGGATCGGTGCCCAGCGCCTGCGCCAGTACCTGCCGCGCCTGCGGTTCACCGCGCTGGCCCGGCACGTGCGGACGCCGCCAGACCGTTACCGGACCGAAGCGCCACGGGCCGTCGAGGGTGGCTGGCAGGCTCATCCGCACGCGCCCATCACGCAATTGCACGACGGGTTCACGGCCGTGCGCGTCAACTGGTCACAGTTTCCCACCGGAGGTTCGATCATGGGCATCATCATCTGGCTGATCGTCGGCGGCATCGTAGGCTGGCTGGCCAGCATCATCATGAAGCGCGATGCCCAGCAGGGCATCATCCTCAACATCGTGGTCGGCATCGTCGGCGCGCTGATTTCCGGCTGGCTGTTCGGCGGCGGCATCAACGAAGCGATCACCATCCGCACCTTCCTGTTCTCGCTGATCGGCGCGGTGATCCTGCTGGCGATCGTCAACCTGTTCACCCGCAAGAGCATACGGTGATCTGAGGGTAGTGCCGGCCACTGGCCGGCAGATGATCCAGAACGGGCCCGGCAATCGTCGGGCCCTGTTCGTTCAACCGATCTGCACCCAGGCCGGCGCATGGTCGCTCGGGCGTTCCCAGGTGCGCGGCTCGCGGTCGATGCCCGAGGCCACCGCGCTGCCCTTCAGCGCATCGGAGACCAGGGTCAGGTCGATGCGCAGGCCCAGGTTGCGGCGGAAGCCGGCGGCACGGTAATCCCACCAGCTGAAGGTGCCCGCCTCGTCGTTGTGCAGGCGGAAGCCATCGTGCAGGCCCAGCTGCAGCAGCTTGTTGAGCGCGCCGCGCTCGGCGGTGGAGGTCAGGATGTGGTTGTCGTTCCACACCTCCGGGTCGTGCACATCGCGCGCGTCCGGGGCGATGTTGAAGTCACCCATCACGATCAGCTTCGGATGCCGCTGCAGTTCTTCGGCGATCCAGGCATGCACCGCTTCCAGCCAGCGCAGCTTGTAGTCGTACTTGTCGGTGCCGATGTCCTGGCCATTGACCACGTACAGGTTGATCACCCGCAGGTCGCCGAAGGTACCGGCAATGACGCGCTTCTGTTCGTCCTCGAAGCCGGGAATGCCGATCTGCACGTCCTGCGCCGGCTCACGCGACAGCAGCGCCACGCCGTTGTAGGTCTTCTGGCCGGCGAACACGCTGCGGTAGCCGGCGGCGATCAGCGCAGAATCGGGGAACTTGTGGTCCTCCAGCTTGGTTTCCTGGATACCGACGATGTCCGGGCCGAACTCCCTGAGCCACTGCTCCAGGTGCGGCAGGCGGACATTGAGCGAATTGACGTTCCACGAGGCGATCTTCATGCAGGCATTCTACCCGGGTGCGCTTGGCACGCGTGCCACCCCAGGTGGGCACCCACCGGTAGTGCCGGGCGCTGGCCGGCAACTGCAGGGTCTTGCCGACGGTCCATGCGGTTGCCGGCCAGCGGCCGGCACTACCGAAGCAGCAGCTTCAACAACCCCGCAATCTTCGAATACGGCGGCCGCAGCCGGTCGCTGGCCGCCCAGCGCGACTGCCACAGCACCGGCAGCCGCTTGCTCATCGCATCGAACCCGGCGCGGCCGTGGTACGCGCCCATGCCGCTGGCCCCGACCCCGCCAAACGGCAGGCCATCGGCGGCGAAGTGCAGCAGCGTGTCATTCACCGTCACCCCACCGGCCACCACCTGGCCGAGGATGCGCTCCACCGTGGCCCGGTCATGGCTGAAGGGATACAGCGCCAACGGCCGGTCGCGGGACAGCACGTCGGCCAGCGCGGCATCCAGATCCGGATAGGCCCGCACCGGCAGGATCGGCCCGAAGATCTCCTCGCGCATCAGGTCCAGGTCGTCCGGCGGGTCCAGCACCACGGTCGGCACCAGCAGGCGCTCGCGGTCGGCGCGCGCCTCATCCACCTGCGCCAGCGGAATCACCGGCACGCCGCGTTCGCGCGCCTGTGCCAGATAGCCCTGCAGGCGCCGGTACTGGCCTTCATTGATGATGCGGGTGTAGTCGTCGGCATCGCTGAAGTCGCCATAGCGCTCGCGCACCTGCTGCTGCAGCGCCTGTACGAACTCGCGCTGGCGCACGGTGTCGATCAGCACGTAATCCGGCGCGATGCAGGTCTGCCCGGCGTTGAACCATTTCCCGGTGGCGAACCGCGCGGCGGCTTTGTCCAGCGGGAAATCGCGGCAGACAATCGCCGGCGACTTGCCGCCCAGCTCCAGCGTGACCGGCACCAGATGCTCGGCGGCGGCCGCCATCACCTTGCGACCGACGGCCGTCGAGCCGGTGAACAGCAGATGGTCCAGCGGCAGCGAGGACACCGCCGCCGCCACATCCGCCCCGCCCTGCACCACCGCCACGCGATCGGGCGGGAACACACTGGCCAGCAGATCGGCCAGGAATGCACTGGTGCGTGGTGTGTGTTCCGAGGGCTTCAGCAACACATGGTTGCCGGCGGCAATCGCGGTGGCCAGCGGCACCAGCGCCAGCGTAACCGGGTAGTTCCAGGGCGAGATCACCCCGACCACGCCCAGCGGCGTCGGCCGCAGCTGCGCACGCGCCGGCCACAGCTTCCAGCCTGCACCGACCCGCTGCGGCTTCGACCAGCGCCGCAGGTGGCGGCGCAGGTGATCGATGGCCGACAGCACGCTCATGCCATCGGCCAGCTTCGATTCCACGTGGGCGCGATGGCCAAAGTCCTCGGCGATGGCCTGCGCCATTTCGTCCAGGCGTGGCTTCAACGCCTCGCGCAGGCGGCGCAGGTCAGCTTCGCGCTGGTCGGGCGAAGGGCGCTGCGACTGCCAGGCGCTGCGCAGGGTGTGCAGGAGGGCGGGAAGGTCTTCCGGCGTAGTGGTGGTCATGGGCCGACTATACGGGGTGCTGCGCAACCCAATGGTAGTGCCGGCCGCTGGCCGGCAACCTCATGAATCTCCGCGGACATAAAGCCGTTGCCGGCCAGCGGCCGGCACTACCGGATTGCGAGCCGAGTGGGCACGCCCCACAAACAGAAAGGCCGCGGTCTGCACCGCGGCCCCTGAAACCCGGTGGGTGCCGACCGTTGGTCGGCACACCGGTTACTTGGTGATATCCACGTCCTTGGTCTCACGCAGGAACAGGCCGCCGATCACCACCGACATCAGCGCGATGATGATGGGGTACCACAGGCCGTAGTAGAGGTTGCCGGTACCGGCCACCAGCGCGAACGAGATCGCCGGCAGGAAGCCACCGAACCAGCCGTTGCCGATGTGGTACGGCAGCGACATCGAGGTGTAGCGGATGCGGGTCGGGAACAGTTCGACCAGGTAAGCGGCGATCGGGCCGTAGACCATGGTCACGTACAGCACCAGCAGCCACAGCATGAAGATGGTGCCGGCGATGTTGATGCGGGCGCCATCGGCCTTGGCCGGGTAGCCGGCGGTGGTCAGGGCGGTCTTCAGTTCCGCACCGAACGCGTCAGCCTTGGCCTTGCCTTCTTCCTTGGTCAGGCCGGCGGCCTCATACGAGGTGACGCTGGCGCTGCCCACGTTCACCATCGCCAGCGAACCGGCGGCAGCGGGCTGTACGTCGTACGGCACACCAGCCTTGGTCAGCGCGGCGGTAGCCACGTCGCAGGAGCTGGTGAACTTGCGCAGGCCCACCGGATCGAACTGGAATGAACAGGTGTTCGGATCGGCGACGACCAGCGCCGGCGAGGATGCACGCGCTTCTTCGATGGCCGGGTTGGCGAAGTGGGTCAGGCCCTTGAAGATCGGGATGTAGGTGATGGCCGCCAGCAGGCAGCCGGCCAGGATGATCTTCTTGCGGCCAATGCGGTCGGACAGCCAGCCGAAGAAGATGAAGAACGGCACGCCCAGCGCCAGCGCGGCCGCGATCAGCAGGTAGGAGGTGGTGGCATCGACCTTCAGCATGCTGCTGAGGAAGAACAGCGCGTAGAACTGGCCGCCGTACCAGACCACGGCCTGGCCGGCCGCCGCACCGAGCAGGACCAGCAGCATCAGCTTCAGGTTGCCGCCCTTCAGGCTGTCACGGAACGGCGTCTTGGAGCCCTTGCCTTCCGACTTCATCTGCTGGAACAGCGGCGACTCGCTCAGCTGCAGGCGGATCCACACCGACACGCCCAGCAGCAGGATCGAGACCAGGAACGGAATGCGCCAGCCCCAGGCTTCGAAGGCTTCATTGCCCAGGAAGTAACGGCAGGCCAGGATGATCAGCAGCGACATGAACAGGCCGAGCGTGGCGGTGCACTGGATGAAGCTGGTGTACAGGCCGCGCTTGTCGTCCGGCGCGTGCTCGGCCACGTAGGTGGCGGCACCGCCGTACTCGCCGCCCATCGCCAGGCCCTGGGCCAGGCGCAGGATGATCAGGATCACCGGTGCGGCGAAACCGATCGAGGCGTAGTTGGGCAGCACGCCGACCAGGAAGGTCGAGATGCCCATGATCAGGATGGTGACCAGGAAGGTGTACTTGCGGCCGATGCGGTCGCCGAGGCTGCCGAAGAAGGCCGCGCCGAACGGACGCACGAAGAAGCCGGCGGCAAACGCCAGCAGGGCGAAGATCATGCCCGTGGTTTCATTGACGCCGCTGAAGAACTGCTTGGCGATGATGGCCGCGAGCGAGCCGTACAGGAAGAAGTCATACCACTCGAAGACCGTGCCGAGGCTCGAGGCGAAGATGACCTTCTTGTGGCCCTTGGTCAGGGTGCCCGCTTTATGTGCGGTGCTGGGTGTACTGGACATGGGACGCTTCCCCTCCGAAGCAATCGTTGTTGGTGGGTGCCGACCGTTGGTCGGCACTCAATTCGGTAGATGCCGACCTTGGCCGGCACCCCATCTCGGTAGGTGCCGACCTTGGCCGGCACCCCATCTCGGTAGGTGCCGGCCGCTGGCCGGCACGCTCTTAGAAGCTGTACTTCGTGGTGAACTGCAATCGGGTGATGTCACCCTTGTTGCCGTTCTCCACTTCGCGACGGCCGTACATCAGTTCGGCGCCGATATCGACCTTGGGCAGCGGCGAATAGAAGATGTTGCCGCGGATGCTCTGCACGCTCTTGGTCACCAGCGGGCCCAGGATGCTGTCGTTGTCGTAGTCGCTGCGCGCATAGATCAGGTTGGTGCGCAGCTTCGGCGAGAACGCATGCCGCCAGCCCACGTAGCCGGCCAGCACGCCGGTCGGGTTGAGCTCGTCGCGGGCCACGTCGTAGGCGCTATCGGCGGTGATGCCCAGGCCGATGTAGCGAGCGATGCCTTCGCCGCCGGTCAGCTGGTAGTGCAGCGAATCGCTGTCACCCATCACCCATTTGCCGCCCAGGGTCAGGCCGCCAGCCACCTTGTCGGCCTTGGCGCCGGTGGCCTGGTTGTCGACCTTCAGCTGACGGACGATGCCGCCGACACCGAAGGTGCCCCAGTCACCCTTCCAGCCATAGCGCAGGGTCAGGTCAGGCAGGCTGCCACGGTCGGAGTTGGCGCTGGTGTTGGTCCAGGCGCCGGTGACCGGGTTGCGGGTTCCGGTGAGGGTGGTGGTTTCCGGGTTTTCCAGTGCGACGCTGAAGCCGCCCTGGGTGTAGCGCACCTGGGCCTGGCGCACGAAGATCACGCCGTCGGTGGGGCCGACGAAGTCGACCGCTTCCGGCAGCGACGCCGCGTCCATGAAGTTGGACCAGGTCTGGCCGGCCATCCAGTTGTTCCAGTACATGTAGGCATGACGCAGGGTCACGCCGTAGGTATTGGTGGCGGTCTGGTTGCCCAGCGAGTTGCCGAAGAAGTCCATCTCGAAGAACGCACCGGCCTTGTTGCCCGATTCGCTCACGTTGTCGATGCCCAGGTTGAAGCGCGAGAACTTGGCATGGGCATTGAAGTCGGTGCCCGAACGCTTGCCGCTGCCGCCGGCGCCTTCCACCGGGGTCTGGCCCGGCAGGTACAGCGAGCGGCCGGTGGCGTCGTCGGCCAGCTGACCATCGCTGGTCTGGGTGGCCAGGAAGTCGGCCTTGATGAAGCCACCGATCTTGACCGTGGTGCCCGGCGCGGCGCCCGGGGTGATGGTGGTGACCTGGATCGGCTGCTTGCCGGCCGGCACCGAGGCGACCGGCTTCTGCTCGGCCTGCACCGTGCGCACTTCGGTCACCGCCTGCTGGGTCTGGCTGATCTGGGTCTGTTGTTGTTGCTGCGAAGACAGCAGCAGCTGGACCTGGCGTTCCAGTTCGGCAACGCGTGCTTCCAGTGCCTTCTCTTTGGCGGTCTCAGCGAACGCCATGCCCGGTGCGACCAGGGCGACCAACAGGCAGGCCGCCAAAGGTGTGCGCACGGCTTTCAACGTACGGTGGCTCATGTTGCCCTCTCTCCCAAGTGGCAAGGTGATGCCGCGCGTGGGGCACGGTCGAGCCGAGACTGCGGGGCGATTATGTATAGCGGCTATTCGCCATTGGTCGAACCCGGCCCTGCTGGGCGCTCACTTTCGACCATGGTCTAACCAGAGTGGTGACGCGGCCGGGGGTGGATGGGGCAAACTGAAGGGGATCGGTCGCTGCGATGCTGCGACCGCACATACAAAGTCAACGTGCAAGTGAGGGTGCCATGGCTGATATCTACCCCGTCGATCCGCAGTTCGCCGCCAAGGCACGCATCGACAAGACGTCGTACGAACAGCAGTACCAGGCTTCGGTGACCGACCCGGATGGTTTCTGGGGCAAGGCCGCCGAGCGCCTGCAGTGGATGCGCAAGCCGACCAGGATCAAGAACGTCAGCTACGACCTGTCCGACTTCCACATCAAGTGGTTCGAAGATGGCGAGCTCAATGCCAGCGTGAACTGCCTGGATCGCCAGCTGGAAACGCGCGGCGACAAGACCGCCCTGCTGTTCGAGCCGGACGGCCCGGATGCACCGGCCCAGCACGTGACCTACCGCGAGCTGTACGAGCGCACCTGCCGCCTCGGCAATGCACTGCGCAATCTCGGCGTCAAGAAGGGCGACCGCGTCACCATCTACCTGCCGATGATCGTCGACGCCGCCGTGGCCATGCTGGCCTGCGCGCGCATCGGTGCGATCCACTCGGTGGTGTTCGGTGGCTTCGCGCCGAACTCGATCGCCGACCGTGTCAGCGACTGCCAGAGCAAGCTGATCATCACCGCCGACGAGGGCCTGCGCGGTGGCCGCAGGATTCCGCTGAAGGCCAACGTCGATGCCGCGCTGAAGCTGCCGGGCACCAATACCGTGGAAACCGTGCTGGTGGTGCGCCACACCGGCGGCGCGGTGGACATGCAGGCCCCGCGCGACCGCTGGTTCCACGATGTGGTGGACAGCCAGCCGGCCACCTGCGAACCGGAACGCATGAACGCGGAAGACCCGCTGTTCATCCTCTACACCTCCGGTTCCACCGGCAAGCCGAAGGGCGTGCTGCACACCACCGGCGGTTACCTGCTGTACGCGGCCTACACCCATGAAGCGGTGTTCGACCTGCGCGAGGACGACATCTACTGGTGCACCGCCGACGTCGGCTGGGTCACCGGCCACAGCTACATCGTGTACGGGCCGCTGGCCAACGGCGCGACCTCGCTGATGTTCGAAGGCGTGCCGAACTACCCGGACACCTCGCGCTTCTGGAACGTCATCGACAAGCACAAGGTGACCATCTTCTATACCGCCCCGACCGCCATCCGTGCGCTGATGCGCGAAGGCGAGGAGCCGGTGAAGAAGACCTCGCGCGCCTCGCTGCGCCTGCTCGGCAGCGTCGGCGAGCCGATCAACCCGGAAGCCTGGCGCTGGTACTACGAGGTGGTCGGCGACAGCCGCTGCCCGATCGTCGATACCTGGTGGCAGACCGAGACCGGCGGCATCCTGATCTCGCCGCTGGCCGGCGCGATGGACCTCAAGCCGGGTTCGGCCACCCTGCCCTTCTTCGGCGTGCAGCCGGCGCTGGTCAATGCCGATGGCGAGATCCAGGACGGCCCGACCGAGGGCAACCTGATCATCCGTGATTCCTGGCCGGGCCAGATGCGCACGGTGTACGGCGACCACCAGCGTTTCATCGATACCTATTTCCGCACCTACCCGGGCAGCTACTTCACCGGCGACGGTTGCCGACGCGACGAGGACGGCTATTACTGGATCACCGGCCGCGTCGATGACGTGATCAACGTGTCGGGCCACCGCATCGGCACCGCCGAAGTGGAAAGCGCGCTGGTCTCGCACCCGAAGGTGGCCGAAGCGGCCGTGGTCGGCTTCCCGCACGACGTGAAGGGCCAGGGCATCTACGCCTACGTCACCCTGGTGGCCGAAGAGGCACCGAGCGACGAGCTGCACAAGGAGCTGATCGCTTGGGTGCGCAAGGAGATCGGCCCGATCGCCACGCCCGACCACCTGCAGTGGGCACCGGGCCTGCCGAAGACCCGCTCGGGCAAGATCATGCGCCGCATCCTGCGCAAGATCGCCGAGAACGCGCCGGACCAGCTCGGCGACACCTCGACCCTGGCTGATCCGTCGGTGGTGGCGTCACTGGTGGACGAGCGCAAGGTGCGCTGATGTACGACCGGGGTCGGATCCCTTTCCGCAAGGAAAGGGCTCTGACCCCATCTGCTTTCCCCCACGGTTCCCCCCGACCATGACCACCCTCCTGATTGCCGATGACCACCCGCTGTTCCGCGAAGCCCTGCGCGGCGCCGTGCAGCGGGTCATCCCCGGCGTGCAGCTGTTCGAGGCAGACAGCGTGGAAGCGCTGTATGCGCTGGCCGACCAGCACAACGACGCCGACCTGGTCCTGATGGACCTCAACATGCCCGGTGCGCAGGGTTTCAACGCGCTGGTGCACATGCGCTCGCTGCATCCGCACCTGCCGGTGGTAGTGGTGTCCGCGCGCGAAGAGGCGACGGTGATGCGCCGCGCGCTCGACCACGGCGCGCTGGGCTTCATTCCGAAGTCTGCGGATTCGGACACCATCGGTCATGCACTGGGCACCATCCTCGATGGCGAGACCTGGGCGCCACCGGAAGCGCACAACGTGCCGCCCACCGGCAGCGAAGAGCGCGAAGTCGGCCAGCGCCTGCGCGAGCTGACCCCGCAGCAGTTCCGCGTACTGCAGATGCTGGGCGCAGGCCGCTTGAACAAGCAGATCGCCTACGACCTCAACGTCTCCGAAGCAACGATCAAGGCCCACGTCACCGCCATCCTGCGCAAGCTGGGCGTGACCAACCGCACCCAGGCCGTGCTGATGGCCGGCAAGCTGGCGATCGACGACGACGCCATCGTGCTGCCGCCGGAAGAAGATTGAGGTAGTGCCGGCCGCTGGCCGGCAATCGCCTTCAGCTCCTGAAATCACCCGAAACCGCTTCGGTAGGTGCCAAGCTTGCTTGGCACGCTCTCGCCGTTGCGCATGCCGGCCAGCGGCCGGCACTACCAGCCACCGTTGCGCTCGCGATATAGCCATCGCTATACAAACCAGCCCTGCCTGCGCGTTTCGCTGGAAATGCGCCACGCGCGAATCGCGATGCTAAGCTTCGCGTCCCCTTGGGGAGTAGCCGGATTCCTTCGCAGGAATCGTCCACGTCAACATACTCGGCCAGTGCGCCGTGGCGTGGACAACCATGATGGTTGGCGAGACCAGCGGCCCGCGCGCGCAACGTCAGGTTGGGCGCGAGCGCAGGCCGTGCGTCCGTCCTAGCCCGACCTCAGCCGCTGTCCATGTCCCCCATTTCGATCCTCCTGATCGGCTTTGCCATGTCCACCGATGCCTTTGCCGCCGCGATCGGCAAGGGTGCGGCCATGCGCAGGCCGGTGTTCCGCGATGCCTTGCGTGCCGGCATCATCTTCGGCGTCATCGAGGCGATCACGCCCATCATCGGCTGGCTGCTCGGTCGCGCCGCGCTGCAGTACGTGGAAGCTTTCGACCACTGGATCGCCTTCGGCCTGCTCGGCGCGCTGGGCATCCACATGATCTACAACGGCCTCCGCCCGGACAGTGCCGAGGAAGACGAGGACCCCTCGCAGCACCACGGCTTCTGGAAGCTGGCGTTGACCGGTTTCGCCACCAGCATCGATGCGATGGCGGTAGGCATCGGCTTGGCCTTCATGGACGTGCATATCGGCGTGATGGCTGCGGTCATCGGCCTGTGCACGCTGACCATGGTCACCGCCGGCATCATGCTCGGCCGCGTGCTGGGCAGCATGGTGGGCAAGCGTGCCGAGATCATCGGTGGCGTTATTCTGGTGATCATCGGCGCGACGATCCTGTACGAGCACCTGCACGGCGTGGGGTAACGCGCCAGAGGCGAGCGATTACGTGGTTGCCGGCCAGCGGCCGGCACTACCTGACGTCACATCCACGCATGGCGTGGATCTACTGCTAGGCCGATGAAGTGGTTGCCGGCCAGCGGCCGGCACTACTGCGCGTCGCGCAGCGCGCCGAGGAAGGCGCGCAGCGAGGCCGGCTTGATCGGCTTGGTCAGCACGCGGTAGCCACGCTCGCGTGCCATCCGCTTCAGCTCATCGCGGCCATCGGCGGTCAACAACGCACCCGGCAGCGGGTAACCGGCGGCTTCGCGCAGGGCCACAAGCGCGTCCAGGCCATCCATGCGGTCGTGCAGGTGGTAGTCGACCAGCATCACCTGTGGCCGTTCGGCCACCTTCTCCAACGCCTGATCCAACGTCGATGCCGTGATCACCTGCACCTGCCAACGGCCGAGCAGTGCGCGCATGCCGTCGAGGATCTCCTCGTCGTTGTCCACGCACAGCACGCGCAGGCCCGCCAGCGAATCGCTGCGCACCGGCGCGGCGACGGCCTGTACCGGCGCGGCCAGTTCGGTGTAGCCCGGCAGCGGTGCGACCCGCGGCAGGATGATCGAGAACATCGATCCCTTGCCGACCCGGCTGCGCGCATTGAGGCGATGGTCAAGCAGGCGCGAGATGCGCTGGCAGATCGACAGGCCCAGCCCCAACCCCTGCTCACCCCAATCGAACGGTTGCTGGTAGCGGTGGAACTCGTCGAAGATCTGCCGCATGTGGTGCTCGGGAATGCCGGGCCCGGTATCCCAGACCTGCAGCTCCACTTCGTCGCCGCGCTGGCGCACGGCCAGCACGATGCGTCCCTGGCGCGTGTAGCGCAGCGCATTGGCCAGGAAGTTCTGCAGCACGCGGCGTAGCAGGCGGCGGTCACTACGCACCCATGCCGGGCGTGCGAACAGATCCAGGCGCAGGCCACGGCCGGCGGCGACCGGAGTGTACTGCGCAGCCAGTTCGCGCATCAGCGCGCTCACGTCGAACTCGCCGATCACTGGGTGCAGGCCGCCGGCGTCCAGGCGCGATACGTCCAGCAGGCCATCGAGCAGTTCTTCAGCCGCGCGCAGCGATGCATCCACGCGCTCGGCCAGGTGCTTCTGCTCATCGCTCACGTGATCGCTGTCGCGCAGCGCGGAAGCGAACAGGCGTGCGGCGTTCAGTGGCTGCAGCACGTCATGGCTGATCGCCGCCAGGAAGCGGGTCTTCGACTGCTGCGCGACCTCGGCCTCATGCGAACGCTCTGCCACGCGCTGTTCCAGCGTCTCGTTGGCTTCCAGCAGGGCCTTTTCCGCGTGCTTGTAGTCGGTGATGTCGTTGTAGCTGGTCACGTAACCGCCGCCGGGCAGCGCCTGGCCACGCATCTCGATCACCTTGCCGTCGCTGCGGGTGCGCTCGAACACGTGCGGCGAACCGGCGCGCATGTAGCCGATGCGGCGGTTGATCTGCACTTCAATATCGCCTTCGCCCAGCTCGCCGCGCTCGGCGTTGTAGCGGATCAGGTCGGCCACCGGGCGACCTACGTAGAGCATGCCGTCGGGGTAGCCGAACATGTCCTGGTAACGACGATTCCATGCGGTCAGCCGCATGTCCGGATCGACCACGCTGACCCCGGCGCTGATGTTCTCCAGCGTGGTCGACAGGATCTCGCGGTTGAAGCGCAGTTCCTGCCCGGCTTCGTCCAGCACCGCCACCACTTCGCCCAGGTCCATGCCCGAGCCGCGCAGCAGGCTGGTCAGCAGCAGGCGCGCCGAGGCCGCACCAATCGACGCGGCCAGCAGGCGTTCGGTGAACTGCACCCACGGCCGGTCGGCCGGCGCCGAGGATTGCAGCTCGCGGCCCAGCGACTGTGCCTGCTCGAAGAACGAACGCCGCGCGTGGCGCTCGCCGACCACGCGCGAAGCCAGCGCCAGCAGATCGCCCACATGCACGTGACCCGGCCAACCACCCGCCACCGACGGTCGTTCGGCATACGGGTCGAGGAACGGCGCGGCGCGCAGCCGCTCGTCCACACCGGGCCGCCATCGTGCAGACACCAGCATCATCGTCGCCGCATTGACCAGCAGCGACCAGAACGTGCCATGGGTCAGCGGGTCCCAGCCGGTCATGCCGAACAGCTGCTGCGGGCGCAGCCACTCGATGCCGAACGGGCCGTGCTGCACCCAGCCAGCATCGACCCAGCCGGCCATGGTCATCGCCGGCAGCAGCAGTGTGTACAGCCAGGTGGCGAAGCCCAGCAGCATGCCCACCTCGACACCACGCCGGCTCGCGCCGCGCCAGTACAGACCGCCGATCAGCCCGGGCGCGAACTGCGCCACCGCCGCGAACGCCATCAGGCCGTACGAGGCCAGCGTGCTGTCGTTGCTGCTGGTGCGGTAGTAGCTGTAGGCCATCAGCGCCAGCAGCAGGATCGCCAGGCGGCGGATCCACAGCACGCGCGAGGCAACGTCGGCGGCTTCCTGATGGTCGCCACTGCGACGCAGCAGCACCGGCATCACCAGATCGTTGCTGACCATGGTGGCCAGCGCGATGGACGAGACGATGACCATGCCGGTGGCGGCGGAGAAGCCGCCCACATAGGCGATCAGCGCCAGCGCGTTGCGGCCTTCGGCCAGCGGCAGGGCCAGCACCATCGAGTCGTCGGCGACGCTGCCGCCGGTGCCGAACAGGGTCACGCCGGCGGTGGCGATCGGCAGCACCATGCCCGAGATCAGTACCAGGTAGCCACCGAACATCCAGCGCGCGCGGCGTACGTCGCGCACGTCACCGCACTCGACCACGGCCACGTGGAACTGGCGTGGCAGGCAGATGATGGCCAGGAAGCTGAGCAGGGTCTGCGAGATGAAGCCCACCGGCGGCAGGCCGGTGAACAGCGTATGCACCGACTCGACCACCGCGTCGGTGCGGTTGCTCAGCCACAGGTAGGCGAACACGCCCACGGCCAGCATGGCCAGCAGCTTGATCACCGATTCGAAGGCGATCGCCAGCATCATGCCGTGGTGGTGCTCGGTGGCGTCGACCTGGCGGGTGCCGAACAGGGTGGCGAACAGCGCCATCAGCAGCGCCACGTACAGCGCCGGATCGGTGAAGAAGCCGGTCGGGCCGCTGTTGCCGGTCAGCACCTGCAGGCTCATCGCCACCGCTTTGTACTGCAGGGCCAGGTACGGGATGATGCCGATCAGGGCGATGATCGCCACCAGTGCCGCCAACCGCCGCGAGCGGCCGAAGCGCGAGGAGATGAAATCGGCGATGGAGACCACGTTCTGGCTGCGCGCGATCAGCGCCAGGCGTTCGATGATGCGCCAGCCGAACAACAGCAGCAGCAACGGACCGATATAGATCGGCAGGTAGCCGATGCCGTTGCGCACGGCGGTACCCACCGCGCCGTAGAAGGTCCACGACGAGCAGTAAACGGCCAGCGCCAGGCTGTACACCACCGGCCGCAGCCACGGCCGATCGGGATACATCGGCCGGCGGTCACCCCACCACGCCACGCCGAACAGCAGCGCGGCATAGGCAACCGAGACCAGCAGCAGGATCCAGCTGGAGACCACGCGTGCATTTCCGTCGGAACAGGGGCCAGTAGATCACGACCGTTGGTCGTGAGGGTAGGTCATGGCGGTGGGTCACGACCGTTGGTCCGTCTGGTGGGTCACGACCGTTGGTCGTGACGGGGACATCCGTGCCCACTGACAGTGGGCACCTACCGGGAATCAATGGGCACCCACCAGGAAGCGGTGGGCACCTGCCAGGTACCGGCTTTATTGGGCCGGCACGCCCATTTCCTTCAGCAGCTCGGGCGCCGGGTAGACCTTGGCCAGCAGCCAGCGCAGGTAGCGCATGTCCACGTGCACGGCGCGCTTGTAGCGCGGGTCGAACCACCAGCTGGCGCTGACCGATTCCCAGTTGCTGTCGAAGTTCAGGCCGATCAGTTCGCCCTTGGCGTTGAGCACCGGCGAGCCGGAGTTGCCGCCGGTGGTATCCAGGTTGGTCAGGAAGTTGACCGTCTGGGTCTTCAGCGCCGGGTCGGCGGTGCTGCCGAAGTCACCCTTGGCAATCGCCGCCAGCAGCGGCTTGGGCGCATCGAACGGATAGGCGTTGGTGTTCTTCTCGACGATGCCGGCCACGGTGGTCACCGGCGAGTAGGTCACGCCATCGCGCGGGTGCAGCGCCTCGACCTTGCCGTAGCTGATGCGCAGGGTGCGGTTGGCATCCGGGTACACGGCGCGGCCCTGCTTGGCACGCCAGGCGAACAGCGCCTGCATGTAGGCCGGGCGCAGGCGCAGCTGCTCGCCTTCGCGGGTCTTGCTCTCGTTCTCGATGCGCAGCTGCGCGGCCACCAGCGGGCCGGCCACGGCGATCAGCGGATCGGCGGCCAGCGCCTTGCCTTCGCGTGCGGCAGCGAAGCGCGACAGGCGCTGCGCCTCGTCACCCAGCTGGGTGCCCGCATACAGGGTGTCCAGCGCCTTGGCCAGCTGCTGCGGCGTACGGCCGAAGGCCGCGTCGAACTCGGCCACGCGCTGCGCGTCCGGCAGCTGCTGGTAGCGGGTCAGCAGAGTGGTCAGCAGCGCCTTCTCGACCTCCGGTGCGTAACGGCGCTGGACCTGCTTGAGCACGCCTTCGATCATCGCCTGGTCGCGCTGCTGGTAGCCGCTTTCGCGCTGCGCGTCCGGCTTGGCCGATTCGATGCGCAGGCGCTCCAGCAGCAACGCCGAACGCAGCAGCTGGCTCTGCGCGGCCATCTGGTCCAGCAGCAAGTCACGCTCGCCCACCGCCGCACCCTGCGACAGGTTGGCCAGCAGTGCCTTGATGTCGCCCTGGTACTTGCGGTCGGTGGCCGCCAGCATCGCCGTCTCGTCGGCGGCACGCTGGGCCTTCGCGTCGCTGCGCAGCAGGCCTTCCAGCTCACCGGCAGCGCGCTTGCGGTTGTTCTTCAGCGACTGCAGCTGCGAGGCGTAGCGGGTGCGCGCCTGTGCATCCTTGGCGCTGGCGGCCTCGATGGTGTCGATCATCTGCTGGAACACCGATACGCGGCGCGGCAGCACGGTATCGATCTGGCCAGCGAATTCGGCCGCGGTACGATGGCGGTAGGTGATGCCCGGGTAACCGGCCAGCATCGCGTAGTCGCCTTCCTTCGGGCCTTCCACCGACATCTGCAGGTGTGCCGGCGCCTGGTAGGGCACGTTGTCCTTGCTGTAGGCGGCCGGCTTGCCGTCCTTGCCCACGTAGGCGCGCAGCAGGGTGAAGTCGCCGGTGTGGCGCGGCCACATGAAGTTGTCGATCTCGTCGCCGTAGTTGCCGATCGCACGCGGCGGCGCGTACACCAGGCGCACGTCGCTCAGTTCCAGCTGGGCGATCCGGTAGAAGTCGGTGCCGTAGTACATGTTGGCCACCGAGCAGCGCACGCTGCCGTCCTTCTCGCACTCGGCCACGATCTGCTTGCTGGCCGCATCGACGGCATCGAAGTAGGCGCGGCCGGTCTTGCCACGCGCCTGCGCCAGCACCTGGTCGGTCACCTTGTCGAAGCCGACGGTGACCAGCACGCGGAAGTCCGGGTTGGCCGGGCGCTCGTCGGCACGGTCCCTGGCGATGAAGCCACCAGTGATCAGGTCGTGCTCGGGCGAGCTGTTGTACTGGATCACGCCCATCGCCACGTGGTGGTTGGTCAGTAGCAGGCCGTCGGCGGACACGAACGAACCGGTGCCGCCACCGGCACGCACCACGGCGCTCAGCGGCGGCGCGGTGACATTGGCCAGGTCGGCCGGATTGCCCTTGAAACCTGCGGCCTGCAGCGGCTTGGCCAGTTCCGGCAGCTGGGTCGGCATCCACATGCCTTCATCGGCGTGGGCACCGGCGGCGAGGGTCAGGCCCAGGGCCAGGGCGGTGGGAAGGGCTTTGCGTGATGACATGAGGCAATCCGGTACGACTGAACAGCCCGGGACCATAGCCCGTGGGGCGCTGTCGGGCAACGCCCGATGGTCAGGGGGTCGGGGCCACTCCTACAATCGCGGTTCCCTGCACAACGGACGTCAGCAGATGATTGTTGGAATCGACCTGGGCACGACGCACTCGCTCATCGGTGTGCATTCGTCGGATGGACCGCGCCTGTTCCCCAATGCCCATGGCGAGCTGTTGACCCCGTCGGTAGTCAGTCTCGACGGCGACGTCGTGCTGGTGGGTGCTCCCGCTCGCGATCGCCTGATCAGCCACCCTGACCAGAGCGCGGCCCATTTCAAACGCTGGATGGGCAGCAACCGTGAAACCCGGCTGGGCGATCGCGTATTCCGTCCCGAGGAGCTTTCGGCGCTGGTGCTGCGTTCATTGCTGGCCGATGCGGAAGCCGTGCTCGGGCAGAAAGTGGAAGAAGCGGTCATCAGCGTGCCTGCGTATTTTTCCGACGCCCAGCGCAAGGCCACCCGCGCCGCCGGCGAACTGGCTGGCATCCGGGTCGAGCGCCTGATCAACGAACCCACCGCCGCCGCGCTGTCCTATGGCCTGCAGCAGCGCGAGGAGGAAGCTCGGGTGCTGGTACTGGACCTTGGCGGTGGCACCTTCGATGTCTCCATCCTGGAGCTGTTCGAAGGTGTGGTGGAAGTCCATGCCAGCGCCGGCGACAACTTCCTTGGCGGGGAAGACTTCCTGCGGGTGCTCGAGCAGGCGTTGCTGGCCGAACAGGGCCTGCGGGCGGCCATGATCGCCCCGGGCGAACGTGCACAGCTGCTGCGCCGGCTGGAACTGTTCAAGCGCGAACTGAGCCAACAGGGCAGCGGCCACCTGCAGTTCAACCTGGAAGGCCGCGAATTGGACTGGCAGCTGGATGAGGCACGCTACGCGCAGTTGTGCGACCCCCTGCTGCAGCGCATGCGTGCGCCCATCGAACGGGCCATCCGTGATGCCCGCCTGAAGCCGGAGGCGCTGGACGACATCGTGCTGGTGGGCGGTGCCGTCCGCATGCCGATGATCAGCCGGCTGGTGACCCGCATGTTCGGTCGCCTGCCATTGCGGCATGTCAACCCGGACCAGGCCATCGCCATGGGCGCGGCCGTGGCGGCCGGCCTTAAAGCGCGCGACCAGTCACTGCGCGAAACCGTGCTGACCGATGTCTGCCCCTATACGTTGGGCATACAGGTGTGCCGTCGCGATGCATCCGGCCAGGAGCGCGGCGGCTACTTCCATCCGATCATCCAGCGCAACAGCGTGGTGCCGGTCAGCCGCGAGGACGATTTCTGCCCAATCAACGATGCACAGACACAGCTGGTACTGGACATCTACCAGGGCGAAAGCCCCACCGTGGACCGCAACATCAAACTGGGTGAAATCCGCATTCCGTTGAAGGGAAAGGGCCCGGCCCAGGAAAAAAGCGTGACTGCCCGCTTCACCTACGACGTCAACGGATTGCTGCAGGTGGAGGTGACCGAACATGCCAGCGGGACCCGGCATGAGCTGATCCTGGAACAGAACCCCGGCTTGCTGTCACCGGACGAGATCCAGCAGCGGCTCGCGGCACTGCAGTCATTGAAAGTGCATCCGCGCGACGATCAACCGAACCTGGCCGTAGTGGCCCGACTGGGTCGGCTTTACGAAGAGTGTCTCGACCAGCGCGATACCCTGCAGAGATGGCTGTCGCAGTTCCATGCTGCGCTGGAGAGCCAGGACCTGGCCCGTATCGAACGCCACCGCGAGGAATTGACCCACGCCATGGATTCGCTGGAGATCGATGCATGAGGCGGGGGCTGGACGTCCTCGAACTGGACGAGGATGCTGACGAGCGGGCGATCAAGCGAGCCTACGCCAGGCTGTTGCGGGTAACCCGGCCTGACGATGATCCGGTTGCGTTCCAGCGCCTGCATGAGGCTTACCAGTCTGCGTTGTCATGGGTGAAACAACGCGCTCAGCCCCTCGACATCGATCAGGACAAGCACGCCTTGCCGCCGATGCAGGATCCATCGCTGGAACCGGCTTCGCGTGCACATATCGATGCGATACACGCAGCGATCGCGCTGGATCGCCAGCTGGAGCAGGAACGCGGGCCATACGGCCATGACCCTGTCCGGATCGTGCAGACCACACCGATGCCGCCAGCCGACACCGGGTTGGACAAGGTGGTAGAGCCGTCGCAGAGCGATCCGCACGGGCCTGACGCGTTACCAACGGCGCACGCCCTGGCACCGCAGCCCACGCTCGCCCCTGCTGGCGACGGCGAGCGATCGCCACTGCGTTCAGTGGATCAGATGGTCGCGGCCATCCTGATCCGACTGGCTGCAGCTGCCCGGGGCAGCGACGATGACACGACCGTGCCCGCGCTGGAAACCTGGCTGCAGGCCCAACCCGAGCTATGGTCCCTGCATGACAAGCCGCTCATCGCGGCGTCCCTGCTGGAGCAACTGCGCGAGGCGTCCCCGCCTCTGCCGCGGGAGGTGGTCGAGCACGTGGCCAGCAGCTTCGGCTGGGATGATATCGGCAACGGACTCGATGCCGAGGATCTGCAGCGGATCGTGCGTCGCTGCGATCAGGCCTGGATGCTCACGGATGCGGGCCGGCAGCGCCTGGCGTGGCATGTTTCGCGGCTGGACACCTCCATCGTGCGCCCGGATATGCGCCCGGTACTGGACCGGTTGCGCCGCCCGCGCAGCCGCTGGCGCAACCTGCTGGAGTCGCTGCCGTGGTCGCGACCCGACATCACGGTGCTGACGTTGGCGGCACTGCGTTACTGGCCCGATCGTGAGCTGCCGCCAGGCCTGTCCGCCACGCAGGTGGCGTTCTGGAGTCGCTTCGGCAGCCGTCAGGATCCTCTGCGTTCGCAGGTGGCCGCCCTTCGGGCCTGGTTGGCCGGCCTGCTGTGCGGCACGATCTGCCTGGTCGGCGTGATCAACAGCTGGCCACTGGCCTCCACCGAGGGCGGCATGACCGGCGGTGCGAAGGCCGCGCTCAGCCTCGCGATCGGCACGCTGCTGATTCCATTCGGCTGGTACCTGATCTGCGGATTACGGATGCTGATCAGCTGGCAGGTGAACCCGGTTGCGGCTGGAAGCTGGCGGCAGGTCGCCTCGCTTCCAGTTACTGTCGTTGTCGGTGCCGGCCTTCTGCTGCTGTTCCAGCATGAGTCGTTCCCGGATATGTCTGGGATCCTGTTGGCTCGTGGACTGGTGTTCGCGCTCTGGTTGGTGGCATTCATCGGTACCACCACGCAGCGCCAGCGGCTCGGTATGGCCGACCATGGCGCCCTGGACCGCGTCAGCATGATTCCCTGCCTGATTTTTCCCTGGTTGGGGCTGGTGATCGTGCTGGGCTATTGGGCCCGCACCCAGGTGCTGCGGCGCAGATCGCCGCAATGATGCATCCATGTGCGGCGGGTTATTTCTCCCGCCGCCAGTTGATCGACCCACGGTTTTCCACCGTGCTCGACTCCACTTCCACGTCGAAGCCGCGACGCAGCAGGTACTTCAGCGTGATCACCGAACCGGCACCGACCAGCGACACGCCGTAGCCGACGTACAGCTTAGGCGAGATGTACTTGCCAACACCGATCACCGAGCCGCCCAGCGCGCGCGACTGGCTCACGCCGGCATCGTCCAGGCCCAGCTTGGCGCCCAGCTGCGACGCCAGCAGGCCGCTGCCAGCCGAGAGCGCCGCCGAGGCCGCGTTGACCTGCTGGGCCTGGTCGCTGCTGGCACCGGTCAGGCTGCGCCCCAGCACCAGGTAGGCCAGTGCCTCGGACTGCGACATCGCCGGCTCGGACCACACGTCCGCGCGCGGCTGCTGCGCACGCCCGGTCACGTCGATGCCGGCGGTGACATCACCGATCCGGCGCTCGGCACGGATGTTGATGCGCGGGTCGGACACCGCGTTGTAGTTCCAGGTGAGGTTGCCACGGGTGATGGTCAGGTCCTGCCCATACGCCTTGTAGCGTCCACTCACTTCCAGCCCGCCATTGGCGGTCATTTCGCGACCAGGTTTGGCCCAGACCTGCATCTTGCCGGTCAGTGCGCCCTTCAGGCCGAAGCCGGTCATCTTCACCTTGTCACCGAGGCTGACGGTCAGGTCCATGTCCAGCGGCGAGGTGCGCGACTCTTCCGGATCGGCCGGGTCGAGCACCACCACGTCTTCGGACACCGAGGTGCCGCGGTCCAGCCGCTCCAGGTCGATGTCGGCCTCGGGCACGTGCACGGTGCCACGCAGCTCCATCGCTGCCTTGGCCAACGTGAAGTCGAGGTTGGGGTTGGCGACGATGCGCAGCTCGCTGGTGTTGGACAGCAGCACGTTCTCGCCGTGGATCTTCAGCTGCAGCGGTTGTGCATCACCAAACCACGACAGGCCACCATCCACGTACAGCGTGCCCTGGCCCGAGTTGGCCTGCGCGGTGATCTTTGCCGAACCGTCGGGCTGGGCCACGAAGCTGCCCTTGCCCTGGTCGAAGGTCAGGCCCAGCGCGGGGAATTCGCCCTTGAAGTTGCTCAGCTGGGCGTCACCGCCCAGCGATGGCTGGCCGCGCGTACCGCGCAGGCTGACGTGGCCCTCGATCAGGCCGGTCGGGCGCACGATGTCCGGCGAGAACAGCTCCAGCCAGTACAGCCGCGACATGTTGAGATAGAGCTCGCCGTTCAGCGGCGCACTGGCCTCCCAGCCGGTCTGCATCCTGGCATCGACGAAGCCGTTGCCCTGGAAGCCCATGCCCAGGTAGCCCTTGATGCTGGCCGGGGTCATGTCGAGCTTGAGCGAGAACTGGTCATAACGCACCAGCTCGCCGCGGGTGGTATCCCCCACGGTGTTGCGGTTCTCGCCCAGGCGCACGCCGCCTTCCTTCGAGCGCACCTCTACATGGCCTTCCCAGGCATTGCCGCGCGGGCGGATCTGCGCGTCCAGGCTGACATCGCCACGCAGGTAGATGCGGCGGCCGGACTGCGGCGGCAGCCACGGCTGCACCAGCGCCAGCGGCAGCGCATCACTGCGCACCACCAGGCCCTCACGCGGCCAGTTGGCCTGTGCGCACAGCGCGCCGCTGCTGGCCGCGGCCAGGCAGGCTTCGGACAGGGTGTAGGTGCTGCCGTTGATCGCGAACGCCGCCGGTGCACGCAACGACCAGGCATCGCCCTTCACCGGTGCGATACGCAGCGACGCCAGTTCGCCGCGCCACTGCGCGCCCTGTTGGCGGACGCTGCCCTGCAGCTCGATCGCGCCCATCTCGTTGCGGGTCTGCGCCGCCAGGCGCAGGTTGGAGACACTGCCCTGCGCATCCACGTTCAAGCGTTCCAGCAGCATGCCGGCGTTGACCTGCTGGCCCTGCACCGCTAGCGTGCCGCTGTCGCCGCGCCATGGCAGGTGGCCCTTGATGCTCACGCTCTCGGCGCCGTAGCCGTCCCAGTTGAGGTTGTTGCCGACCAGGTCGGCAGTGATGTCCGGCGCATCGCGCGGGCCCTTCACCTGTACCTGTCCACGCAGGCCGCCATCGGCGCCGGGCAGCAGATCGCTCAGCTGCAGCGGTTCGAAACGCGCGTCGATGTCGAGGCGATCACCCACCTTGCCCGACGCGGTCACCCGGCTGCTGCCCAGCGACAGCTTCAGATCGCCCTGGCCCTGCGCGCCCTGCAGCGCGAACTTGCCCTGTGCGTCGAGATTGCGCTGGCGCAGGATGCCCTTCAGCGACGGCAGGTCGACGGTGGCTTCCAGCGTGCCGGCCGTGCCCGGCGGCGCGTTTGCCGGCGGCGGCAGCTGGCGGCCCTTGGAGGCCAGGTTGCCGGACAGGCGGCCGTTCCAGCCCGGCACGAAATAGCCGGGGTCGAAGTCCTTCAGCGTGGCCTTGGCATCCCAGTCCAGCTGCGGTGCCCACGCCACCTGGCCTTCCACCTGCAGCTGCCCACCCGGCGTCTGCGCCTGCAGCTGGTGGATCGACGCGGCCTGGTCATTGCCGCGTACGTCGAACTGCAGCTGTGCCTTCTGCTTTTCGCGTTCGACATCGGCACGGCCGATCGCGGCCCACGCCTTCAAGGTACCGGCCAGGCCGAAGCGCGCTTCCTTCAGGGTGACCGGCACCGGTGCGCTGCCGGCCGTGTTCGGATCGGGCGCCGGCACGTAGGTCAGGTCATGGGCGACCACCGAGAAATTGAGTTTCTGCTGGTCTTCCTGGCTGAAGTCGGCGGTGCCTTCCAGCCGTGCCTCACCGCCAAGCCCTTTCACCAGCAGGGGCGACACCTTCAGCACCTGGTCCTGCAGCGACACCACCGACGGTGCCAGCTCCAGCTCCTGATCACCCTGCTTCACCTTGCCACGCAGGTTGGCGTTGCCGCCCTTGCCAGCCGCGGTGAAGTCCAGTGCGAGTGGTGCGATCGCCGAGCTGGCCAGTGCCGGCGACAGCAGCGCCAGATCCAGTTCGTCGCTGCGGATGCTGGCGCTCCAGCTCGGATCGGTGCGGCCATCGAACACCAGCATCGCGTGCAGCGGCTTCGGCGCGCGCCCGGCTACGGCCACTTCCATGTGCGCCAGGTCACCGCGTGCCACCAGCCCCACCGTCGCTGCGGTACGGCCACGCGGGGCCGGCAACACTGCGGTGACGGTCACGTCGGTGTCGTAGTCCTTGGCCGGGATGTAGCGGCCCTGGGCGGTGAAATTGCCCATGTCGCTGTCCACGACCAGTTTGTGCGCCTGGAACTCGCCGTTGGCGATCTCGATGCCACCCCGCACACGGCTGATGTCGATCACCGGCTCGTTGGCCTGGCTGATGCGGAAGCCGTCGATGGCAATGGCATCGGCCTGGATCGCCAGCGGCATTTCGATCTGCGGCAGCGAATCGGGCCACGACGGCAGCTTGAACGGCTCGTCACTCTTGGCCAGGTTCAGCGTCGCGTTGGTCAGCTCCAGCTTGTCCAGCAGCAGCTTGCGGCCCAGCAGCGGGCGCAGGTCCGGCTCCAGGTGCGCGCGCTCGGCGTGGAAATGGATGTCGTCGTAGCGGAAGTCGACGTTGTACAGGGTCAGCGGACCGGCCACCGGGCCGTCCACCTTGTCCCAGGTGAAGCTGGCGCCCACCGGCAGCCGCGCCACCACCTGTGCCAACAGCACATCGCGGCCGGCCACGGTCTGCAGCAGCCAGTACACCGCCAGCAACGCCAGCAGCACCAGGCCGATCACGCCCACGCCGGACCACGCCCAGAAGCGGCGGCGGCGGTAGAAACGCACGCGCGGCGGCGGCGTGTTCGGGGTGGGTGCGGGCGTGCTCACAGGTCCGCTCCGATGTTGAGGTAAAGCTGGAACTGCGAATCCGGGTTGTTCAGGCCATGCGCGATATCCACGCGCACCGGGCCCACCGGCGATTTCCAGCGCACGCCGAAGCCGACGCCGGTGTGCAGATCAATGGTGTTGTCGAAGGCGCTGCCGGTATCGACGAACACCGCCGCGCCCCACGGGCCGCCATTGAAGTAGTGCTCGTACTCGGCCGAGCCGATCACCAGGTTCTTGGCGCCCAGCGCGTATTTGTCGGGTTTGGGTGTGCGCGGGCCGACTTCGCGGTAGGCGTAACCGCGGATGCTGCGGTCACCGCCCGCGAAGTAGCGCAGGCTCGGCGGCATCGCCACCAGATCGCTGGTCCAGGTGGTACCCCCCTCGCCGCGCAGGATCAGGCGGTTGCTTTCACCCACCGGGATGTACCAGCGCAGCACGGCGTTGGCCTGCACGAAGCTGGTGTCCGAGCCGGCACCTTCAACGCCGGCACGCATCGTCGCAGTACCGCTGATGCCCTTGCGCGGGAACATCTCGTCGTCGACGTTGACGTAGTCGGCAACCATCTGCGGGTACACCAGCGTCGAGGTGTTGTAGACGGCATCGGTGAATTCAGTGCCGGAGGCATAGCGCCAACGCTCGCGCAGTGCGTTGATCGAGGCGATCGCGGTCCAGTGCTCGTTGATCTCGCCGCTGCGGCTGGCGATCAGCTTGAAGTTGCGCAGGTCGATGTAATCGGTCTGCTCGTCATACGCACTGGCGGCGAAGGTGTACCAGCCGTCAAGCCAGTTGAAGGCGGGGATGCGGTAGCTGGTCACCAGGCTCTTGCGCTTCTGCGCATAGTCCAGCTGCGTGTTCATCTTGTGCCCGCGGTTGTTCAGGAACCGCCGCTCGATGCCGCCGCGCACACCCGGGCCACTCTCGCTGCCGTAGCTCAGACCCGCGGTATAGATGGTGCGCTTGGCGCGGGTCAGCTTCACATCCACCGGCACTTCGCCGTTGGCATCGGCCTGGTCGGGCCGTGGCTGGATGTCGATCACGCTGAAGTAGTCCAGCTTGGTCAGCGACTCGCGCAGCCGGTCCAGCTTGCCCTCGTGGAAGTAACTGCCCTGCTCCCAGTACACCAGCGGGTCGAACAGCTTGTCGACGAAGTAATCCTGCTCGAAACGCACCGGCCCCATGTTGTAGCGGCGGCCGCTGTCCCAGGTCAGGTCGATGTCGGCTGCGTTGTCGGCGCGGGTGATCTGCACCTGGCGCTGGGTGTAGTCGGCATCGAAGTAGCCACGCTCGGCCAGGCGACGGGTGATGGTGATCTTGCTGGCTTCGTACTGCGTGTGCTCGAAGCGCTGGCCCTTGCGGGGCTTGAATGCGGCCAGGTCGTCCTGCAGGTACTGGTCATACATCGCCGGCCCGGTGATGTCGATGTGCTCACGGCGCACGGTCACCGGGGTGCCCTTGTCGACATGGATCAGCACCCGCACATGCTCGTCCTCGCGCGGCGCCTCGACCTTGATCACCGGGTTGTAGTACCCGAAGGGTTCCAGTGCCTGGCGGGTCTGCCGCTCGGCCTGTGACAGCAGGTACTCCAGGCGCGATTCGCCCTGTTCCTTGCCGATCGTGTCGTACAGCGACAGCGATTCCTGGATGTTCTCGATGATCGCGGCGTCGTCGCCCTTGTCCAATCCCTTGATGTCCACCTTGTCGATGGTGCCGCGCGCGTGGGCCACGGAGGTGGCGGCCAGCGACAGGACCATCAGCGGCAGGGCGTATTTCTTTGGCTGCATGCGGCACAGCATACCGACCGAAGGTGACGATGCGAAATGCATCACGTCATTCGGGATCGGTTGTTAAGTGGCGGTCAAAATACGCGCCTTTGTGGCGATCCTCGTGATCGCAGGCGAGGATGCCGGCATCCTGCGCGATGCCGGCAATGATCCCGATGGACATCCACCGACGGCGATCCGGTAGTGCCGGCCGCTGGCCGGCAATCCACAGGTCGATGCGATGCGCGGTGGCAATGCCGGCCAGCAGCCGGCACTACCGATACGGGCATCAGCTCGACAGATGCTCGATCGCTGCCACCTTGCCCAGGCGCTCGCCCAGCATCGTCAGCAGCGCCAGGCGGTTGCCACGCAGCGCCGGATCTTCCGCATTGACCATCACGCCATCGAAGAACGCGTCGACCTGCGGGCGCAGGCGGGCCAGGCGCGCCAGCACCGCCACGTAATCCTTCTGATGCAGGCTGGCGCCGGTGTCGTCGATGGCCGCAGTGACCGCTTCAGCCAGCGCGCGCTCGGCGTCTTCCTGCAGCAGCGCCGGGTCGATCTGGGCCGGAATGTCGCCTTCAGCCTTGCGGAGGATGTTGCGGATGCGCTTGTTGGCCGCAGCCAGCGCCTCGGCTTCCGGCAGCGCGGCGAAGGTGCCGATCGCGTCCAGGCGGCGGTCGAAGTCATACAGCGAGACAGGCTTCAGTTCGGCCACCGCATTGAAGTGCGTGGCTGGCACGTTCTTGTCGCCGTAGTAACCCTTCAGGCGGTCGAGGATGAAGTCGTACAGCTCGCCGACGTCGGCCTGCACGTTGCGTGCGGCCAGGCCGGCGTTGGCGCTGGCCAGCAGTGCGCGCAGGTCCAGCTCGAAGCCGCTTTCGATGATCGTGCGGGCCAGGCCCAGCGCATTGCGGCGCAGCGCGAACGGGTCCTTGTTGCCGGTCGGCTTCAGGCCTGCGGCGAAGCCGCCGGCCAGGGTGTCCACGCGTTCGGCAATGGCCAGTACCTTGCCCAGCGGCGACAGCGCGATGTCATCACCACCGAAACGTGGCTGGTAGGCCTCGTCGATGGCCAGCGCCACCTCGGCCGATTCGCCACCGGCCACGGCGTAGTGGCGGCCGGCGATGCCCTGCAGCTCCGGGAACTCGTTGACCATGCGCGACTGCAGGTCGTTCTTGGCCAGTTCGGCAGCCCGCCTGGCCTGCGCGGCATCGGCACCGACCTGGGGTGCGATCACTTCGGCCAATGCAGCCACGCGCGCCACCTTGTCGGCCACGCTGCCCAGCTTGGCCTGGTAGGTCACCGTCTTCAGCCCCTCACCCATCGACACCAGGCCCTGCTTCAGGTCCTCGTCGAAGAAGAACTTGGCATCGGCGAAACGCGGACGGATCACCCGCTCGTAGCCCTTGGCCACTTCGGCCACGTTCTTCGATTCGATGTTGGCGATGCCGATGAACTTCTCGGTCAGCGTGCCTGCGGCATCCAGCACCGGGAAGAACTTCTGGTTGATCTCCATCGTCTCGATCAGCGCTTCCTGCGGCACCGCCAGGAACGCGGGCTCGAAGCTGCACAGCACCGCCGACGGCCATTCGACCAGGTTCACCACCTGCTCCAGGTTGTCGTCGGTGATGCGGGCGCTGCCACCGGCCTTGGCCGCAGCGGCCTCGACCTCGGCGACGATGCGCGCGCGGCGCTCGCTCGGGTCAACCAGCACGAACGCGGCGCGCAGCGCTTCAACGTAGTCCTGCGGCTGCGCCAGCGATACCGCCTGGTCATGGTGGAAGCGATGGCCACGGCTGACGCGGCCGGCCTGCAGGCCGAACAGTTCGGCCTCGACCACGTGGGCGCCGTGCAGCAGCACCAGCCAGTGCGCCGGGCGCGCGAAGCCCCAGGCGTGGTCGCCCCAGCGCATCGGCTTGGGAATCGGCATCGCCGCGATCGCCTCGCGCAGGATCTCCGGCAGCAGGCTGGCGGTGCTCGCGCCCGGGGTCACCGCGCGGTGCACGAAGCGCTCGCCCTTGTTGTCGGTGGTCTTCTCCAGCGCGGTCCAGTCGATCCCGGCCTTGGCGGCGAAGCCCTGCAACGCCTTGGTCGGCTGGCCTTCGGCGTCCAGCGCAATGTTCAGGTACGGGCCCAGCACTTCGCTGTGCTGCTCCGGCTGTTCCAGGCCGACGCCCGGCAGCAGCACGGCCAGTCGGCGCGGGGTCGACAGCGGGCGCGCATCGCCCAGCTCCAGCGCGACGCCGCGCTTGCGCAGGCCTTCGACGACACCGTCGAAGAATGCCTGGGCCAGGCCCGGCAGCGCCTTGACCGGCAGCTCCTCGGTGCCCAGTTCGATCAGCAGGGGGGACAGTTGGCTCATCGGTTCGATCCTGTGGTGGGGGCGCAGCGCGCAACGCGTCCGGCGCCCCGGGTAGTTGATGAAAAGCGGGTCGGTGCGGGAGGGCCGTCAGGCCTTCTTCGCGCCCGGGAAGCCCAGCTTCTCGCGCTGTTCGTAGTACGCCTTGGCCACCGCCTGGGCCAGCGCGCGCACGCGCAGGATGTAGCGCTGGCGCTCGGTCACGCTGATCGCACGGCGCGCATCCAGCAGGTTGAAGGTGTGGCTGGCCTTCATCACCTGCTCGTAGGCCGGCAGCGGCAGGTTCACTTCCACCAGCTTCTGCGCCTCACGCTCGCAGGCGTCGAAACGGTGGAACATTTCTTCCACGTCGGCGTATTCGAAGTTGTAGGTGCTCTGCTCCACCTCGTTCTGGTGGTAGACGTCACCGTAGGTCACCGGCTGGCCGTCCGGGCCGTAGGTCCAGACCAGGTCGTAGACGTTGTCGCAGTTCTGCAGGTACATGCACAGGCGCTCGAGACCGTAGGTGATCTCGCCCAGCACCGGGCGGCATTCCAGGCCACCGGCCTGCTGGAAGTAGGTGAACTGGGTCACTTCCATGCCGTTGAGCCAGACTTCCCAGCCCAGGCCCCACGCGCCCAGCGTCGGCGATTCCCAGTTGTCCTCGACGAAGCGCAGGTCGTGCACCAGCGGATCGATGCCCAGTGCCTTCAGCGAATCCAGGTACAGCTGCTGGATATTGTCCGGCGCCGGCTTCATCGCCACCTGGTACTGGTAGTAGCGCTGCAGGCGGTTCGGGTTCTCACCGTAACGGCCATCGGTCGGGCGCCGCGACGGCTGCACGTAGGCCGCATTCCAGCCTTCCGGACCGATCGCACGCAGGAAGGTGGCCGGGTGGAAGGTACCGGCGCCCACCTCCAGGTCGAGCGGCTGGATGAGCACGCAGCCCTGCTGGGCCCAGAACTGGTTCAGGGTCTGGATCAGGCCCTGGAAGGTGATCGGAACGGTCGGGGTCGCGGACATGCGTACGAGTCTTGGCCGGCAAGGGGGTGCGCTAGTATAACGGCCGACCTGCGGGGCATTCCGTACCCGGGAGGAGCAGGCAGATGGAACATCGGCTGCCGGCAGGCACGCCCGGCGAGGCGGACGGCGTCCCGCTGCCCTGGGGACGGCTGCATTTCGAGCAGATTGCCGCGGCCCTGACCGCCGATGGCCTGGTGGCCGAGCAGGACCGCGAGCGCATGCGGTTTTCCGCACAGGGCGCGCGCAACGCCAGTGAAGTGCATCCGCTGGTACTGCTGTCCAACCTCAAGCTGGCCGCCACCGGCGGCGGCGAACTGACCCTGGAACGCCTGACCGAGTGGCTGGCGCAGCGCACCGGCAGCCGTTACCTGCGCATCGACCCGACCCGGGTGGACGTCGCTGCGGTGACCGCGCTGGTGTCGCATGCCTACGCCCGCCGCCATCGCTTCCTGCCACTGGCGGTGGATGCCGAGCGCGTGCTGGTAGCCACCAGCGAGCCGCTGGTGCAGGAATGGCGTCGTGACCTGCAGCACCTGACCCGCCGCCGCATCGAGCTGGCGGTGGTCAACCCGCTGGACCTGCACCGCTACACCATGGAGTTCTACGGGGTGACCCGCTCGGTGCGCGGCGCCCGTGGCGATGTGCGCGGCGAGGCCAGCACCACCCTGCCCAGCTTCGAGCAGCTGGTCGAGCTGGGCCGTACCGGCGACGTCAACGCCGACGACCAGCACATCGTGCACATCGTCGACTGGCTGCTGCAGTACGCCTACGAACAGCGCGCTTCGGACATCCACCTGGAGCCACGCCGCGAGATGGGGCGCATGCGCTTCCGCATCGACGGCGTGCTGCACAAGGTGTTCGAAGTGCCGCCGGCGGTGATGACCGCGGTGGTCAGCCGTATCAAGGTGCTGGGCCGCATGGACCTGGCCGAGCGCCGGCGCCCGCAGGATGGCCGCATCAAGACCCGCTCGCCGGGTGGCCGCGAGGTCGAAATGCGCCTGTCGACCATGCCCACCGCCTTCGGCGAGAAGTGCGTGATGCGCATCTTCGACCCGGATGCGGCCTTCAAGAGCATCGACCAGCTCGGTTTCAGTCCGCAGGAAGCCGCCGGCTGGAATGCGCTGGTCGAGCGCCCGCACGGCATCGTGCTGGTCACCGGCCCGACCGGCTCGGGCAAGACCACCACCCTGTATTCCACGCTGAAGCGGCTGGCCACGCCGGACGTGAACGTGTGCACGGTGGAGGACCCGATCGAGATGATCGCGCCCGAATTCAACCAGATGCAGGTGCAGGCCAACATCGACCTGGACTTCGCCAGCGGCGTGCGCACCCTGCTGCGACAGGACCCGGACATCATCATGATCGGCGAGATCCGCGATCTGGAAACCGCGCAGATGGCGGTACAGGCCTCGCTGACCGGCCACTTGGTGCTGTCCACCCTGCATACCAACGATGCGCCGTCGGCGGTCACCCGCCTGCTCGACCTGGGCGTGCCGCATTACCTGCTGGCCAGCACCCTCAACGGCATCCTCGCCCAGCGCCTGGTGCGCACGCTGTGCCCGCACTGCAAGCAGCCGCACAGCCTCGGCGCCGCCGATTGGGCGGTGCTGGCTGATAGCCATGGTGCATATCCAGATGCCGCCACGCCCTGTCGGCCGGTCGGCTGCCTGGAGTGCCGGCGCACCGGATTCCTCGGCCGTATCGGCCTGTATGAGTTGCTGCCATTGGGCTCGCGGCTGCGCGGGCAGATCCGCGCCGACATGGATCTGGCCGGCTTCACCCGTGCTGCACGGGCTGAAGGGCTGCGAACCCTGCGCCAGGCCGGGCTTGAAAAGGTGGCGCAGGGGCTGACTACAATCGAGGAAGTCCTGTCAGTCCTGCCGCCCCCGGATGAACCCAGCTCCGTTCCTGATCCTTGAAACCGGCCGCCCGGTGCCGTCGCTGCGCCGCTACGGGCGCTTCCCGCACTGGATCCGCGTCGCCGCCGGACTGGACGAGCACGAGACGGTGGTAATTGATGTCGAGCACGGTGACGCCCTGCCTGATCCGCACGCCTTCGCCGGCGTGCTGGTGACCGGCTCGGCGGCGTTCGTCACCGACCACGCCGACTGGAGCGAGCGCAGTGCCGCGTGGCTGCGCCAGACCGCGCACGAGGACCTGCCGGTGTTCGGCATCTGCTACGGCCATCAGCTGCTGGCGCACGCGCTGGGGGGCGAGGTGGCCTACAACCCGGCCGGCCGCGAGTCCGGCACGATCGAGCTGGAACTGCAGCCGCAGGCCGCGCAGGACCCGCTGTTCCAGGGCCTGCCGCAGCATTTCGCCGCGCACGCCACCCATCTGCAGACCGTGCTGCGCGCGCCCGACGGGGCCGAGGTGCTGGCCCGCTCGCCGCTGGACGGCTGCCATGCCTTCCGCTGGGGGCGCCAGGCCTGGGGCGTGCAGTTCCATCCGGAGTTCGCCACCCACCACATGCGTGGCTACGTGCGTGCCCGCGCCGACTGCATCGGTCGCCATGGCGGCTGCGCCCGCAGCATCGAGCGCGCGGTCAGTGCCGCGCCGCTGGCCCGCCAGCTGTTGCGGCGCTTCGTCCGCCAGGCACGGCTGTCTTCAGCCCAGCCGGCGGCAAAACAGGGATAATCGGCGGCACGGGCAGCCGCCCGGCCCCCTCCTGTCCTTCCCGGATGTCCATGAAAGAGATTCGCAAGCTGCCGGCTTCGGCGGGCGCCCAGTGGTTGCTGGATACGTTCTCCCTGTACCGGCGTGCGCCGCTGCAGCTGGCCCGGATCGGCCTGACCTGGCTGCTGGTGAGCTGGGTGGTCACCCTGTTGTCGACGCTGATTCCGGGCGCCGCCGGCATGGCGGTGCAGCTGATGACGCTGGCCATCTCGCCGATCATGTTCGGCGGCATGCTGTATGCCGTGGGCGAGATCGACGAAGGCCGCCCGGGCCTGGCTTCGCACCTGCTGCAGCCGATCCGCGACCACCGCGTCAGCCATCTGCTGGTGCCGCTGGCCATCCAGGTGCTGGCGGTGCTGCTACTGGGCGCGCTGCTGTTCCTGATGATCGGCCGCGAGGGCTTCACCGCCTTCAGCGAGGTCATGACCAAGATGGAAGAGATCAGCCGCAGTGGCCAGCAGATCAAGCCGGATGACGCGGCCGCGCTGGTCGCCAACCTGCCGGCCAAGCGCATCGCGCTGTGGATGCTGCTGGTGTTCCTGAGTGCGGTCGCGCTATCGCTGGCGATGTTCACCCAGCCGGCACTGGTGGTGTTCGACAAGCAGAGCGGCATGCACGCGCTGCGCCTGAGCCTGCAGGGCTGCATCGAGAACATCGGCGCGATGATCGTGTTCGCCGCACTCGGCCTGATCGCCGCGTTCTGCATGTACATCCTGTTCGTGATCGTGATCCAGATCGCGATGCTGATCGGCGGCCCGCTGGCCGCCGCCTTCATCGCCCAGCTGGTGCTGACCACGGTGCTGATGCCGCTGTATGTCGGCGCGGTCTACGCCGCGTGGAAACAGATGTTCGTGCACCGCGGCAGCCGCGCGGCGCCGCCGATCCCGACCACGCCGACCTCCAGCGACGTGTTCCACGCCTGACCAGAACGCAGGTAGATCCACGCCATGCGTGGATCGAAAAGGGGACGGAGGGGATTAAGTCGTTAAAGGCAAAAACGACTTAATCCCCTCCGTCCCCTTTTTTGTCTTTCAGGCGGCGGGCTTCTTCACTACCGACGACGGCACCAGCCAGCGTGCGGCGTGGATGCCCAGCTCGTACAGCAGGCACATCGGAATCGCCAGCATCAGCTGCGACACCACGTCCGGCGGGGTCAGCACCGCCGCCAGCACGAAGATGCCGACGATCGCGTAGCCGCGGCCTTCCTTGAACTGCTGCGGCGTCACCCAGCCCAGCAACACCAGGATCACCATCGCCACCGGCAGTTCGAAACTGCCACCAAAGGCGAAGAAGATCGCCAGCACGAAGTCCAGATAGGCATTCGCATCCGGTGTGATTGCGATCACGTCCGGGCTGAAGGTGGTGAGGAAGTGGAACACCGCCGGCAGCACCAGGAAATACGCAAAGGCGCAACCGGTGTAGAACAGCAGCACCGATGACACCAGCAGCGGCACCGCCAGGCGCTTCTCGCGTGCATACAGACCGGGCGCGACGAACGCCCACAGCTGGTACAGCAGCCACGGTACCGCCACGAACAACGCGACGAAGAAGGTCAGCTTCAGCGGTGCGAAGAAGGCACCGGCCGGGTTGGTGGCGATCATCGTCTGCCCGTTCGGCAGCTGCGAGACCAGCGGTTCGGCCAGCGCGTTGTAGAGCTTCTGGGTGAACGGCAGCAGCGCCAGCAGCACCACGCCCAGGCCCAGCAATGCGCGCACCAGCCGGCCGCGCAGTTCCACCAGGTGTTCTACCAGCGAGCTCTCGCCGAAGTCCTGTTCACTCATGGCTGGCGCTCCGTGCTCTGCGCCGGCGGCGGCGTACCAGTTTCAGCGGGCGCGGCCGAAACCGGCTCGGCGGCACCACCGTCCTGCGCTGGTTCAACGGCATCGGGCGCGGCGCTCATGTGCGGCGGCAGATCCGCGGGCGCCGGTGCACGGACTTGCTGCACCAGGTCATCGCCCTGCTGCTGCGCCTGCTGGGCTTCGCGACGGATCGCTTCACCGCTGGCGCGCAGCTGGTTCTCGGTGTCCTGCATGCCCTGGCGCACGTCCTGCATCTGCCGCTTGATGTCCTCGGCCTGCAGTTCGCGCTCCAGTTCCTGTTTCACCGAATCCCATTGATTGCGGGCGCGACGCACCCACAGGCCGGCGAAGCGGGCCGCCTTGGGCAGGCGCTCGGGACCGAGCACCACCAGGGCGACCACTGCAATCACCAGCAGTTCGCTGAAGCCGATATCGAACACCGCAACCGCTCCGGATCAGCGAGCGTTACGGTCGTGCTCGTCCTGCGCGGTGCGCGACGCGTCCTGGCTGCGCGACTCATCGCCCAGCTGCGCGTTCGGCTTGTCCTCGTCGCGCATGCCCTTCTTGAATTCCTTGACCGCCGAACCGAGGTCCTTGGCGCCGCTGGTCAGGCGCTTGGTGCCGAACACCAGCAGGACGATGGCCAGCACGACCAACCAATGCCAGATGCTGAAACTGCCCATAAAGACGCTCGTTACGTTAGTGATCAGGCTGTCGAGCATAGCGCACCGGCTGTCAGCCGGCGCGCGTGACGAAAGTCAGTTTCCGCCCAGCGTTTCCGTACGGATCTCGCCGTCATTCACCGGCTGGAAGCCCTGCTGCGGCGGCGGCGGGGTCTGCGGCACGTTCTGCAGCGGCGCGGTGGTGGCCTCAGCCGGCGCAGCCGGTGCTGCCTGAACAGGCGCCGGGGCAGCGGCCGGGGCGGCAGCCGGGCGCGGCGCGCTGCCGCCGTTGCCGCTGCGGTTGTTGCGCGCCGCGTAGGTGGCCTCTTCCAGGCGATCGCGGAAGGCGACCACATCCATCGACGGCGAACCGGCGGCGCGGCCTTCGAAGATCATCCGCGGCGTGGTGTTGCTGCCGTAGGCGTCCAGATTGGCAGCATCGTCGATCTGCAGCACCGCGCCATCCAGCGCGACGCCGGCAAACAGGCCGCGGGCGCGCGACCAGGACCAGATCTCGGCCTTCAGCTGGCCGTCGGTGGCCGCGGCGGCGTTGCGGCCCACCGGACCGGCGGCGACGCCAGCGTCGGCACCCAGCGTGAACTTGCCGTTGACCAGGTTGTCCAGGCTGCGGTCGTTGCGGAACACCAGCACCACATCGGAGGACTGCACGCCGGCCTGGAAGCCGATGCTGCCGCCGGTGAGCTTCACGAACACCGGGTTGGACCAGGCGCCGTTGGGCATGCGCACCGACATCAGGCCGTGGCCACGACGACCGCCAATGACCAGACCGGCCTTGATCGTGTCGGGAATGACGATGACCGCGCGGCCTTCGTCCAGCAATTTATCCGGAATGCCCTGTTCAGGGATTTCCTGGATTTCAGCCAGCACGCGCACGGCATTGCGCGCACGCTGGTCTTCCTGCGGCCCGGCCATGGCCTGGCTGGACAGCAGGCTGGCAGCGATCAGCAGGGCTTGGATCGGGCGACGCATGGCAGGCTCCAGAAGTCAGTCCATAGGAAGATATAGCAAGTGACTGAAATTAGTAGCGTTGTCATGAATCCCCAATGAGCGTTCCCTGCTCACATTGATGCGCGCTATGCCTGCAATCCGAACCCTGCATCCCGGCACGACACCGGATCGGCGACAATACCGCCATGCTCGACGCACCCGATACCGCCGTGCTGGCGGTCAACCTAGGCACGCCCGAGACGCCGACGGCCCCCGCCGTACGCCGTTACCTGGCTGAATTCCTGTCCGACCGCCGCGTGGTCGCGATCCCGCCACTGCTGTGGCAGCCGCTGCTGCGCGGACTGATCCTGCCCCTGCGCAGCAGTCGTTCGGCGGCCAAGTACGCCCAGGTCTGGTTGCCCGACGGCTCACCGCTGATGGTGCATACACGCCATCTGGCCCAGGCCATGCAGGCCCTGTTGCCGACCCTGACAGTGCGCCATGCGATGCGTTACGGCGAACCGGCGCTGGCCAGCGAGCTCGACCGCCTGGCAGCCGACGGTGCGCGCCGCATCGTGGTGCTGCCGCTGTATCCGCAGTACTCCACCACCACCACAGCCTCGGTCGAAGACCGCGTCGATGCCTGGCAGCGCCGCAATCCTGGCGTGACCGTGAGCCTGGTGCGCGACTACTCGGTCGATCCGGGCTGGGTCGAGGCCGTGGCCGGCTCGATCCGCCGCTACTGGGAACAGCACGGTCGCGGCCAGACGCTGATGTTCTCCTTCCATGGCATCCCGCAGCGCCTGGCCGATGCCGGCGATCCGTATCCGCAGCGCTGCGAGGCCAGCGCACAGGCCATTGCCAAGGCGCTGGAACTGGGCAGGGACGAGTGGCAGATGGGTTACCAGTCGCGTTTCGGCCGCGAGCGCTGGCTGCAGCCGTATGCCGAGCCCAGCCTGTGGGCGCTGGCCGAATCCGGCGTGAAGCAGATCGACGTGGTGTGCCCCGGCTTCGCCACCGACTGCCTGGAGACGCTGGAAGAAGTCGCGCTGGGGTTCACCGAAACACTGGCCGAGCGCGGCGCGACGATGCGCTACATCCCCTGCCTCAACGCCGAACCGGAGCACGCACGCGCGCTTGCGCGGCTGGCCGTGGCCTCGCTGGCATGAGTCTGCAACCGTTTGAACTGGAGGTCGGTGGCGCGCGCGTCGCCGGCCTGCGCAACCACGGCGATGGCCCGCGCGTGCTGGCGCTGCACGGCTGGCTCGACAACGCGGCCAGCTTCGTGCCGCTGGCGCCGCACCTGTCGTCGCTGCAGCTGGTTGCCATCGACCTGCCCGGTCATGGCCACAGCGCGCATCTGCCGGCCGGTGCCAGCTACACCACGGCCGCCGCGATCTGCCACGTGCTCGACGTCGCCGATGCACTGGGCTGGGACCGCTTCAACCTGCTCGGCCATTCGATGGGCGCCGGCATCGCCAGCCTCACCGCCTCGGTCAGTGACCGCGTCGAGCGCCTGGTGGCGATCGAAGCGCTCGGCGGCCTGCGCGGCCCCGAGGAAGAAACCGCCAACCGCCTGCGCGAGCATGTGAATGCCACGCGCGCACTGGCACGCAAGCAGCTGCGCGTGTTCCCCGACCTGGCCGCGCCGATCCGCGCACGGATGATGACCAACCAGCTCAGCGAGTACTGCGCACGGCTGCTGGTCGAGCGCGGCGTGGAACCGGTCGAGGGTGGCTACCGCTGGTGCAGCGATCCGCGCCTGATGCTGCCCACCGCGATCCGCCTCAGCGAGGGCCAGATCGACAACCTGCTGCAGGCCATCGCCTGCCCGACGCAGGTGATCTATGCCACGCCGGCGCAGTCCTACTATCCCGAGCCGATGCGCAGCGATCGCCTGCAGCACCTGCGCGATGGGCGATTGGCGGTGTTTCCCGGCAACCATCACCTGCACATGGAAGATCCGGAACAGATCGCAGGCGTGATCCTGCGCTTCTTCAGCAACGACAACGCGGGCTGAGCAAAGGTATCCGCGCGCTTCACTCTGCGCGTCTGCGGCCGATACATCAGTTGCGGGCCCCTGCGTCCGCAGCACGCAGGTCCGGTCGGGCCTGCGGCGTGTGTCTGGTTCTGCAAGGAAGTCCGCATGCCTGCTCCATTGCACCGTCACCCACAGGATGTGGCCGCGGTGTCCCGTCTCCGCGTCGCTGATCGCGTCGCATTCCCCGAATTCCCGGCTCGCGCCCTGGTCACGCACTCCTGCGTGCGCCGCGGCGTGGCCGTTGTCGTCTGCTGATCCAGGAGTCGCCGATGTCCGTTGCATCCTCCCGCCCCCCCGATACCGCCCGCCTGCCGCACCTGCAGCAGCTCGCGCACCGCGCTGACCGCCGCCTGCTGATCGGCAGCGCGGTACTGGCCTTGGCTGGCCTGGCGCTGGCCCTGCGCGGCCCGCAGGTGCAGGCCGCCGCGTTGGCGGCCGTCGCCGTGCTGCCAGCCGCGTGGTTGGGCGGGGCCCAGGCGGGCCGGGCCGTCGCCCGCAACGGTCTGGCGTTGCTGTTGTCGCTGCAGCTGGCCGTGTTGTGCGCGATCATCAGCCTGTCACCGGCATTGCCGATGGCCCTGCTGCTGGGCGTGCTGCTGGGCCACCGCGATCGCCTTCCGGTGTGGCTGGCCGGTGGCGTCGGTACCCTCGCCCTGCTGGCACCGCTACAGGGCGGTGCCGCGCTGTGGCCGACGCTGCTGCAGGCCGGCATGCTCGCGGGCCTGACCCTGTTCCTCGGCCAGGTCGCACTGCGCCTTCGGCAGCAGACCGAGGCCCTTGGCCACGGCCCGCGTCGGCTTGCCGCGCTCGCACGCGATATCGCCACCGGTGCCGATCTTGGCGCGCATGCCGATACCGGCGCCTATGCGCCGGGTTCACTGGCCCACGCCCTGGCCGACACTGCACGCCACGTGCAGGCCCAGCGTGGGCGCGAAGCCGCGTCACATGCCGAGAACGCGCAGATCCGCCAGGCCCTCGATGCCTCGCGCACCGCGATGATGATCGCCGACAACGACCATGTGATCCGCTACGTGAACCGCTCGGTGGTGGCACTGCTGCGCAACCAGCAGGCGACGTTGCGACAGGCCTTCCCCGATTTCGACGCCGAGCGCCTGGTCGGCAGCAGCATCCATCGTTTCCACGCCAACCCGGACCGCATCCGCGCGATCCTCAACGGCCTGCAGGTAGCCCACAACGGCAAGGTGCAGATCGGCCCGGTGCACTTCGCGCAGGTGGTCACACCGGTGTTCGACGCGCAGGGCGTGCGCCTGGGCTTCGCCGTGGAATGGCATGACCGCACCCATGAGCTCGCGCTGGAGAATGCCGTGGCCGGCATCGTCGCAGCGGCAGCGGCCGGTGACCTCGACCAGCGCCTGCAGGCCACTGAAGGCGCCAGCTTCCTCGATGGCCTGACCGGTGGCATCAACCAGCTGCTCGATACGCTCGGCAGCACCGTCGACGAGGTACGGCAGATGCTCTCGGCACTGGCCAACGGCGATCTGGATCGACGCATGCACGGCGAGTATCACGGCGCCTTCGCTGCCATCCAGCGCGATGCCAATGCCACGGCCGGGCAGTTGGCACGCATGGTCGGCCGCATCCAGGAATGCGCGGCGTCGATCAGTACCGCCGCCAGCGAGATTGCCGCCGGCAACGGCGCGTTGTCCGAGCGCAGCGAGCGCCAGGCGGCGCACCTGCAGGAGACCGCAGCATCGATGGAGGAACTGACCGCCACCGTGCGCCAGAACGCCGCCCATGCGCGTGAGGCCAGTGCGTTGGCCGCCTCCACGCAGAACGCTGCCAGTGACGGCAACACGGCCATGCAGCGGGTGGTGGATACCATGCAGGCCATCGAAGGTGCCTCGAAGCGGATCGGCGACATCACCGGCGTCATCGACGGCATTGCCTTCCAGACCAATATCCTGGCGTTGAACGCAGCGGTGGAGGCGGCGCGCGCCGGCGAGCAGGGCCGGGGCTTTGCCGTGGTGGCCAGCGAGGTGCGCGTGCTGGCACAGCGTTCAGCGGCGGCCGCACAGGAGATCAAGAAGCTGATCGACGAAGCAGGCCGGCAGGTGGGTGAAGGTGCCCAGCTGGTGGCCGACGCCGGCCAGCGCATGCAGGGCATTGTCGGCGGCGTGGAGGATGTCAGCCACCTGATGCGTGAGATTTCTGCAGCGTCGCAGGAGCAGTCGATCGGTATCGAGCAGATCAACCAGACCGTGGTGCAGATGGATCAGGCCACGCAGCAGAACGCGGCGCTGGTGGAAGAAGCCACCGCTGCCGCACGCGAGCTGCAGTCGCAGGCGGGCACGTTGACCGAAGCAGTCTCGGTATTCCGCCAGCAGGAACCGCTCGAGGTCTCGCGGGTCGCCTGATCCGGGCCTTCCATTCGAGTTTGATCAGGACGGCGCCCGCAGGGCGCCGTCTTTTTATGCGTGACCTGCCCCTGGTAGTGCCGGCCGCTGGCCGGCAACCGATTGCTGTGTGGGCCTGCTGTTGGTAGCGGCCAACCTTGGTTGGCACCGCTGCTCCTCGCAGGGGGTATCCACGCATGGCGTGGATCTACCGAGCGACGTAATGCCATCGGGTTGCCGGCCAGCGGCCGGTACTACCCGGTGTTTACCGCGCACAAAGTTGCCGGCCGCTGGCCGGCAAAGGACCGCTGTGTGCGCCTGCTGTTGGTAGCGGCCAACCTTGGTTGGCGCCGCTGTTCCTCGCAGAGGGCATCCACGCATGGCGTGGATCTACCGGGTGATGTAATGCCATCGGGTTGCCGGCCAGCGGGCGGCACTACCCGCATTTACTGCGCACAAAGAAAAACCCCGCTGCGTGAGCAGCGGGGTTTTGGGTGTAAACCCTGGCGATGACCTACTCTCGCATGGCTTGAGCCACACTACCATCGGCGCAGCTGCGTTTCACTTCCGAGTTCGGGA